>WTGW01000204.1 GCA_011523395.1 Acidimicrobiia bacterium
CAGGACCGCACTTCCGGCTTCGACGGGCTGTTCGACGAGTTCCTGTGGGCGGTCCACGGTTTCCGCATGCCGGTGTTCTTCCTGATGAGCGGGTTCTTCACCGCCCTGCTGTGGCGGCGCCGCGGTCTAGGCGCCCTGCTGAACCACCGGCTGCGCCGGGTGGCGCTCCCGCTCCTGATCGGCCTGTTCACGATCGTCCCGCTGACCAGTCTCGTCGGGGACTGGGCGGCCATATCCGCACCGGCAGCCCAGGTCGCGGACGATGACATCTGGGGCAACGTGTTCGCCGGTGACGTCTCCGGGGTGGCGCAGCTGCTGGACAGCGGCTTCGATCCCGACCTCCGTGGCGAGCCGGGCGGATGGACCCTTCTCCACGCCGCCGCCCTGACCGGTGACGTGGAGATGCTGGACGTGCTGCTCTCGCGCGGGGCCGAGCCGGCGCCGGTGGCCACCGCCTCGGAGGGCGAGACGCCCCTCGGGGTGGCCTTCCACTTCGGCCACGAGAAGGCGGCCGACCTGCTGGTGGCCTACGGAGGCGGGGATCCGCTTCCAGAAGGGTTGGAGTGGTCAGAGATACCGGGCTGGGGAGCAGGCGCCGTCGAGACGGAGGGCGACGATGGTGCATCCGGCCGGCTCGATCTGTCCACGATCCAGCGTTTCTTCCACCTCTGGTTCCTCTGGTTCCTCCTCTGGCTGGTGGCCGGCTTCGCCATCGTGGCGTGGGCGGTGGACCGCCGGGATCCTCATGGCTCGGGGCAGGCGACCTGGCCGCGGTGGGTCATGTCGTCGATGATCCCCCTCACGATCGTGCCGCAGCTGTACATGGGCGGGGGAGGCGCCTACCCGGTCTTCGGGCCCGACACCTCGGATGGCCTCATTCCGCTTCCCCACGTTCTCGCCTACTACGCCACCTTCTTCGCATTCGGGGCCCTGATGTACCGCCGCCGGGGACGCAGCGGCAAGCTGTTGGTCGACACGGTGGGGAGACCGTGGTGGCTCTTCCTGCCGGTCTCGATCCTGATCGTGCTTCCGGCCGGGCTGGTATTCACCTTCGACGAGAAGGCCTTTTCATGGCCGGTCGCGTCCGTCCTGCAGGTCGTCTACGCCTGGGGGATGTGCTTCGGGCTGATGGGGCTGTTCCGGGTGCTGCTCTCTGAGGAACGTCCTGGGGTCCGCTACCTCTCCGACTCCTCGTACTGGCTGTACCTCGCCCACCTTCCGGTGGTGGTGGCCGCGCAAGCAGTCGTAAGGGACTGGAACCTTCCTGCGGAGGTCAAGTTCCTGATGATCTCGGTGGCCGTGACGGTGCTGCTCCTCCTGAGCTACCAGTTCTTCATCCGCTACACCCCGATCGGGACGCTGCTGAATGGCCGCAAACTCCGGCCGAGCTCGTGAGTCATGCCGTGATTCATGTTCTCCGCCGCGGCGGCAGGATCATGTCCTGGTAGAGATCGACTCCGGCGGGAACCACGCCGTCCAGCGAGGCGATGTCTGCCGGACCGAGGGCATGCAGCGCTTCTCGGAGGCTGTTGCGTGGTCCGGGCTCCAACTTGGAACTCAAGCTGAAGGGTGGTGCCGGCCAGTCGACGGTCCGGTCGATCACGCGAAGTCCCGCTAGCTCCGCGGGTCTCTCGGCCAGTGCGTGGTCCCAGACGGTGACGTCGATCGATGCGACGTCACAGGCGCGATCGGCCACAGCGTCGAGCGACGCCCGGTGCGAGCCGGTCACGGCCTGGTCGGCGAACCATCTACCGGGGAAGGGTCGCTCGACATGCGCCTTGAGCCCGAGAAAGCCGGACCAGGACTCGAGCTCGTTCACGGCCAGCCTGGTCTCCAGCGCGGCGGCCAATGATGGCGGACCGGTCGCGTGGGTGACGATCACCGCGTGGTAGACCGGCCCCCCGTGGCCGGCGAACACGGGCGCGGCCACGATCGCATGCGACATCCGGCCGGCCGCGATGAGCGATACGGTCGGGTAACCGCACATCCAGACCAGGTCGAGCGTGGGTGCGTGGCGGAGCGCCTCGACGGTTGTCTTCCCCGCCTCGTCATCGACCACCACCTCCACGCCGGTCGCCTCCGCGAGGTACTCCACCAGGTCACGCATGATCGGCAGCGTGTTGTCACCCAGATAGGTTGCCGCTCTCAGCGGCTCTTCCGCCGGGGTGCTCAACATCTTCTCCTTGTGGGCAGGTGCTAGTTGTAGTGGCCGGTGGCCAGTGGCTGGTGACCAGTTTGCGACCTAGAGGTAATCAAGTCATCCTCGTGCCCATAGATTTGTCGTGTTGTTTGTTCCTCCCCGAGTTGCAACATCCACTGACCACTGACCACTGACCACTGACCACTGACCACTGACCACTGA
>WTGW01000109.1 GCA_011523395.1 Acidimicrobiia bacterium
TCTCCGAGCGCAGCCGATGGCGAGCCTTCAGGCGGTCGGACTCCATCGGCGAGTGACCGTCCGCCCTACACCCGGATTGATCTCAAACCTCCGGTCCGGGCATCCCGGAGGGTCCATCCTGCTGAGCGACGCCCACTCCGAAGGGGGCAGGAACCCCTCCGGGGGACGGGCTACCTTTCTCTAGGCAGCCAGTGCAAGGTTTGGCTTGGCACTTATGGTTGTTACCGGCTGTTTAACGAGGACTCCGGTGACCTCGGCTCGCTTCCGACACCTCTACTACCGACGTCGAAACCTGTTCACCCCCAATGGAGATTGTTCGATCAGTGTACACCCGTCCCGTGACAAGCGGCCTCGCCCCTACCCACGGGGAGTCTCACGTCGACCGGCGGCGGTCCGACATGGCCCGGCGTGCCTCTCGCTCCATCTCACGGGCCTTCAGCTTCTGCCGCTTGTCGTAGCGACGGGACCCCCGGCCGACCCCGATCAGCACCTTGACCCGCCCGTTCTTCCAGTACATCTTGACCGGAACGATGGTGAGACCCCGCTCCTGGACGCGGCTGTTGATCCGCCCGATCTCCCGGCTGTGTAGTAGCAGCTTGCGCTCCCGCTTGGCCTCGTGGCCACCGTGTCGGGCCATCTCGTAGGGAGCGATATGCATGCCCAGCAGCCACACCTCGCCCCGGCGTACCAGGCCGTAGGCCTCTCGGAGCTGGACCTGGCCCGCTCGCAGGCTCTTCACCTCGGAGCCGGTCAGCACGATGCCGGCCTCGTACTCCTCGTCGAACACGTAGTCGAACCGCGCCCGGCGGTTCGAGGCGATAACCGAGCCCGCGTTCTTCTTCTCACGGTTCACGATCTCACCTCGGCAGGTAGAGCATCGGGTCCACCGGGCTGCCCACTTCCCGCACCTCGAAGTGCAGGTGGGGACCGGTACAGAAGCCGGTGCACCCGACGTACGCCACCACCTCGCCGGCCAGCACCTCCTCGCCCTCGCTCGCCGCGATCCGGGACGCATGGGCATAGAGGGTCGAAAGGCCCCCGCCGTGGTCCACCACCACGGTCCGCCCGTAACCTCCCCAGGTCCCCGCCAGGATCACCGTGCCGTTGGCGGCGGCGTGGATGGGCTCCCCGGTACTGCCTCGAAGGTCGATCCCGGTGTGCAGGCGGCGATCACCGAAAATGGGATGGATGCGCCACCCGTAAGGTGAGGTGAGGGCGCCGCCCACCGGCCAGGCCAGGACGCCCGGCGCCCGCCCCTCGCGGACCTGGCGCCGGAGAATCTCGAGCTCGATCCTCTTGGACTCGGCCTCCAGGGCGGCCACGTGATTCTCATGGTCCTCGATCTCGCCGATCACCTCGGCCAGCAACTCCTCCTGCCGAACCAACTCCTCGCCGAGCTGCTCCCGTGCCGACGCCACCTCCGCGCGATACTGCTGGGCCAGGGCCTGCTCCGCCTCCAGCCGGGTGAGCAGTTCTGCTTCGCGCTCCTGTTCACGCACCAGTTCCTGCTGGCGGGTCACCTCCTGGCGCTCCAGGATCTCGAGCGAGTGCAGCAGCAACTCCGTGTCCTCCAGCAGGCGGCGCGAATACTCCAGCCGGATCGAGTTGGACTCCGGATCCCAGGCGCCCGCGAACAGGGAGTTGATCCCGGTCGCGCTGCTCATGTACATCTCGACCGTTCGCTCCCGGAGGGACTCCCCGGTGACCCGCTGGTCCAGCCTGGTCCTGGCGAGTTCGGCGTCCATCAGCCTGACCCGGCGGCTGAGGCCCGTGAAGGCATCCCGGCTCACCGCCACCGCCGCGTCCGCCGAGGTCAACTGATCCTCCGCCGCCCAGAGTCGCACCCTCAACTCCTCCATGCGGGCTTCCGTTTCCTCGATCTGCTCCACGTAGGCCGTGCGCTCCGCCTCCGCGCCCTCGATCAGCCGTTCAAGCTCGGCCATCTGCCGCTCGACCTGATCGAGACGCTGCTCCTCGTCCTGGGCCTCGACCAGCACCGGCGCGGCCGCCATGACCCCCAGCACGGCCAGCACCAATGCCCCGACCAGCCCCAGCCGGCGCACGGTCACACCCTCAGAAAGCGTCTCAGCCCGAGGCTGCTCCCGATGAATCCCGCCAGACCGCCGAAGGTAAGGATCAGGATGGCCCGGCTCAGCAGGAACCCCTGGTCAACCTGGAAGCGGATCAGAATGTCGGTCGGGATCCGCTCCAGCAGGTTGTGACTGGCGAACACCGCCGCCGCAGCCAGCCCACCTCCCAGCAGGCCGACCGTGGCGCCTTCGATGATGAACGGGACGCGGATGAACCAGTTGCCGGCGCCCACCAGCTTCATGATGGCGATCTCCTCCCGCCGGGCATAGATGGCCATGCGGATGGTGTTGGCGATCAATACCACCGCCGACGCCCCCATGAGCACCACCAGGCCGAAACCGATGGAGTTGAGCACTCCGGTGAGGCTGAGCAATCGTTCGATCCCCTCGCTGAACACCGAGAGACGCCTGAGCAGCGGGTGACCCACCAACCGGAACTGGACCTCCTGGTAGGTCGAGATGTCCTCGAGCTCCACCCGGATCGAGGCGGGAAGATCGGCCGCCGTCACCGTGGCAGCCAGCGCCGGCTGGTCGCTGTAGATCTCCAGGAACTCCTGGTAGGCGCCCGCCTTGTCCATGTACCAGGCGTTCTTCACCTCGGGATAGTCGTTGATCTGAGCCAGGAGCTCGCTGTGGGCCACCGGACCGCCCTCGTCCTTAAGGAAGATGATCAGGTGGTCTCCCTGCTGCCACTGCAGGGTGTTGACCCGGACCAATTCGTTGAACACCAGCGCGCCGAACGCCAGCGCCAGGGACACGAACACGGCCAGGACGGCGCCGGTCGCCACCAGGGCATTGCGGCGCAGGTTGACGAAGGCCTCGCCGATCAGAAAGAGAAAGGTGCTCACGTCTCTTCGGACGACTCGTAGCCCGACTCGCCCTGGTCCCGGACTACCCGCCCCCGGTCGAGCTGCACCACCCGGCGGCGCATCGCGTCCACGATGGCGAAGTCGTGGGTGGCCATCATCACCGTCGTGCCGGTGCGGTTGATCCGGTCTAGCAGCCTCATGATGCCCACCGACGTGGCGGGGTCGAGGTTGCCGGTCGGCTCATCGGCCAGCAGGATCGGCGGCCGGTTGACGAAGGCCCGGGCGATGGACACCCGTTGCTGCTCACCGCCGGACAGCTGCCGGGGATAACGGTCGGTCTTGGCCGAGAGGCCCACGAGTTCCAGCACCGTGTTCACCTGGCGGCGCACGATGGAGCGCGGGCATCCGGTCACCTTGAGGGCGAAGGCCACGTTCTCGGCCACGGTCTTGGTGGGCAGCAGCTTGAAGTCCTGGAAGATGGTTCCGACGGTGCGGCGGAGGTACGGAACCCGCCATGTGGGGAGCTTGGTGATGTCCTTGCCGGCCACCCAGATCTTGCCCCGGGTCACCTTCTCCTCGCGCAGGCACATCCGGATCAGCGTGGACTTCCCCGAGCCTGACGGACCCACCAGGAAGACGAACTCCCCCTTGCGCACGTCCATGCTCACTTCCTGGACTGCCACCACCCCACCGTCGTAGACCTTGGCAACATTATGCAGTCGGATCATGAACGTCCCTGTCCCACCGAGTCCGGAAGCGTACGGGATGCTGAGACTACCAACGGGTCCCCACTACTCAAAGGGTTTAGGAGGGGGTGTCAACCCCGGCGTCCCTCCGATCCTTCCGCTCCCGGTTGGCCCGGCGCCAGTGCAGGTAGGACTCGGTGAGCCTTCCGAGGCCGCCGTCCAGCACGCCCTGGACATTGCCGACCTCCAGCCCCGTCCTGAGGTCCTTCACCTGCTGGTAGGGCTGGAGGACGTAGGAGCGGATCTGGCGCCCCCAGGCAGCTTCGGTCTGCTCCCCACGAATCTCGTCCAGTTCCTGTTGCTGGCGGACACGGGCCAGCTCGGCCAGCTTCGCCTTGAGAAGCGCCATGGCCCTGGCCCGGTTCTGGAGCTGGGAGCGCTCCGCCTGGCAGGCCACCACGATGCCGGTCGGCAGGTGGGTGAGCCGGACCGCCGAGTCGGTGGTGTTCACGTGCTGGCCACCGGCGCCCTGGGAGCGGTAGGTGTCGATCCGTAGGTCGTCCGGGCTGATCTCGACGGCCGCATCCTCCACCAGCGGCACCACGTCCACCCCGGCGAAGGAGGTGTGGCGGCGGGCGTTGGAGTCGAAGGGTGATATGCGTACCAGGCGATGGACACCGCGCTCGGCCTCGAGAACCGCGTACGCATGCTCTCCCTCGGCAGTCAGGGTGGCCGACTTGATGCCGGCCTCCTCTCCCGACTGGAGGTCGTCGATCTCGTGCTCGAAGCCCAGCTCGGTCAGGTAGCGGACGTACATGCGGACCATCATCTCCGCCCAGTCCTGGGCGTCGACGCCCCCGGCGCCGGCGTGCACGCTGAGGATGGCGGCATGGTCGTCGTACTCGCCGAAGTAGAGCGACTCCTCCTCGAGATCCGCGATCCGCCGCTCGGTGGTGTCAAGGTCGCGAGCCACCTCGTCGAGGGTGGCTCGGTCGCCTTCCTCTCGGGCCAGGTCGACGAGGATGCCCGCGTCGTCCAGGTCGTTCTCCATGGCCTCCACCCGGTTCACCAAGCGCTCGATCCGGCCCAGCCGGCGGGTCAGGCGGGTGGCTCGATCAGGGTCGTCCCAGAGGTCGGGAAGGGAGACCTGTGCCCTCAGCTCGACCAGGTCGGCGAGCTTGGAGTCGACATCAAAGGAACCTCCGGGCGTCCGAGAGGCGGGCGCGCAGGTCGTCGATGAGCGGGCGCGGATCGGTTCGGTCCATGACGGACGGGAGGTTAGCCCCGATTCTTCGTGGGTCTGGGATTCGCGCCGTGAATGGTCGGGGGCTGGCTTCCTGACCGGTGCGCGACGAACATCGAGCTTCGGGGCGAGCGGGCCGACTCGCGGCCCGCGGAGGCGTGATCACGGCCCGATTAGGAAGGCTTCCGGCATAGAATCCCGGTATGCGCCGACTCCTTGCCGCGATCACCAGGAAATGCCGAGCCGCCATCGCTGAGTGGTCGGCCCGGCGGGAGGGGGCACGCCACCTCCCCCGCGACATCTTCACGGCGGCCCGCCACATCGTGGGCCCCACCGGCTATGTCTTTTCCGGCGCCTGGCAGCGACTCGACGAGGACGGCGCGAACTACCTACGATCCTTCGATCCGAAGATCCCCGCGAGCGTGTTCCTCTCCCCCAGCGACCTGACCAGATCCGTCCATCCGGTACCCCTGGCAGAACGCTGCATCGAAGATTGGGACCAGCGACCGGGCAACCAGGAGGAGAAATCCCGATGAGCCCACGACAGGTCTTCCGGATACTCACGGGCAAATCCGGGGCCGATAGGCATCGCCGGCCGCCCCGGTCAACAGAGACCGACCGCGCCACCTTCGATAGGAGCAACCTTGCCGTGGGCTATGGCCCTGGGGGCACTGCCGGATACAAGAAACCCGAGCCCACCCCGGCACCTTCCGAGAAACCACGCCGGAAGAAGCGCTAGAAGCGCCAGGCACCCGGGCAGTCGCGGTTGGCGGAACGCTGCATCGACGTCGTCGGCGCCCCAGCCGACTCCTAGCGCCGAGCTGCTTGACAACCTTCCGACCGCCGGGAACTCAGGCGCGGGCGGCCGCCATGCAGTCGGGTGTCTTGGAGCACCGCTTGGCCTTGAGGCCCGAGCCGCACGGACACGGGGCGTTGCGTCCTACCTTGACCGACTTGGCTTGCTTGGGTCGCCGCGGTCCCGGACCCGCGGTGACGGCGGCTCGCGGCTGGGCCCGGCGGCGAGCCTCCGCCACCTCGACCCGGTAGAGGTAGCGGGCGGTGTCCCGCTTCACCGAGTCGACCAGGTAGCTGAACATCTCGTAACCCTCCCGGCGGTACTCCGTCAGGGGATCCCGTTGGCCCATCGCCCTCAGGCCGATCCCGGCCCGCAGGTAGTCCATCTCCGACAGGTGGTCCCGCCACTTGTTGTCGATGATCGAGAGGGCAAGACCCTGCTCGATGCGGCGCATCACCTCGGGCGTCAGTTCGGTCTCCCGCTCCTCGAAGCGGCGGACGGCGTCATCGGCAACCGCCTCGACCACCTCGTCGACCGATCTGGCTGTCCCCGCCAGGTCACGGGGTGATAGCTCTGACGAGTACATGACCTGGAGCTCCCTGAACAGTCCGTCCCAGTCCCACTCGGACGGCGGCACGTCCTCCGGCAGGCCGGCCCGCACTGTGGCCTCGATCGACTCCTCCACCCATCCCACCACCAGGTCCCGGCTCTGCCGGGTGCGAAGGATGCCGTCCCGCCACTCGTAGATCACCTCACGCTGGCGGTTCATGACCTCGTCGTACTTGAGGACGTTCTTCCGGATCTCGAAGTTCTGCGACTCGACCTGCGACTGGGCCCGCTCCACGGCCTTGCTGACCATCTTCGCCTCGATCGGGACCTCGTCGGGCATCCTGAGGCGCTCCATGATGGTGCTGACCCGCTCGCTGGCGAACCTCCTCATCAGGTCGTCGCCCAGGGACAGGTAGAAGCGGGACTCCCCCGGATCGCCCTGGCGGCCCGACCGTCCACGGAGCTGGTTGTCGATCCGGCGGCTCTCATGGCGCTCGGTCCCGAGCACGTAGAGACCCCCGGCCTCCAGCACCTGCCGCCGGGTCTCGTCCGTCGCGGCCCGGTGGGTTTCGAGGATCTGCTGGTACTCCTTCTCCCACGGTGGAGTACCAGGCGTCAGGTCCGGTCGCTTCCGCATGGCGGCCCGGGCCAGACCCTCCGGGTTGCCGCCCAGTTGGATGTCCACGCCGCGGCCGGCCATGTTGGTGGCTACCGTGACCGCCCCGGGACGGCCGGCCTGGGCGATTATCTCGGCCTCCCGGGCGTGGTGCTTGGCGTTGAGGACCTCATGGGATATTCCCCGCCTGGCCAGCAACCTCGCCACCCGTTCGGACTTCTCGATCGAGACCGTGCCCACCAGCACGGGTTGGCCCTCCCGGTGACGCTCCTCGATGTCCTGGGCCAGCGCCTGGTACTTGGCGTCCTCGGTCTTGTAGATCACGTCGGGCTGGTCGACCCTCGCCACCGAGACATGGGTGGGGACCTCCATGACCTCCAACCCGTAGATCTGCGAGAACTCGGAGGCCTCGGTCATGGCGGTTCCGGTCATCCCGGCCAGCTTGTCGTAGAGCCGGAAGTAGTTCTGGAGGGTGATCGCCGCCAGGGTCTGGTTCTCCTCCTTGATCCGCACTCCCTCCTTGGCCTCGATGGCCTGGTGGAGCCCTTCCGAGTAGCGGCGGCCTTCGAGGACCCGGCCGGTGAACTCGTCGACGATCAGGACCTGGCCATGCTGGACCAGGTACTCGACATCGCGGTGGTAGAGGGCCTTGGCCCGCAGAGCCTGCTCGAGATGGTGAACGAAGTCGACCGCCGCATGGTCGTACATGTTCTCCACGCCCAGCATGCGCTCGACCTGGGCCACGCCCTCCTCGGTGGTCAGGACCTGCCGCTTGCCGTAGTCGACCTCGTAGTGGGCGTCTTCGCGGAGACCCCGCACCAACCGGGCGAACTCCCGGTACCAGCGGGCGTTGTCGCCCACCTTCCCGGAGATGATGAGAGGGGTACGAGCCTCGTCCACAAGGATCGAGTCCACCTCGTCGACGATGCCGAAGTGATGGCCGCGCTGCACGCGTAGCTGCATGGACATGGCCATGTTGTCGCGCAGGTAGTCGAAGCCGAACTCGTTGTTGGTGCCGTAGGTGACGTCAGCCTCGTAGGCGGGCTTGCGCGAGGCCGGATCGTCCCCTGCCTGGATGAGGCCCACGGAGAGGCCCAGCATCCGGTAGATGCCCCCCATCCACTCGGCATCGCGGGCGGCCAGGTAGTCATTGACCGTCACGACATGCACGCCTGTCCCGCCGAGGGCGTTCAGGTAGACCGGCATCGTGGAGACGAGTGTCTTGCCCTCCCCGGTCCGCATCTCGGCGATCATGCCCCTGTGGAGGGCGCCGGCGCCGACCACCTGGACGTCGTAATGCCGCTGGCCGAGCGTCCGCTTGGCGGCCTCCCTGACCGTGGCGAAGGCCTCGACCTCCAGGTCGTCCAGCGATTCTCCGGACTCGAGGCGGCTCCGGAACTCGACGGTCTTGCCGGCGAGCGCGGAGTCGTCCAGCTCCTCCATCCGGGGCTCCATCTGGTTGACCCGCTCCGCCAGCGACTCGAGCGTCTTCAGGTTCTTGGACTCGCCGGCACGCAGTACCTTGCCGAGTAGCGACATGATTCACCGTTTCTCGTATATCGGGCAGGAGGACACGTCAGGTCGACCCGCCGGGTCATGCTATCCGTCACGGGAGCGTGTGTGAACCACCACCCCGGGCCATAGCGGCTACCGGCGCACACGCACGGACAGGGTGCGGTCCGGCTAGGCGGGCTCTATCAACTCCAGCCACCCGCCCTTGGACCGGTGGATGACGTTCAGATCCCCCGTTTCGACGTTGGAGAAGAGAACCACGGTCTCTCCCATCTCATCCATGACGATGGCCGCCTCCTCGGGGGTCATCGGCTTGCCGACCGGCCGCCGCACCCGGGAGATGGACGTGTGCCGGTCATCGGGTCGGTCGGACCGCCGGCGGCGGCCGCCCGCGCGAACGTCGGGCTTCGGACGGTGGCGGCGACGGTCGCTGAGCTTCTGCGAGAGCCGACGCAACCGGCGTTCGAAGTGCTCCGACGCGGCATCGACGGAACGGCTTACGGTGTCACCCTCGCCCGTCGCCCTGACCACCTGGCCGGCGGCTCGAGCGGACAGCTCGGCTCTGAAGCGGTGGTCGGTGTCGTGGCTGTTGACCCTCGTGACGTTCACATCGACGTCGCCGAGCCGGTCGAAGAACTTGGCCGTCCGGCTGACCCGCCCTACTGCATGGGCACGGGTCTCATCCGTGAACCGGATTCCCCGCCCGCGTATCCGGACCTCCATGAGCCGATGTTAGTGGTCTGCCCCCGCCTCCACCCGATCGGGAGCGGGTGAGGGTGATGGCCGCGGTGACGGCGCCCTGGCAGGCTGCGGCCGCCGAGCTCAGGGTGGCGCCGGTGGTCAGCACATCGTCCACCAGCACCGCTCCCCCGGGCGGCCGCGCCACCGCCCGAAACCGCAGGCCACCGCGGCGCCGGGCCCGGATCTGGCTCCGGTGGAGCATGGGAGCGCGCAGCACGTCGGCCACGGGCAGGCCGGCTGTCCGGGCTAGGGCCGTGGCCAGCGCCCTACCCGGGTCGGTGCCGAACCTGGCCCGGCGGGGCAGCGACCTGGGTACCGGTACCAGGGCGGTCGCGCCGGTGGGAATGAGACCGACCAGGAGGGGAGCTAGGCCTGGGGCGACCCGGTCGGCGCCCCGGTACTTCATGGCGTGGACAGCCCTGCGGATCGGGCCGCCGTGTTCCAGCAGCGAGCGCACCAGCACGCCCGACGGGAGCCTGACCTCACCACCGGGCCGCAGGGACACCTCGCAGGCGGCACATACCGACGGCCGCCCCGCCGGATCCCTTCGGGGAGTTCTTGCCGATGGGTTCCACCACCCGCACACCACGCACACCATGCCCCTGTTGTATCCGGACCCTGTGACAGATGACCCAGTGGGCAGTGGGCAGTGGGCAGTGGGCAGTGGGCAGTGGGCAGTGGGCAGTG
>WTGW01000007.1 GCA_011523395.1 Acidimicrobiia bacterium
GGCTTCCGCTTCGGCCATCATGGCTTCCGCTTCGGCCATCATGGCTTCCGCTTCGGCCATCTCCTCACTGTCGCCGCAGGCGGCAGCCACTAGCGCGAGGGCTGCCAACAGCGAGACGATCCTCGTACTTACTTTCATCATGCTCCCTTCTTGTTCGGTAGCGTTCCGGTTTCGTGGGCGTACTTGTTCCCGCGTGATTGCGAGGCCTTACATAGAGACTCCGACGGTGGTCTCGGCCTTTCTGTCGGCCTCGGTGTCCTCGCTCAGCGGGTCTCCGTAGACCTTGGACCGGCGGAACTCCTTCAACACGGCCATGGTCGAAGCCAGTATGAGGAGCCCCGCGACCATGGCCAGGAAGGAACCCACTCCGGCCACGTACTTGATGTGGGCCGATCGGACGTGGGTGAAGATCCAGGCGAAGCTCATGCACGCTACGCCGAATCCGATTCCGGCTGTGACGGCGCTCCACCGCCACTTCCGCTGCTCGCCGCCACGGAGGATCCCCGCTGCGGGAACTCCGGTCAGAACCGCCAAGACTCCGAACACCAATGCCCAGAGGCCGAGGCGTGCTCCTTCGCTGCTGAGGCCGTCGGTAACCCGTGTCTCCTGCTTCGCTTGTGCTTGGAGGCTCAACATCTCAGCGGCGATCGCGGCCCGCTCCTCGTCGGTGGCGGTGCCCGCTTGCTGCTCTAGTTCATCGATCTGGGCCTGGATCTCCGGAGTGATTATTACGTCCTGGCGTTCGTCCCAACTCCATCCTGATACCAGTGCTACAACCAGGGTGACGGTGGCGACGCCGAGGCCGATGAGCTGCCCCCAGGATATGCCCGAGGGGAGTGGATGGAGCGGGGAGTGATCCGCTGTCCTGATCCAGAGGATGGTGCCGATAGTTGCGACCAATCCGCCGACGATGGCCAGGTAGACACCGGCTCCGTCGCCGGGATCAACGGCGCCGGCCACGATCCCGGCGTCGCTCACCGGCTGGGCCAGCAAGTGCGCGGCGGCGAGGATTGTTACGGAAATCGCCGCCACAACGGCCCCGTCGGCTGCCAGCCATCGTGGTACCCGGCCCGGCCGGGCGCCGAAGGCGGCCACTGTCAATACCAGGAACAGCCCGAGCGCCAGCACCAGGATACCGAACCAGGATCCCCCGGAGGCGTGCAGGCCGCTGAAGGTCTGACCCACCAGTTCTCCGTTGACGGAAGCGTCGGCCCATCTCCCCCACGCGCTGATCTTCCCCGCGTTCGACGTCCATGGGAGGAAGGTGCTTACCACTGCCACCAAGCCCCCGATGAGGGTCAGCAGCATCGGCAGGCGCTCGCCGAGCGCGATCGGCGCGTAGACGTCGATCTCCTGGTGTTTCACGATTGCGGAGGGCGCGCTGTCGGGAATCAGCACTTCCGGATCGCGCCGGTGTCGCCAAGCCAGCTGGATCCGCTTCAGCAGGTTGGTGGACTCGGTGCCCTCGCGCTGCGACATCCGGTCTAAGACGACGGCTACCAGGAAGAAGGCCAGGCCCCCGGCTGCGCCTTCGCCGACATCCTGGTTGTTTATTGCCCGCAGCAGAACGCGCCCGAGACCGAACGAACCCATGATCGCGGCGATGCCGAGCATGGAGATGGCGAGGAGGAGGGTCTGGTTGATCCCGGTCATGATGGCGGGCCGTGCCAGCGGGATCTGGACGTCGAAGAGGACGCGGGTCTCTGATGCGCCGTAGGCGCGGGAGGCTTCGACGACGTCGGCTGGTACTTGGCGGATGCCGAGGTTGGTGAGCCGGATCAGCGGCGGGAGCGCGTAAACCATCGTCACCATCGTCGCTGAGACCTCGCCGAGTCCGAAGAACCAGATGAAGGGCAACATGTAGACGAAGGAATGGACGACCTGCATAGCGTCGAGGATCGGTCGGGTGACCTGCCAGATGCCGTCCACCCGCCCGCAGGCGATGCCGACCGGGATCCCGATCACCACGCACAGGATGACGGCCACACCGATCAGCCCGATCGTCGCCGCGGTCTCTTTCCACTGTTCATTGGCCAGCAATCCGCAGAGGGTCAGGGCCGCGGCTACGAACGCAGCCACCTTCAGGTTACGGGTGAGCCAGGCCACCAGCGCCATGGCCAGCACGATCCAGAGCCACGAGATCTCGATCAGGAAGTCGCGGACCAGACTGCGGACCATGATCTCGAACGGCCAGGCCATGATGTCGAGCAGAACCTCGAGATTGTTCGCTACCCATCTGATGGCCTGCAACATCCAGTCCCCGAAGGGGACCCTCCATTCGTCGAGGATGGCGTTGTCCCAGATGGGGATGCGTTCGGTTGTTTGGGCGAGGGTG
>WTGW01000073.1 GCA_011523395.1 Acidimicrobiia bacterium
GCGAGGAACACCGCTGCCGACGCCATACCACACCGCCATTCCGCACACAGACCACCGGTGGTTCGGGATGCGGCGGGGGGCGAAGCAAGTCCTGACCGAGGTCACCTGATGGGTAGGCAACCGAACATCCGGCTGCGCGCCGCCGAGCGTCCGGTCGAAGACCTCGACCGGGCCCCGGAACGGCGCTGGAGCCCGAACCGTCCCGGCGAGATCACGTCTCCAGCTGAGACTCCCTCCGGAGGGTCGTTCGGACGCCCGGGCCCGGACACGGGCTGGGGACTACGGATGATCAGAGCGGCCTCGTTCGACCGGGGCCGGAGGCCCAGAGACCTGGAGAGCCTGCTGTCAGCTTTGGTGGGCGCTCGGGCATCCCAGGCTCGCCGGGGGCCTACCCGCCAGGATGTGGAGGTGGCGCTCTCTCTGGTGGGGCTGCACGATGGGTATGCCCGGACCGGCGGCGCCCCGGCACGGCTGGCGGAGGTGAGAGAGCACTGGCTGGACGAGTTGGCTCACGATCCCTGGCCGGGCCGCTCGGCGCTCGGGTCTGTCCCCGCCGATCTTCTCATGGACGAGCCCCGCCGGGTTCGGGCCCGTCTCCGGGCAGACCCTTCCCTGGTCGCCTGACCGGCCGGACGAGGGTGCCAGGTTGTTCTTTCTGTCCGGCGCCGGCCGGCCCGCGTCATGAGGGACGCCCGCCCGCCACGGCCTGATCTCTTCCCAGCCTCGCCGACCGGGGGAGCGCCGGCCGCCACCGCCGGCGGCGGCTCCACCGGGCCCTCCCCCACCGCCACCTTTCCTGGGATGAGAGCGCGCTCCGCCGGTCCGGGCCCCGGGGCCCGCTCTCGATGTTCGATAACCCCTCGGGCGGCCGGGCTGACGTCGGAGCCCGGAGCCGCCGGGTATTTGGTGATCCCCAACATGGCGCAAGCCTGTGACAGATCCGCCTGCGTCACCCCGAGAACGCGAAAAAACCTTCGCCCAAGGCCTCGCCCACCGCGTGGGCTAGCACTAGGGAGCGTCCGCCCGTGAAGATCGTCCGCATGCAGACACCCGAGGGCATCCGTTACGGCGCTGTCGAGCCGGAGGGGATCCGCATCCATGACGGGACTCCGTTCGTGGCGTGGCAACCAACCGAGGTGGTGGTCGACTTCCGCGAGGCCCGACTCCTGTCACCGGTGTTCCCGACCAAGGTGATAGGCGTCACCGCCAACTACGCCTCCGGCGCGGACGAGGCCGGTAGCCCGCTACCGGAACGGCCGAGCCTGTTCATGAAGCCCTCCACGGCGGTCATCGGCCCGGGCCAGGCGATCGTGCTGCCCACCCTGTCCGGCGAGGTCCACCACGGAGCATCCCTGGCCGTGGTCATCGGCAAGGTGGCTCGCAAGGTACCGGTCGAGGATGCCTCCTCGGTGGTACTCGGCTACACCGCCGGCAACGACATCACGGCCCAGGACCTCCTCCACGAGGAGCGGCAGCCGGTTCGGGCCAAGAGCTTCGACTCGTTCTGCCCGCTCGGGCCTGCCATCGAGACCGAATACGATCCCTTGGAGGACTTCTCCCTTGAATGCAGCGTGAACGGCGTCTTGCGGCAGGGGACCTCGATCAATGACATGATCTTCGGGGTGGCAGAACTGATCTCCTTCGTGACCTACGTGATGACCCTCCTGCCCGGTGACGTGATCCTGACCGGTACGCCTCCGGGCGTCGGGCCCGTCAAGAGCGGCGACGTAGTGGAGGTGTCGCTCGAGGGAGTGGGCGCGCTCACCAATCCGGTGGTGTCCGAGTGAGCGGCGATCGCCGAGTCCGGGTACGCATCGCCCCGTCGCCGACCGGCTACCTCCATGTCGGCAACGTGCGGGCGGCCCTGTTCAACTGGCTGTTCGCCCGCCGCCACGGCGGGGTCTTCATCATCCGCATCGATGACACCGACCGGGCCCGCTCCGACGACCATTACATAGAAGACGTCGTCTCCGGGTTCCGCTGGCTGGGTCTGGATTGGGACGAGGGCGTGGAGGTGGGAGGGCCGCACGGCACCTATCGCCAGTCCGATCGCTTCGATCGTTACCGGGAGGTGGCGGACCGGTTGATCGACATGGGACGCGCCTACCACGACTTCCGGTCGGCGGAGGAGATGGAGGAGTTGCGGGCCCGGGCCCGGGCGGAGAAGAAACCCCCCGGTTACTACGTCCGGCGTCCCCCCGGCAGCGACCCGGACACCGCCCGCCGACGCCTCGGGGCGGGGGAGAGGGCGGTGGTTCGATTCTCGAATCCGGGCCGGGCGGTGGGGTTCACGGACGTGGTCCGGGGCGAGGTGCGGTTCGAGGCGGAGGCTATCGACGACTTCGTGATCCTGCGCTCCGACGGCTCACCGACCTACCACCTGGCGTCCACCGTCGATGACATCGACTACGGGATCACCCACGTGGCCCGGGGGGAGGACCTGCTCTCCTCGACCCCCAAGCACATCCTGATCACCGAAGCACTCGGTGGGGAGCGGCCCGTCTATGCCCATCTCCCGCTGCTCTTCGGCCCTGACGGGCGGAAGCTGTCGAAGCGGCACGGCGACACGTCGCTTCGCGCCTACCGGGAGGGCGGGTACCTACCGGAGGCGGTGTTCAACTACATGGGCCTGCTGGGCTGGTCGCTCGATCCGGACAACGAGGTCTTCGGCCGTGAGGAGGCCATCGCCGCCTTCGATCTGGCGGACGTCCAGAAGAGCCCGGCGGTGTTCGATCCCGACAAGCTGGGCTGGATGAACGGCGTGTACATGCGGTCGATGGCGACGGGACGCTTCGCCGATCTGGCGGTCGCTTCGGTCGAGGAGGACCTGGGGCGCGACCTGGACGGCGACGAGCGGAGCCGTCTGGCCGGACTGGCGCCGCTCATACAGGAGCGCGCCAAGCTGACCACCGACGTCGGTCCGGCGGCGCGCTTCCTGTTCTCGGACATCACCTATGACGAGAAGGCCTGGCGGAAGGTGATGAAAGCCGATGCCGGGCGCGCCCTGGCCGCCGCCCGGAGAATGCTCGAAGGCATCGGGGACTGGACCGCCGGCAACATCGAGCAGGCCTTGCGGGACATGCTGGCCGCCGAGAGCCTGAACCCCCGCAAGGGTTGGCAGCCGATCCGGGTGGCGATCACCGGCTCCAACATCTCACCACCCCTGTTCGAGAGCCTGGAGGCACTCCCCAAGGAGGTGGCTCTGGCCCGGATCACTGCAGCCATCTCACGCCTCGACCTGCAGGCCGGCGCCGGCTAGAAGCTAATCATCCAGTGCCCGGTCAAGGGCGGTGATCAACCGGTCGATCTCGCCTTCGGTGTTGTAGTGGATGAAGGACATCCTCAGCACGCCGGGCTCCGTGGGTATCCGCATCTCATCGAGGAGGCGGGGGGCGTAGAAGTCCCCGACACCGACCATCATCCGGCTGCGGACCAGTGACTCGGCGACGTCCGCAACCGGGCGTCGCAACGGGACGATCGAGACGGTCGGGGCCCGCAAGGTGGCGTCGGTCGGGCCGGCCACCCGTACGTCGGCCCGCCCGGCCAGGTAGCGCAGCAGCCGGTCCGCCAGGTTCGTCTCGTGGGCCCGGAACATGTCATGGACCGCCCGGCCTCGCGCCACCGGGGTCGCAGAGGGACCTCCATGGTGGGTGTACAGGTCGTCCAGGTAGTCGATCACCCCTGCGCATGCCGCCACCTGGGCATGGTCGGCTCCGGCCGGCACCAGCTTGGAGCGGGGCTGGTCGGCCACGAAGTAGTGGCCCTCGTTCCCGAGCCGCCCGGCCAGGTCGCGGCGAACGTACATCACACCTTGATGCGGGCCCCACGTCTTGTAGGCGGAGAAGAGGTAGACATCTACCCCCAGCGCCCCGATGTCGGGTAGCCCGTGGGGTGCGTAGGACACCCCGTCGACCACCACCCGGGCGCCGACCTCCGCCGCCCTCGCCACCACATCGGCGACCGGGTTGATGGCGGCCACCACGTTGGAGGCGTGCGGGAAGGCGACCAGCCTGGTGCGCTCGGTCATCAAGCCGTCGAGATCGGCCAGGTCCAGGGTGCCCCGTTCGGGATCCACCCGCCACTCCTTCACTACGATCCCCGTGGCCTCCAGCCTTCTCCACACCCCGGCATTGGCCTCGTGATCCTGCGTGGATGCGACGATCTCGTCCCCGTCCCGCCACATCGACCGGAACGCCCGGGCCAGGACGTAGGTGTTCTGCGAGGTGGACGGCCCGAAGTGGATCTCGTCAACCCCCACGCCCATCCACTCCGCCATCCGCCGGTAGGAGTGCTCCATCGCCTCGGTGGCCTCGACCGAGAGCGGGAAGGCATGATCGGGCTGTACCTTGGTGCGGCGGTAGAAGCCGGTCAACAGGTCGATCACCTGGCGGCAGGCGTAGGATCCGCCCGCGTTCTCGAAGTGGGCCCACCCGACGAGACGGGCGTCGGAGAAGGCGGGGAACTGGAGGCGGGCGAAATCGACGTCGAGAGGCCGCAGCGGAGTCTTCGGCTCGATGTTCACCCGGCCGAGTTTGCCAGATCGGGCCGGTCCGAGCCGCCTGCCCTCCCGCTACCGGCGCGGCTGACCCGCTCAGGCGGGTTCGAGCACGATGACCGGGATGACCCGCGATGTCTTGGACTCGTACTCGGCGAACTGCGGATAGTCCCGCTTCTGCCGGTTCCAGATCCGGTCCCGCTCCTCGCCCGTGGCGACCCGGGCGCGGACCCGGATCGTCTCGGCTCCGACCTCCACCTCCGTCCCCGGATTGGCCACCACGTTGTGGTACCAGTCGGGGTTGGTGTCCGCCCCGGCCTTGGAGGCGAAGACGGCGTAGCCATCCGGCAGGTCCTGGCACGCGAGCGGTGTGACCCGCCGGGTCCCCGTACGGGCGCCCGTGTGATGGAGCAGCAGCAGGCGCCTCCCTTCGAACATTCCACCCACCCGGCCGTGGTTGGCGCGGAACTCCTCGATGATCGCCGCGTTCCAGTCGTTCACGTTCTTCCAATCGGTCATCCGGCGCTCCGATCTCGTTCTGCTGGAGGGCCTGTCGAAGCCCGCGCTGATGATGCCATGGTCCTGTAACAACCCGAAGCCGGGCCCGTCGATGCTCCCAGCAGTCACGATCGGATCGCCGGGCGAAGAGCCCGGTCGGCGTGCCGAGAACACGAATAGTCAGGGCTAGGGTATGGCGGACCGGGTCGTGTACAGCAGTTCCGGAGGCCCTATGCGTGACGGTTGCGGACCCATGATGAGGTTCCGGGTTAGGAAGGTCGGCGATGTCTACCCGGCGTAGGGTGGTGCTCGAGAACGCCCCGCTGCCGTCTCCGTTTCCCGAGGGTTGGTACTTCGTCACGAGCCGTAAGGCACTGCTGGAAGCCGGGATTGTCGAAAAGAAGTGGATGGGCGAGAACATCGTCGCCTGGAGCGACGAGAACGGGAACGTGTGCGTGGCCGGCGCCTATTGCCCGCATCTGGGCGCCGATCTGGGACCGACCGCAGGAGGGCGCATCTGTGAGGGGCGGCTGGTCTGCCCGTTCCACGGCTACGAGTTCGACGCCACCGGCCAGTGCGTGGCCACCCCCTACTCCCCGCCGCCCACGACCGCGAGGCTGCGCGTCTTCGAGACGCATGAAGTCGCCGGTTTGATCTTCGCCTGGTGGGGGGCCGGGGGCCGGGCGCCGCAATGGAGCCTCCCAGAGGACGAACCGGATCAGGCGGGATGGACCGGTCTCAGGATCAGGACCCTCCGGTTTCCCGGCCATCCCCAGGAGACGACGGAGAATTCGGTCGACGTGGGCCACCTGCGTTACGTCCACGGCTACGACAGCGTGGACCGGGTGGGGAAGGTGTCGGTGGACGGGCCGCTCCTGGAGAGCGACTTCGACTTCAGGCGCACCCGGACGACTGCGGGGATCATCACCCTTACCTTCGACGTGGCCGCCCGCACCCGGATCTTCGGGTTGGGCTATTCCTTCGTGCAGATCCGCGAGCGCTCGATCGGGATGGACCTGCGGCTGTGGGTGCTGGCGACGCCCGTCGACGGCTCGCTCATCGACCTGTCGCTGGTCTCGCAGGTGCGGGAGATACGCAATCCGGGACGGTGGATAGCGGGCCTGGGATTCCTGCCGGTGAAGTGGCGAGCCCCCATCATGAACCGGTTCATCTCGTCCCAGCAATACCACGACGTCCAGCAGGACGAGGTCATCTGGAGCCGCAAGCAGTACCGGTCTCGCCCGCTCCTGTGCCGTTCCGACGGTGAGATCATGCCGTTCCGGCGCTATTGCGCCCAGTTCTATCCCGACCCGGTGGATCAGGAGACCCGCTAGCACCGGAAGCCGGCGGGATCGCCTTACGCCGGGATTTCGTGCCTCTGTTCGGCGACGATGAACTTCAGCTTATTGTTCACCGACGACGACGGGAAGGAGCTGATCTTCAGCTTGTAGTTGGCGGGAGACATCTCGAGCCTGAAGTGGTGAACGAGCAGCAGCAGATGGATCGCCAGATGCAGGGACGTCCACCGGGATCCCAAACAGGTATGGGTACCCAGACCGTAGGGCGCGTACGACGACCCGAGGTGTTCCTTGCGCGGAGGCAGGTAACGGTCGATGTCGAACGAGAAGGGATCGGGGAAGACGTCCTCCATGTAGTGCGTGGCCGTTTGGGCAATCAGAACCCGCGCCCCCTGCGGCAGCTCGTATCCCTCGACCGCGCACGTATTCATCACGTTTCGATATGAGGCCGGCACGATCGGGTAGAGACGCAGGCACTCCATGATGAACCGGCGTGTGATGTCGATCGCCGGCCCGGTGAGTTCGTCACGATCCGGCGTCCCCTTGGCGAACAGGGCGTCTGCCTCATTGCTAATACTCTCGTGGAACTCGGGCTGCGACAACATCGCGTAGATGATCAGGCCGAGTTGGTCACCGACATACATGCTTGCGATCAGCGCCGCCGAGAGCACGAAGGGCAGGTTCGACTCCGGAAGGAACTGCCGATCGCTCGCGTGCATGCTCAGCAGGTCATCGGCGAGGTCGCGAGGGCACCCAGCCCGCTGGGCGGGTGTGTGGCTACTCAGGACTCGTTCCATGACCTCGCCGACCAGCTTCGCCCGGCGCTTCATTGCGGGCGTACGCAGCATCACCTTGGGCAGGTTCCCGATGACATGGGTCTGCAGGGCCCGTTCCTTAAACTTGTGCAGGTCCGCGACGACATCCTGAGTATTGATGCTGACCATGGTCGGCGACAACGTTGAATTGACCAACTGCCTGCACATCGTCTTTGCGGGGAGCTTGTCACCGACAGACCAAGCCGCCATGTAGGCCCGGGCGGTGGAGTAGCACTCATCCAGCCGAGCCTCCAACCTGGTGCGGGAGTAGGCCGGCTGCATGGACTTGCGGTACCGGAAATGATCGGCACCGTCCAGCGTGGGCAGGATTCCTGATCCTCCGTATACCTTTTCGAAATCCTCCAGATAATCCCTGGACCTCAGATACATCCGTCCATGCCGATGTGCCCAGTGATTCATCTCGGGGCCGGCGAGCAAAATCATCGGGCCGGTAAAGGGCGGGCGGAGTTCGAACACCGGCCCATATTCTTTGGCAAGCTCTGCAAAGAATGCGGGTAAATTGCCTTGGCGAGCCGGACGGCTGCGCAGCAACCTACGAAGCGGGACAACCGGAATCGGCTTGGCGAAAGCGGAAGGCCTGAACAATGAACCAGAGAGGTTGTGGCTAACTGCTGCGGCGATGGACCTGCCGATCAAGTCCATGTTGCTGATGAACTCAACTCGCTTTTCCGACTCTTCATCGAGTTCGAATATGAAGCGTAGGACATCACATGTATTTGTAAGACAGATTATGATGATATCTCTGGGGTCCGGAATCTCGTTGGCGAAGATCGCTCTACTCAGACGTGTCTTGACGAAGTCAACGGCAGTACCTTCTCCAGATGTGGCGTAAGGACCGTTTTGCCATGCGCCCTGGGCCAGCGACCAGAAATCGCCGTCATGGTGCCGGAGTATCTCCAGATCGACCAGCCGGGCGAGGGTCAAGTCGATAATCGATTCGGCGCGCGGGGCGAGACGTTCAATCCAGTACTGGGCGTCTCGTTGAACCGGTTCGGCCGCGATTTGCTCGAGGATAGGATCCAGGGCAGGATCGCCCGTCTCCGTTCGGTCTAGGAGGATCAACGAATCCATATCCGTGTCGATACGGGACAGCAGGGACAACTCTCCCAGCACCCCTCCGATGACGGCACAGTTCAAATCCCACCCGGGAACCTGCCGGAAGTAGCCGCTCTCCTCGTTGAGGAGTGTGAGGACGAGTTCATCGAGCAGGCTGAGCTTCTGAGTGACCGCAGCGTCTGCGGTTAGAGTCATCCGTCCGGTCCCCTCCGTTACCCAACCATCGAAATCCTAGCATGACAGGGCTGTTTGAAAGGGTGGCGAGGGTATCCCGCCGAACCGGTCAGGCGCCTCCATGGCCCATGACTGCAGGGTTGGGGATCGACGATGGACGGGGCAGAGGTCGCCCGGTAGGCTGGGGCCATGGCTCAACTACAACTCCGTCCTCTCGGCGTCGGCGAGATCGTCGACGCCACCTTCACCGTCTACCGGCGCCGCTTCGGCCCGATGTTCACCATCGCGGTGATGCTCGTGTTCATCCCCTTCCTCGTCAGCCTGGCCGGGGGCTGCAGCCTGGACTCGGCCGGCACGACTACATGCACTTCTCCCATCGGCTGGCTCGGGTATTACGCGAGCGTTGTCGGTTCGATCGTGGCAGGCGTGGCTGCCATCCTCGTGGCGGCCGGAGCGTATGCAGACGTCCCGTCCGACTGGCGGAACGCGATGAGCATCGGAATCCGGAGGATCGTCGCGATCATCCTGGCGACGATCGTGGCCGGGGTTCTGATGGCCATCGGATTCGTGCTCCTGATCATCCCCGGGATCTTCGTGCTCGTGTCGTTGGCCGTGGTCTGGGAGGCTCTGATCATCGAGGGCATCGGCCCGATGGAGAGCATCAAGCGGTCGTGGCGCCTGGTGTCGGGCGAGCGCTGGCGGGTGTTCGGCGCCGGCGTGCTCGTCATCGTCCTCATGGTCATCTTCGTCGGGGTCGTATCGGCCGTGATCGCACTCATCCTCTCGGCCGGCCTGGGAGTGAGCGGTGGAACGACCGGTTACCTCGTCCAGCAGGTTGCCACCCTGCTTACGGTCCCACTGACCGCCGCGCTCGGCACGGTGATCTATCTCGACCTGCGGGTGCGCAAGGAATCGCTCAGCGCGGACCAACTGGCCGCCGCTCTGTCCGAACAAGGCTGATCCTCAACTAGCCTCCGGATCCGAGCGACATCTCCGGTTGATCGAGGGTTCTACGCAGCGCTACAGAGGGCGTAGGATCCGGGAACCGCAGGCCCCGTCGTCCAGCCGGCCTAGGACGCTGGCCTTTCAAGCCAGAAACGCGGGTTCGAATCCCGTCGGGGCCACT
>WTGW01000145.1 GCA_011523395.1 Acidimicrobiia bacterium
TCGAGGTAGCGGAACTGGAGTTCGAGAGCGGTGGCGGACGAGCCGTCGGCCATGGGCAGGGGCAGGCTGAGAGATAGGTCATGGCTCAACTGCCAGGTGGCCGAGACCGGGTCGGCCAGGGCCAGATCGTCGGGAACGGCACGGTCCTCGATGGCAGCCAGGAGCAGGGCGGTGGTTCCCAGCTTCACGAACGTCTGTACCTCGGACATGTTGGCGTCGCCGATGATGACGTGGAAGCGGCGATACCGGGCCGGGTCGCCGTGGGGCTCGTCCCTGGTGTTGATGATGGGTCTCTTGAGCGTGGTCTCCAGCCCGACCTCCTCCTCGAAGAAGTCGGCTCGCTGGCTGATCTGGTACCGCACCGGCGGGCGGCCGTTCTCGGAGCCGAGCTTCCCCGACCCGGTGAAGACCTGGCGGGTCACCAGCCACGTGGTGGCATAGCGGATCAGGTCGGAGAAGGGTAACTCCCTGTCGACCAGGTAGTTCTCGTGGTGGCCGTAGGAGTTGCTCTTTCCGTCGCTGTTGTTCTTGTGGACGTACATGAACTCGCCGGGCCGGAGAATCTGGTAGGCCTGGTCCACGGCGGTGGCCACCACCCTCTCCCCCACCTTGTCGTAGAGGGCGGCCTGCCGCGGGTCGACGCACTCGGGGCTGGAGTACTCGGGATGGGCGTGGTCGACGTAGAAGCGGGCGCCGTTGGTCAGTACCACGTTGACCAGTCCGGAATCGGGCTCGACCAGGCCGTGGTCCTCGTGACCGCCCCCGCGGGCGTCCCGGCCCGGGGTCTCCTCGTCGAACGACCACCGCACTCGAACGCGGCCCCCCTGGTAGGAGTTGACCACCAGCGAGGAGGCGAGGGTCGGGTTGAAGTCCGGTTGGTTGCGAACCGTGATCCCGTACTCGGTCTCGGTCCCGATGACTTTGGGAGCCGCCATGCTTACAGGTACTGACCTGCGCCGACCGCCTCGATGGTCCTCGACTCGTCCTCTCCCTCGATGAGGGTGCGAACGTAGACGATCCGCTCCCCCTTCTTCCCGGATATCTTGGCCCAGTCGTCCGGGTTGGTGGTGTTCGGGAGGTCTTCGTGCTCCCGGAACTCTTGCTTGATACCGATCAGCAGGTCTTCGGTGCTGATCCCGCCGGAGTCGCCGGCTATCCGCCGCTTGATGGCCGCCTTCTTGGCGCGGCGCACGATGTTCTCGATCATGGCGCCGGACGCGAAGTCCCGGAAGTAGAGGATCTCCCGGTCGCCGTTCTGGTAGGTGACCTCCAGGAAGCGGTTCTCGTCGCTCTCGGCGTACATCTTCTGCACCACCCGGTCGATCATGCGATCCACCAGTACGACCGGATCGCCGCCTGCTTCCTCGAGGGCGGCGGCGTCGAACGGGAGGTCGGTACCGAGGTAGATCTTGAAGATCTGGCGGGCGGCCGAGGTGTTGGGACGGGCGATCTTGATCTTCACATCCAGCCTCCCCGGGCGGAGGATGGCCGGATCGATGAGGTCCTCCCGGTTGGAGGCGCCGATCACGATCACGTTCTTGATCATCTCCACGCCGTCGAGCTCTGAGAGCAGCTGCGGGACGATGGTGGACTCGACGTCGGATGAGATGCCGGTGCCTCGGGTCCTGAAGAGGGAGTCCATCTCATCGAAGAAGACGATCACCGGCACGCCTTCGTCCGACTTCTCCCGGGCTCGCTGGAAGATCAGCCGGATCTGTCGCTCGGTCTCGCCCACGTACTTGTTGAGGAGCTCCGGACCCTTGATATTGAGGAAGTAGGACCGGGCGTCGTCGTGGCCCGTACGCCTGGCCACGGCGTCGGCCAGGCTGTTGGCCACCGCTTTGGCGATGAGGGTCTTGCCGCATCCCGGCGGCCCGTAAAGGAGGACGCCCTTGGGCGCCACCAGCCCGTATTCCTCGAACAGGTCCCGGTGAACGTACGGGAGTTCCACCGCGTCCTTGATCGCTTCGATCTGGTCGTGAAGTCCGCCCACGTGGTCGTAGGTGACGTCGGGGACCTCCTCGAGCACCAGTTCCTCCACCTCTGGCCGGATCAGCCTCTCGTAGGCCAGGCCGTGGCGGGGGTCGATGCGGACGTGGTCCCCGATTCTCAGGAAGACGCTCTGCAGTGGCCCGGCCAACTCCACGACCCGCTCCTCATCGGCGTGGGCCATCACCAGTAGCCGGTCGTCGGAGAGGATTTCCTTGATGGTGACGACCTGACCCTGGCGGTCGAAGTCCCTCACCTCCACGATGTTCATCGAGTCGTTCACCAGCACCTGCTGGCCGCGCTGGAGTTCCTTGATCTCGATGGAGGGCTGGGCGTTCACGCGCATCTGCCGCCCCCCGCTGATCACGTCTACGGTGCTGTCGCTGTTGACACCAAGGACCGTGGCGAACGGATTGGGGGCGGTGGTGAGCTTGTCCACCTCCGCCCGGAGCATGGCGAGTTGCTCCCTGGCCTCCTCCAGTACCGCGGACAGCTTCTCGTTGCGCTGGCCTGCCAGGGCGAGCTGGGACTTGGCCTCGGTGAGACGGCTCTCCAGGAGCCGGACCCGGCGCGGGCCGTCCTGGAGGCGACGGCGGAGCACGGAGACCTCTTCCTCGAGCGCGTGGACGGTGCCTCGGAGCGCGTTGATCCGATGCTCGTATTCGTACGGCATCTGTCGATCAGTCATTCACCCGCCTGAGCATTGCGGGCAGTATACGAGTGGATGCGGACTTCCCGAACAATCTCATACCCCTCACGGCGGGCTGACGCATCGGGCGGTGGTCACGAATCCGGTGTGGCCGACCATCCCGTGATCCGGGCGGACCGAGCGGCCCGCGACGTGCCAGGTCCGGAGCAGGATCTCGAAGGTCTCGACATCGACGAACCGCCCGCTGGACTCCAGGGCGCTGTGGAACCTGTCAACCTGCGGAACGGTGGGGACGTATCCGGCCACCAGACCTCCGGGTCGTAGCGTCTCGGCCGCGGCCGGGATGACCTGCCAGGGCTCCGCCAGGTCCAGGACGAGGCGGTCGTGCTCGACCTCGGCCGCGATCTCACGGACGTCGCCCACCCGAAGGTCCAGGTGGTCTGGAATCGAGCCGAAGTAGCGCTCGATGTTGGCCCGTCCGCGGGCAGCGTGGTCCTCGCGGAGCTCGCACGAGATCACCCGTCCGGTGCTACCCACCGCCCGGACCAGGGCCAGAGTGGCGGCGCCGGAGCCCGTGCCGGCCTCCAGGACGGTGGCGCCGGGCCGGATGTCGGCATACACGAGGATCGGGCCGAGATCCTTGGGGTACACGACCTGCGGCCCGCGCCGCATCTTGAGTACGTAATCGGCCAGGCGAGGACGGACGCCTATCAACGGCGCGCCGTTGGAGGATGTGAACCTGGTCCCCTCGGGCCGGCCGATGATATCGGCGTGGGCAAGGCTTCCCC
The DNA here is from genome assembly GCA_011523395.1 of Acidimicrobiia bacterium. Taxonomy (GTDB): domain Bacteria; phylum Actinomycetota; class Acidimicrobiia; order Spongiisociales; family Spongiisociaceae; genus Spongiisocius. The sequence goes on from WTGW01000145.1 coordinate 3,427, forward strand.
GGTGGTACTGGAAGGTGCCGGTGGAGCGAAGTCGCAAGAGGTACTTGCGGCCCTTGTCGTCGAGCAGGAGAGCCGGCTCGCCCTCGCCGAACGGGATTCCCGCCGCCACGACGGTCAGAACCCGAGCGAGGCCAGGCTGGCCACCAAGGTCAGCACCATGCCGGCCACGGTGACCCAGACCACCACTTTCACCCATGTGGGCGTGTGCCTCATATGCTCCTCTCCTGATGCTCCGGCGAGGCGTCTTCTCGAGTTGTCGTCTCCTGCACCGAACACCTCCCCGCCAATCTAGTGTCATGAACCCGCCCGAAGAACGCGAAAATCGACGCCCCGACAAACCGCTGCTCCACACCGGGCCCTCCCCCGCCACCACCTGTCCTTGGCGTGGGGGCGTGTTGGGCCATACCCGGGTTGGAGCCGGGTATCGGCGGGTCGCTCCCAGAAGCCGGTATGTTCCCTGCGGGCCGGGTCGCTCCGATCGGTGACGCTCGCGTCCGGTGTAGGTGCTTGGCAGTCGGCAACGTATCGCGGGGGTGTGACACCTTCAACCCCTTCGTCGCGGCCAGTGGGCCGGGCGTCCCTCCCACCGGCCACGAGGACGGGGCTAGCCTGGACGGTGATGACCCGGTTCCTCTCCGCTCGTCGCGGCGCTCGTTTCCTCTTCCAGGGCCTTCGAGAAGGCAAGTCGCTGCTCATACTGGTGGGCCTGATCGTGCTGGTGGCGCGGTTCAACAGGCGTTGGCGACCGGACCGCTCACGGGTGGCAACGGTAAAGGTGAAGGCCGGTGAGACCGTCGGCCTACGCGTCTCGCGTCCGGGCGAGGCGCCGGCGACCTTCCGGGTAGACAGCCAGTAGCCAGTGGCCGGTGGTCAGCGATGGCCCGGGCCGCTGTACCTGCCGGGTAGTGTCATCCGGCTACCGAGTCACGTCACGGACGTCTTCCGTGATCGGCAAGGGATCCCACTGACCACTGACCACTGACCACTTACAGGCGGTGGATCTCGATCCGAGCTCCGCGGCGCCTGGCGCGCCTCCGTCCGGCCAGGAAAACGACGGCGAGCGCGCCCGCCCAGGCCAACGCGTTTCTCATGGCGGCCGAGCGGACGAAGTCGCCGGTGTCGTTGACGGCTTCCTCGATCTGGTGAGCCTTGGCCTCGATGTCGTCACGGGTGATCACAGGGACTCCCTGGGTCGATTGGCCAGCCACATCACGAAGAAGGCCAGCAGAACGGCCAGTGCCGCGCCGATGAAATAGCCCAAAGCACTCCACAGCGCGCTGTCAGGAAGCAGGTCCAGCACCAGTCTGAGCCCTGCGATCGAGAGCATCAACCACCCCGCGGCGAACAGCAGCCCGGCCAGCAGGCTGAACCCTGCGAAACGCGCCACCCGCCGCAAGGGCGCCACCGTCTCCTGGGCGAGGTACGCCTTGGACATCTCGAGCAGCTCGGATATCAATTGGGGGATTTCGGCTTGCTTCATCGCCTTCGTGGTCGGGTAGGGCGTTCAAGCCTAGTGGTGAAGGACGGGTATTCCTCAGGGAGATTCTGAGCGTGGCCTAAGGGTCGCGGCGCCGGCACGGACAACCCGGAGGAGGGCGGGCTTCATCCCAGCAGGGGCTTGTAGGCCTCCAGGAACCGCTGGTAGGTGGCTACCCCGTCTCTCTGCCGCTCGATCTCGTCATCGGTCAGGCGCCGTACCGGCTTGGCCGGGATGCCCATGGCGAGGGTCCAGGGTGGGATGCTCCGGCCCTCTGGCAGCACGGCGCCGGACGCCAGCCAGGCGCCCTCGCCCAACTCGGACCCGGTGAGCGCCAGAGCGCCGATCCCGACCAGGCAGTGGTCGCCGACCTTCACGCTGTGCAGGACCGCGGCATGGCCGACCACGGTGTTCCTGCCCACGATGCAAGGGAAGCCGGGGTCGCAATGCACCACCACATTGTCCTGGAGGTTCGATCCGGCCCCCACCACCACCCGGTCCAACTCGGCGCGGATCACCACCCCGAACATGACGACGGCGCGGGCTTCGATCACGGCACTGCCGTAGATGTGAACATTGGGCGCCACGAAGGAATCGGGATGGATGGTGGGGGATCCCAGGACCACCGGTCCGTCAGGCTCCCCAGGGGTTTGATCGACCCGGGACACGACCGAAGGATACCTCCGGCCCGGCCACACCGAGTGTCGGAGAGAGGACTCGAACCTCCACGCCCTTGCGGGCACTAGGCCCTCAACCTAGCGCGTCTACCAGTTCCGCCACTCCGACCCGAGCGGGGGCACGAGTATACCCACCGCGGGGCCCTTGATCAGTTGACGCCGAGCCGGGCGATCCGGTCGAGCACCCCTGCTCGCTCCGCGCCGATGGTGGTGCTGTCACCATGGCCGGTGTGGACAACGGTCTCGTCCGGTAGGACCAGCAGCATGTCGCGGATGCTCCGGAGCAGGGTGGGCCGATCGCTGAAGCTCCGTCCGGTAGCCCCCGGACCCCCGTTGAACAGGGTGTCTCCCGAGAACACCAGCCCGCTTCCATCGTCCAGGAAGCAGCACGAGCCCGGTGAGTGACCAGGGGTGTGGATCACCGCCAGCTCGTGTCCGGCCGCCCGCAGGGTGGCGCCGTGGGCCAGGTCGCGATCAGGTGTGGCATCGGCATACACCATGTCCCACAGCATCCGGTCGTCAGGGTGCAGCATGATGGGCGCGTCGACGTGCTCGCGCAGGGCGACCGCCGAGTTGATGTGATCGTTATGGCCGTGGGTTGCGACGATGGCAGTCACCCGCCGTCCCCCTACCGCCTCCACTATTGGCGCATGATCGTGGCCGGCGTCGATCACCAGAACCTCCTGATCGTTACCGATCAGCCAGATGTTGTTGGTGACCTCCCACTCCCCGCCGTCGAGCCGGAACAGCCCGTCGGTGGTTACCAGTTCGAGTGGCATGGTCGAGCCGCCCTAAAAGACGACGACCGAACGGAGTACTTCCCCGCGCTCCATCTTGTGGAAGGCCTCCTCTACGTCTCCCACGCCGATCGTCTCGGAGACGAAGCGGTCCAGATCGAGACGGCCCTGGAGGTACAGGTCGATCAGCATGGGGAAGTCCTTGGAGGGGAGGCAGTCCCCGTACCAACTCGACTTCAGGGCGCCTCCGCGGCCGAAGACCTCAATGAACGGCAGTTCCAAGGTCGCGTCTGGGGCGGGCACGCCCACCAGCACCACGGTGCCGGCCAGGTCACGCGCCTTGAAGGCCTGCTGGTACACGTGCGGCAGGCCGATCGCCTCGATGGCCACATCCACCCCGTTGCCTCCGGTCAGCGCCTTGATGGCATGGACCGGGTCCTCGTCGTTGGAGTTGATCGTGTGGGTGGCCCCGAACTCTGTCGCCCATTCGAGTTTCCGGGCGTCGATGTCGACGCCGATGATGGTGGTCGCTCCCGCCAGCTTGGCCCCGGCGATGGCGCCGTCGCCTACGCCTCCGCAGCCGAACACCGCCACGCTGTCACCCGCGCCCACGCCACCGGTGTTGATCGCCGCTCCGATACCGGCCATGACCCCGCAGCCGAGCAGGCCGGCCGCCACCGGGGAGGCGGCGGGGTCCACCTTCGTGCACTGCCCGGCCGCCACGAGGGTGGCATCCGCGAACGCTCCGATGCCGAGGGCAGCCGACAGTTCCGTGCCGTCGGCCAGGGTCATCTTCTGGGAAGCATTGTGGGTGCTGAAACAGATGTTGGGCCGGCCCCGCAGGCATGACCGGCACTGGCCGCAGACCGCGCGCCAGTTCAGGATGACGAAGTCACCCGGCTCCACCTCGGTCACCCCGGCGCCCACTTCCTCGACCACCCCGGCCGCCTCGTGGCCGAGGAAGAAGGGGAAGTCGTTGTTGATGCCCCCCTCCCGGTAGTGGAGGTCGGTGTGGCACACCCCGCACGCCTGGATGCGGACAACGGCCTCACCGGGACCGGGATCCGGTATGACGATCTCCTCTAGGGTCACCGGCTCGCCGACTGCCTTCGATACCACACCCTGCACGGTCCGTGGCATTTTCCTCTCCTCTGCTGACGTTGTCGGAGAGACTAGTGGCCGGGACCGATCCGGGGCCTTACCCGACGGATGGTGCCCAGAGCTCGGTTCCGGGATGGAACTGGCTCCACGCGAACCAGAAGGCCTCATGGGCGGGTATGTCGACTCCGTCCGGCCCCAGGGCGCGCAGGCCACCCCCGTCCTTGGTCACTACGATCCCGGAGTGCTCCACCGACCCTCCGCCATCCAGCGTTGCATGGGCATCCACAACGGGGAACGCCACCACGATCGACTCCGTTCCAACCTCGAAGAGCACGCCCAGAACCTTCTCCTGTACCGGCAGGCGGTCGTCCCAGTCCCCTATCGGGAAGATGGGCCCGTCATCGTCGCGCCCTCTCAGGGGGTCGTCCGGGTAGGACCGGCCCAACCCACCGTCCTCCGCCACGATGAGGGTATGCGGATTGGCCGCCTTCCACTCGCCCCACCGTGAGGCCACCACGGTCGTCTGGGGTAGCCGGACGCCCGCCTCGCGGAGCGGGCCGCTCACGGCCTGGCCGGTGAAGGTGTCGAACATGGAACGCGTGTGGAACTCGTACATCATCTTGTTGGAACGCGAAAGGAGCCCGGACGTGCGGAGCTCGAACGTCCCGGCGTCCCCGAGCCGGTCACGGACCGAGTCGGGCACCACGTCCGTGAAGTAGGCCTGGGCGGAGCCGCACAGGGTGCAGTACGGAATGCCCAGTCGCCTCCCCCCGATGGTGATGTTGACCATCTCGTGGACTTCCATCATGTTCTTGGGGAATGCCACCGACTCACCGTTGACGGTCACCGCGAACACGTAGGCGTCGTCGGGGTAGTAGTCGCCCTCGGAGGCGGGTACCAGCAGGGGATCGTTGAGGGCCGGGATGCAGCCGCGCGGGCACGGCAGGTGCGTCGTGTCGAGAGGGCGATCGTCGATCAGCACCCCGCCCCATGTGACGTGACGCCAGTCGATGAGCGAGTCCTCGTCGGCGAAGAAGGGGGCCCAACCCAACTCGATCAGGGTGTACAACCCGCCCTTCCACGCGCCGAGTCCGGGCGGCGCGGGGGTGTCCCACGCGATCAACTGGTTGGTGGCGTCGCGCCACGGGTTCGGACCAAGGTCCACGCCCGTCAGTTCGGTGAAGGCGTATTGGAGGCCCGAGGCCTCGGGGTGGATGAAGCGCATGAGGTCCGCGATGACCCAGGCGACGCGGAGGTCACCGGACCGGCCGAGGCGGAGGATGGCATCGGTGTCCACCCCGGTGGTCAACGAGTCGAGCAGCGCTTGGAGATCGGCTTCCACGTCCACCGCCAGGGTGTCCTCCGCCGTGGTGGCCGGCGGTTCATCCGGCGGCTCAGCGGGCGGTGCCAGGGTTCCGGCGGACTCCTCCTCCATGGCGGTCGCCGGAGCCGTGTCGGTCGGTTGGTCACCGCCGGACGCGGTGGAGGACGCTGATGGGTCCGTCGTGGTGGTGGCTTCCTGGGGGTCCTCGACCTCGAGGGTCGCGGCGTCCCGGCTCGGTGGCCCCTCGGATCGGATGGTGACCAGCACGGCGACGCCAACCAGGGCCACCAGGCCGATCAGAAGCGCCCGGCGGCGTCCGGGGTTCACGCCGCGGTCTCGCCGGAGGGTCCGGTCATCTACCCGTGTGCCGGCCTGCTCCCGATCGCCGGCCGGGGATCATGAGGTCAGCGGCCCAGCAGGATCGCCAGGCTGACGGTGGTGGCCGCGAACAGCACTGCCACGATGACGGTCATGCGGTCCAGGTTGCGCTCGGCGAGCGTCGAGCCGCCCATGCCGCCGGCCTGCATCCCGCCGCCGAACATGTCGCCAAGCCCGCCCTTGCCGGCATGAAGCAGGATCAGGAAGACCAGGGCAACCGCGACGATCAGGTGGAGGACGGTGATGATGGCGATCGCGATAGTCATTGAGTAGTTCCTGGTCAGTGGTCAGTGGTCAGTGGTCAGTGGTCAGTGGTCAGTGGTCAGTGGTC
>WTGW01000013.1 GCA_011523395.1 Acidimicrobiia bacterium
CCCGTATGTCCCGCCCCCATCGCCGAGGGCGATTCCGACCGCATCGGGATGCGCTGGGACGGCCCCCCGATCGGCCCCAAGTACTTCTACGCCTACATCGATGGCCACACTGCCGACTACAGCGACTTCGCGGCCTATGGGAGGCTGAGGGTCGACGCCCAGGGCGATAGCGACACCCTGTGGGTCCCCGTGGTGACGACGCAGGACACCCGGCCTGAACACGACGAGACCTTCGAAATGGGCCTCTTCGCCCATGGCAGATTCCACTCCTGCGTCGTCACGATCGTGGACGACGACGCCCCGACCATCACCGGGGTGGCCGTCACCTCCACGCCTGCCCGGGGAGACGCCTACCGCAGCGGGGAGAACATCGACATCACGCTGACCTTCGACATGGCGGTAGATGTGGCAGGCGATGCCTGGCTGACCCTCCGCCTCGGTGACGGAGACGATTACACGCCAAGAGAAGCGCGGTACCTCCGGGGCTCCGGGACCAGACACCTGGTCTTCCGGTACCAGGTCCAACCCTCCGACAGTGACCCTGACGGCATCGCTGTCAGCGGCACCGCCCACGATGACGGCTCAACCCACGGCTTGGGCGGCACCGTCTATGCGCGGGGGACCGACGTACCAATCGATCGCACCCATGCAGGTCTCGAAACGGCGGCCAACCACAAAGTCGACGGCAGACCCTATGTGAAACATGTCGGGGTCATCTCAACGCCGCCCGACGGATGGGAGACCTACCGGGCTGGTCAGGCCATCGAGATCGCACTTACCTTCGACACCAACGTGGTCGTGGAAGGAGAAGTGCGCCTGGGACTCTATGTCGGTCTGGTCCATGACAACTGGGCCGAAGCCTGGCGAGAGGCCGGCTACCTCAGAGGCTCGGGCACCGACACCCTGGTCTTCGGCTACACCGTCGCGCCGGGAGACACGGACATCAGGGGGATCGCCATCCCCGGCGGCGCCATCGCAGTCCTGGGAAGCGGGACCATCAAGGCCGAAGGCATCGATGTCGAATACCAGATGCACTTCGCGGCTACCGGCCACCTCCCGGATCACAAGATCGACACCGCCGCTCCCACAGTGTCGGGCATCTACCTCACATCCCGGCCCGCCAACGGGCAGGCCTACCAGGCGGGAGAAGTAATCAGGGTGGAAGTGGTGTTCAGCGAACCGGTCACCAAATCCGGCGACCTCCGGTTGGAACTGGACATCGGCGGTGAGAACCGGCGTGCCACCCTCCGGCCCGATACCAACCCGAACCGGCGCTTCAACAACGACATGGTGTTCGAGTACCAGGTCCAGGCAGGCGACACCGACCCCGACGGGATCGAGATCGGCGCCAACAGCATCCAACTCAACGGCGGCGCCATCCGCGACCGCGCGGGTAACCCCGCCGACCTCTCCCACCAACCCGTCGCCGCCGACCCGCACCAGGAGGTCAACACCGACGTCGAGTACTGACAGTTCCTCGGAAATGAGTATCACGAGGGCCCACCGACCTGAGTAGTCGGCGGACGGTCCAATTAGCTACCACTGACCTGAAACTCAGCAACCGAAGGAGCGTCTGGTCCGGGCGCACCGGATCAGACGACTCCTGGCACCCCCAACCACGGCGGATAGCCGTCACATCCGACCCACAGATCGGGTCGTCGCTGAACCAGGTGGGGTAGCATTGCTAACCAATGGAGGACACAGCACTGAGAGGAGTGAATGTGACCTCTGTTCCTGCCACCGACACCGCCGACAAGACCCTGACGCTGGCTGACATAGACGCGGCGACCGGGAAGAACCCGGATCCGACCGGGGACTTCGCCGCGGGTCGAACCCATTTCCACGAGAGCACGGACGACTTCCTAGCCTGCCTCGCCTCCCAACCCAGCGAGGCAACCAGCCGCTAATCGTCCTCCAATGCCGACCCATGAGGAGTCCGCCGCGTTCTTGCGCGACTTCAGGCACCTGACCGACTCGCAGAAGGCGCGATTCGCAAGAGCACTCGCCCGATTCGTTGCTGATCTCCTAGCGATGGAGGCGGGCCAGAAGACCTGGTTCAGGCCAGGGCTACGCGTAAAGCCGGTGCGAGGTGCCCCTGACCTGTTCGAGATGTCATGGGCACCTGATGGGCGCGCAACGTTCTCGTGGGGTGATCCCATTGTCAGCGGGACACGGCATGTCCTCTGGCACCGCTGCGGCACCCACAACATCCTGCCGCGACCTGGGTAAGTCGCCGCCTCATCCACCAAACCCACTCCGACAGGGGCCACCACTATGAACAGCGAGAGGTCAAAGAGTGGCGGGTGCCCTTAAGAGTGGAGAACCGGGGTTCCACCACGGTCTCGTTCGTGCTCAGCTTCGCACCACCACCTCCCCGAGTAGACCTCGCCACCTTGACGCAGTCAGCCATCGACCGCGGCCGGATAGTCATCGAAGCCCCGACGTAGAGGAGGTAGTAGGCCCGGCACCTTCCCCGGTTAGCCAACACATACAGCCGCTAATCGTCCGCCGATGCCGACTACGTGAGGCGTGCTGAAGACCTGACAGTAGGGTGTTTCCATGCGTATCAGGACTGCGGAACTGCAGGATGCCGACTCGCTCGCCAGGGTTCACGTCGACTCGTGGCGGTCCACCTATGCCGGCATCCTGCCCGACGAGTTCTTGGCCGGACTCTCGTACCGGGATAGGGAGTCGTTCTGGGAACAGGTCCTGACGACGGCGCGGCCCACCGTCAGCAATTTCCTCGCGGAGACCGAATCCGGTGAGGTGGTTGGCATGGCCGCGGGAGGGCCGGAGCGCACCGGAAACGAGACCTACGTGGGGGAGCTCTATCTCGTCTACCTGCTCGAGCAGTACCAGCGCAGGGGTTTGGGGCGCCTCCTCGTCTCGGCCGTGGCGGAGAGGCTGGTGGCGGACGGGTTCGAATCGATGCTGCTGTGGGTGGCGAAGGACAACCATCCCGCCTGCCGCTTCTACGAGGCGCTCGGAGGGGAACCGATCGACAGCAGAACGATCGACATCGCCGGAGCAGGCATAGCCGAGGTGGCCTACGGATGGCGGCAGGTAGCCGACCTGGTGACCGATCAAGCAGGAGTCTGAGCAACCCGCAGAGGCAGCCACAGGCCCCTAGGACCAGCACTACAGTGGAGCGCCCAAATCGCCTGCCCGGGACCGTGATCATGTCCATCCGAAGGTTCACCGAAGTCGAGGCCTACCAGCACGCAGACGACGGCTACTACTACCGGCCGCTGGTTGCCGGGAAAGAGCTGTTCTCCTACGTGGCCCACGTGCCCGCCGGCGGCTACATGCCACCCGATGCTGAAGAAGCCGAGCTCTTCGAGCTCTCGCTGTTCATGCTCGAAGGACACCTCGACGGGATCCTCGACCAAGACCGCGTGGCCCTCTCTCCCGGCGATGCGCTCCACATTCCCCGGGGTATGCCCTTCGGAGTGGAGAACCGGGGTTCCGCCACGGTCTCCTTCGTCCTCAGCTTCGCCCCACCACCCCCCGGAGTAGACCTCGAAACCATGAAGCAATCGGCCATAGAACGCGGCCGAGTGGTCATCGACGCCGCCGATGTAGAAGACGTGGTCGGCCCAGTCACCTTCCCGGCGTAGGCATCAGAATCCCGGCCGGCGGTTTGGACTCGAGACAACAGGGGCGTAGATGACTATCTCGGGAATCTGGACGCGAAACGATGAAGTATGGGAACTCAGCCGACCCGAAGGGTTCCCCGACGAGGCGACACTACACAGGCTGATCGAAGACACGCCAGAGATGCTGCCTCTGGCCGGCGCCCCGGCACTCCTGGTACTCGGTAGGGAAGTGCCCCTGGGATCCGGCTACGCGGACCTCGTGGGGGTGGAGGCGTCGGGCCGACCGGTCATCATCGAGATCAAGCTGGCGCAGAACAACGAGGCTCGCCGCGCTGTTGTTGCGCAAATCCTCGCCTACGCGGCGAACCTCCACGGTACGACCCGCGAACAACTGGAGGATCGCTTCAGCTCGGAGCTGAAGCAGCGCGGCCACGAGTCCCTTGTGGATGCGATGAGATCGGTGGATGAGGAGGCGCTCGACAGCGAGGAGTTCACAACATCTCTCGACGAGCACCTGCAAGAGGGCAGGTTCCGGCTCGTGTTCGTACTCGACGAAGTGCCGGCGGAGTTGATGACACTTGTCGCCTACCTGGAACACGTCACCGACAAGTTGATGATCGACCTAGTCGCCGTTAACTCCTTCGACGTGGGCGGCGCTTCCGTCGTCCTGCCGCAACGGGTAACCCCCGAACGGCACGAAGTAACCGTCAACGAGAAACGCCGCGGCAAGTCCGGCACCCTCTATCGGGGGAGCGAAAGATTCGAGCAGAGCATCAGCCAAGCACCTCCCGAGAGCCACGAGACACTGCACAGTCTGCTCCTGTGGGCTCGCAGCCTCGAAGCGAACGGTTGGGTACGACTCGCTACCTTCGAGGGCAAGGGAGCGAAGCGATTCACCTTGCTCCCACGTCTGGTGGTCGAGAACGTGGGCCTAGTCACGATCTGGAACGAGCGCGGCGCCTACCTGGCCTTCTGGCGCAGCGTATTCGAGAAGAGGGCACCTCAATTCATCGACCCGATCGAGAAACTGCTTGACACCCGGCTCGGCCAGGGCACGACAACTCGGAATATCAGCGAGAACCTCCTCTCCACCCTTACGGAGGCATACGAACACGCGGCCCGCCGAGGTTGAGACGGTTGTCGAGGCCATCCAGAGGCGGATCATCGGGATAGCGGAGAACCCGTACGCGCTGCGAAAGACCTGAACCCTGGCATTGGTGGGTATGGGTCGGCGGGGGAGTGTCACTGCCGAGTGGTATCAAGTAGGTTCTCGTAAAGGAGAGGACTCGCAGTGGCTGTTGAGATGGCGATCTGGAGGATGACCGAGGCAGGGCCTCGGCATCTGGTGTCATCGCCGCTCGATTCAGAACAGCGTCTCGAGGACATGCTCGCTGAAGATCCCGGCATGTGCGGGATGGACCTGCTTGTCGTTGGACGCCAGGTGCGGACCCGATATGGCGGATACATTGATCTCTTGGCCCTGGATGCTGACGGTCGCGCCCATGTCCTCGAGCTAAAGCGTGATCGGACTCCTCGCGACGTTGTCGCCCAGACACTCGACTACGGGTCCTGGGTACAGGATCTAGGCGTCGAGGACCTGGAGCAGATCTATCTGGACCACCATGATGGCGAGACCGACCTCGGAGAGGCCTTCGCCGAGCGATTCGACAGCCCGCTGCCGGATGTGGTCAACGCCGATCAGCAGTTCACGATCATCGCATCCGAACTCGACCAGACCTCTGATCGCATCGTCGAGTTCCTCGCAGAGTCCTACGGCGTACCCATCAACGCCGTGTTCTTCCGCCACTTCAGGGATGAGGACCGTGACTACCTCGCCCGAACATGGCTGCTCGATCCTCAGCCGGACGGAGACACGACCCAGCGACCATCGCGGCGGAAGAGCAGGCCATGGAACGGCCGGGACTTCTACTGCGTCCTCGACCGGGCCGATCAGCCCGAACGCTGGTCCGTAGCCAGAAAATACGGTCTCCTAAGCGCAGGCGGGGGATCGCGCTACTGGAAACCCCTAAGACACCTCACACCGGGTAAACGCGTGTTCGCATATGTGGGTGGCGCCGGCTATGTCGGCATAGGCCGGGTCACGGGCGAGATGACTCCCGCTCGCGCTGCCGACGTTGAGATCGACGGGCAAAGCCAACCGCTCCTCAGTCAACCAGAGCTAAGCGCCGAGAAGTGGAAGAACGCCGCCTCGGAGGACCCCGATCTGACGGAGATGGTCGTACCGGTCGAGTGGCTGGGCACCCGGCCCATCGAGGACGCGGTCTGGGAACGCGGCCTTTTCTCCTCACAGCACGTCGCCTGCAAACTCCGCGATGAGAACACGATCAGGACAGTCCAGTCCGCATTCGGACTTGACCCCACAATCGACTAATCGACCATCCCGCAAGGAACCGTCTGCCGGATAACCGGACGTAGGCAGGAGCGATGGACCTCGGGAAGCCGGGCGCTACCAGACGAGGTCAGAGTGTCCCATAATGCATGTTATGTAAAGTTGTGGTTCCGATGATCCACCTGTATCCCTACCCTCGATCTCCTATCCCATCCAACGCCGGCGAAGTCCCATGACTCCGGCGAAGGGGGCCCAGGTCCGTCGTGAATGTCCCAAGGCCGGGTAACGAGTCACGGAGACCGTGAAGTTTCCTAGCGAGCGTGTTCACTCCCTGGCCGAGTTCGACGCCGGACCTGTTGGGAATCCGCATCCTCGGCGATCGCGATACTGCTCTACCCCAGAGTGCCCTGTCCAGCACACCCCGCGGGATGCTCCGGAGCCTGATGCGGTGATTAGCTGCTACAATCACCGCATCTTATGCGGCGGTTGTATATTCATGAGCATCGGGACTGGCCCCAACTCCGCTGGGAGGCCGGCAAGGTTGCGGACAGCCTGGCAGTTGTCCGCTACAAGCAGGGACGCTTGGTGGGCCGGATGCAATCGTTGGGGTTCGACCTGCGGCAGGAAGCGATTCTCGAGACTCTGACCCAGGACGTCCACAAGTCCAGTGACATCGAGGGTGAACGTCTCGACCTAGAACAGGTCCGCTCGTCTGTCGGCCGTCGCCTCGGTTTGGATGTCGGTGGTCTTCCCCACGCGGCGGACCGGGTCGAGGGCGTCGTTGAGATGATGCTGGACGCAACCGGCAACTATGACCGCACACTGACCGTCGAGCGGCTGTGGGGCTGGCAGGCGGCACTCTTCCCTACCGGGCGCAGCCGGTTGCGACCGATCACCGTAGGCGGCTGGCGTGACGACCGTACGGGACCCATGGAGGTGATCTCCGGACCGATCGGCAAGGAACGAGTGCACTTCGAAGCACCTGCCGCGGCGCGGATCGGCAACGAGATGGACCAGTTCCTCAGGTGGTTCAACGAGCCGTCGGACACTGACGGGGTGCTTCGGGCGGCATTGGCGCATCTTTGGTTCGTGACCATCCATCCCTTCGACGACGGCAACGGACGCATAGCCCGGGCGATCAGTGACATGGCCCTAGCCCGCTCGGAGGGCAGCTCACAGCGTTTCTACAGCATGTCATCGCAGATCCGGGTGGAACGCCGCGGCTACTACCGGATCCTCGAACGAACCCAGAAGGGAACACCGGACATCTCAGAGTGGATGGAGTGGTTCCTAGGTTGCCTCGGCCGAGCCATCGACGGAGCCGAGACGACCCTGGCATCTGTACTCACCAAAGCTCGCTTCTGGCGACAGGTCGAAGGCGTCCCGCTCAATGTGCGCCAGCGGAGGGTTCTCAACCGACTCCTGGACGGGTTCGAGGGCAAACTGACCACCTCCAAGTGGGCAAAGCTCGCCAAGTGCTCGCAAGACACCGCCCTGCGCGACATAACAGCCCTGGTAAACGATGGAGTCCTCGTCCGAAGTTCAGCCCGGGGTCGCAGCACCAACTACTCCCTCACCGCTGGACCGTAGGCCTCGCTAGCCGCCAACGGTTTCAGACGTCGAACTCGCACACGATCGGGAGGTGGTCGCTCAGTTTCGGAGTCGGGCCAAACACTTCCTGATGGCTCGGTACCCGGGCACACGTCAGACGTTCGAGTAAGCCTGTGCTCACGTAGCAGTAGTCGAGTTGGTGGCTGATGCTCCCTCCTGAATGCCTGAAGGTCGGCACATCCCCGTCCCTGTAGTGGTTAAGGCAGTCCGTCAGGCCCAAGGCATTCATCCGGCGTATGATTTCCCCGTTACCTCGATCCCTCGGGTGATCGAACAGAACCGAACTGTTGAAGTCGCCACCGACAACCCAGTTCGTCTCCTCCGGAGTGTCCGAGTCTCTGAGCAACGCCCACAGAATCTCGGTGAACCAGAGTTGCGGATTGTTCGCGAGCTTGATGCCGGCGACATCTGCATCCTGCAACGTCTCTGCGGAAATGGGAAAGGCAGGTGAGTGAACCGACACCACTCTCAGCGTGGTGTCCAGGCCTGTGGTCACTTCGGACTCGAGGATCCATCCGTGGTGCTGCGATTGGATACGGTTCACCCATCCGAGCTGCGACTTCAGGAATGGGCGAGTGTCCATTTCCCACTTGGACAGAATCGCTGTCCCGAACGGTGCCTTGTCGCCACGTAAGTACCTTGGTCTCACCAAGTGGCAGTTGTAGCTGCTCTGTAGGTCCGCGGGTACTCCCGTGACTTCTTGCAGCAGGACGATGTCGGCCTCCTCACGCCGCACCACCTCCCACAAAGCACGCCGTGACTCTCCCGCTTTGTTGACATTCCAGGTGAACACCTTCAGTTGTTTGTCAGCACCCATGCTCACCTCCCTAGCGCCGTCTCAGTCCCGTAGCGATTCTCACCGGCATGCACGCATGAGACAACTGGGCCTTCGCTAGGGTCCATTGAAGCTGCCGATAGGAGTGTGATGCCCAAGCGTCTGACAGCGGATGAGGTGGCTCAGTACCGGCGGGACGGGTACATCTGCCCGGTACGGGTGATGGATCCGGCCCGTGCGGCCGGTTACCGGCAGATGCTCGAGCGTTTCGAATCCGAGCAGGGAGGGCCGGTGTCGGGGGCGCTTCGCAACAAGTGCCACCTGCTGTTCCGCTGGGTCGACGAGTTGATGCGCGACGGGACCGTGCTCGACGCGGTCGAGGACCTGATCGGCGAGAACATCCTCTGCTGGAACACTCTGTTCTGGATCAAGGAGCCCCGGACCAAGTCCTACGTGTCGTGGCACCAGGATCTCAACTATTGGGGGCTGGACACGGATGACCTGATAACGGTGTGGCTGGCCTTGTCACCCGCCACGCCCGAGAGCGGCTGCATGAGCGTTCTGCCCGGAAGCCACCGGGGCGAGTTCATGCCCCACAGCGACACGTACCAACAGGACAACATGCTGACCCGCGGCCAGGAGATAACGGTGGAGGTCGACGAGGCCGAGACCGTGTCGATGCCGCTGCGGCCCGGTGAGATCTCCATGCACAACGGTCGCTTGGCCCATGCCTCCTCCCCCAACACGTCCGGAGACCGCCGGATCGGGGTCTCGTTCCACTACATGCCGACCAGGACCCGCCAGATCATCGGCGACTGGGACAGCGCGGCCCTGGTCCGGGGCGAGGACACCTACCGGCACTTCACCCACACCCCTCGGCCCACCAGGGACTTCGACCCGGAAACAGTGAGGTTCCACGGCAAGGCCTCCGAAGCCGTGCGCGACATCCTGTTCCACGGGGCCGACAAGGTACGGCAGACCCTCTGAACCTGCGCCCCTCCGACAGCGGGACTTCGGCCTTCTAGACGCCCTCGATGGAGCCTAAGCAGGACGCAGGTGTCGAGTAACAGCTCATGTGTCAGAGTCGAACATGGCTGCTATCTCTCCGGCTCCCATGCGATCGAAGTCGTCGGGAACCGAGAAACGGCCCTCCAGGAAACCCACGCGCCGCTTGTGTCCAGGCACGGGAGCATCAACCGCCATCACCTTCACCAGTGGGGTTCCAGCCCGTGCGATTACGAACGGCTCACCATTCGCCGCGGCCTCCACGAGCCGCGACAGGTGTGTCTTGGCTTCATGCATGTTGACGATTCGCATACGGTGTCTCCTTAGCCAACTTAGTCCACAAGGCTTAGTCGAGCACCGGCATGTACAAGGATGTATACATAATGTATACTCAGGCCATGAGTACTACAACAGTCCGGATAGACAGGGAGACGCACGCGCGCCTCGTGCGGATGAGCGAGCGGGCCGGTGTGTCTCTCGGAGCGACCATCCGGGAGGCGGCCGAGGCGCTTAGTCGCCAACGGTTCGCCCATCGCGTGGCGGCCGAAGTGGCGGAACTGCGGAAGGATCGGGCAGCATGGTCGTCCTACCTGGAACAGGCGGAGTCGACTTCGGTTGCCGATGGCCTCGATTGACGAACTCTGGCTCGTCGACTTCGGCAACCCGTATCCCGGAGAGCCGGCATCGCATAGGCCGGCCCTGATCATCGGTCCGCCACCGACGTTCGGGACCGGATTCCCGTTCGTCATCGTCGTTCCGCTGACGACAACGTATCGGCGCCTTTCGCTCCATGTCGAAGTCGAGCCGACACCCCATACGGGTCTCGACCGCACGAGCTTCATCCAGTGCGAGCTCATTCGCTCGATCAACCGCAGCAGACTCGTTCGTCGTCTCGGTTTGGTAGCCCCCGACATCAGCCATCAGGTCAGGCGCATTGTCAGAACACTCCTGGACTACTGAGCATCCGAGAGGGGGAGGGACTTCGGTAATCCTGACGCCGGCCAGGTGCGACTATCAGTGCGCGAGCGCTACCCTCCCCCGGCCATGGACGACCTTGCAGCTCATGACAGCCCCATGCCGCCGTCTGCCCGCACAAGGGTGCGCCGAGGTCGGGAACGGGCCCGCTACGACCGGGCGGACGTGTTGGAGATTCTGGACGCCGGCGTCATCGCCCATGTCGGCGTGGCCACGCCCGACGGTCCCCTCGTTCTCCCGATGGCCTACGGCCGTGACGAAGACATGCTCTACCTGCACGGGGCCATCGCCAATCACCTCCTCGGCTCGGGTGAGGAACAGGAGATATGCGCCACCGTCACGCACCTCGACGGGCTCGTGATGGCCCGCTCCCCCTTCCACAACTCGATGAACTACCGCTCGGTGGTGGTGCGGGGCCGTGGCCGACGGATCCGCGACGAGCGGCGGAAGCTTGAAGCACTCAAGCTCATCACCGACCACGTGGTCGCGCACTGGGACGATGTCCGCCCGCCGTCGCGGTCCGAGCTGCGCAAGACCCTGGTCCTGGAACTCCCGCTCGCGGAAGCGTCGGCGAAGGTGAGAACCGGGGATCCGATCGACGATCCCGAGGACATCGAAGGCCCCTGGTGGGCGGGAACGGTACCGATCACGACCCGCTTTGGCCGGGCGACCCCGTCGGCAGACCTGGAGGCCGGCTCGAGCGTCCCGGCACCCCTCCGTGCGCTGACCGATCTGACGCTAGACGAACGCCGCCGGCCTCATCGCAGGTGACATAGAAAAAGAGCTCAGAGGCCGATGGCGCAGCCGTCGCCCCTGGGATCGGAGCCGCCCCAGAGGACGCCGGTCTCCGGATCGCGCACGATGATCTGCCCTCGGCCTACCACCGTTGTCCGCAGGGCGCCCGAAGCGGGAC
This sequence comes from Acidimicrobiia bacterium, assembly GCA_011523395.1. Lineage (GTDB taxonomy): Bacteria > Actinomycetota > Acidimicrobiia > Spongiisociales > Spongiisociaceae > Spongiisocius. Next base: position 11,226 of record WTGW01000013.1, read on the forward strand.
GGACGGGGTGCCCGAGTCGGGCCAAGGCGCTGATCGTGTCCTCGGGCATGGTGTCCTCGACCCAGATCTGACCATTGGGCGGGTCGTCGTAGATCGAGAAGCGAGGCTCGTCAATGGCACTCTGGGGATCCATGCCGCGGTCCACCAGATTGATGACCGCCTGGACGTGTCCCTGGGGCTGATTCCACGCGCCCATCACCCCGAAGGGTCCCATGAGCGACCCGTCCGGCCGGGTGAGCATGGCAGGGATGATGGTGTGGTAGGGGCGCTTCCCGCCCTCCATGGCATTGGGGTGGTCCGGTTCGAGGACGAACCCGGCGCCGCGGTTCTGCAGGCTGAATCCGCAGCCACGGGGCACGATGCCGCTTCCGAAGCCGTGATAGTTGCTGTTGATGAAGGAGCAGGCGTTCCCCTCTCCGTCGACCGTGCACAGGTAGACGGTGTCGGAGCCGCCCGGCAGGTGGCCGGCGGTTGCGAACTCGATGGCGGCCTCGGAGGAGATGAGCCGGCGACGCTCCGCCGCGTACCGTTTGCTGAGCATGGCGGCGACGGGGACGCGGGCGCGGGTGGGGTCCGCGATGTAGGCCCGGGCGTCGGCGAAGGCCAGGCGGACCGCCTCGATGGTCGTGTGCAACGCTTCCGGCGACCTCGGTCGGGTCGAGGGGATGTCGAATCCCTCCAGGATGTTCAGAGCCATCAGCGCGGTGATGCCCTGACCGTTGGGAGGACACTCGTAGACGGTGTAGCCGCGGTACGTGGTTGAGATCGGGCTGTCGAAGGATGAACGGTGATCTCGCATGTCGTCGGCCGTCATGCATCCACCGTTCATCTGCACAGCCTCGACGATGGCCCCCGCCGGCCACCCGCCATAGAACGCGTCGGCTCCGCCCTCCGCCACGGCGCGCATCACCCGGGCGATGGACGCGTTTCTCCACACCTCGCCTGGCCCTGGAGCACGGCCGTCGACCAGCAGATCGTGGCCGGCAGGTCCCCTGGCCATCAAGAGGTCTTCTTGCCCCTTCCAGCCGCCGCTGATGATGGGCGTCACCGGAAACCCGTCCTCGGCCAGCGCGATGGCCGGTGCCAGCACCTCAGCCATCGACATCCGCCCGAAGCGCTCCACGGTGTCCACCCAGCCTGCGACCGCGCCGGGCACCGTCACCGCGTGGGGTCCCTGTGGATCGAAGCCAGCCGGTCCCCCGGCCATTTCCGGTGTCAGAGCCTTGGGGCTCCGTCCGCTGCCGTTGACGGCATCGACCGCGCCTCGGCCGGCGTCAAAGAAGAGGGAGAAGCAGTCACCGCCGATGCCCGTGGAACCCGGTTCGACCACCGCCAGCGCCGCGGCGGTGGCAACGGCGGCGTCAGCTGCATTGCCGCCCGACTGCAGCACCGAGATACCGGCCAGGGTGGCCAGCGGCTGGCTTGAGGCCACCACACCCCGCGTGGACAGGATGGGCGAGCGTCGGGACTCCCATCGGATCCGGTGTGCGTACACGCTCCCAGGCTACCCAGTCGCGGAGCGCGGACTCAGGCGGGGCCAGTTCGTCGACCCGCGCAACCATCACTTGGGGCCGGCGTCATGGAGGTGCGCCCACGGCATGAGTGTCCCGTCCGAGCGGAACTGGAGATCGTCACCCCCGTACACCACCATGATGTCGGATGGGCGAGGTATGGAGGCCATGTGCCGCTGGACTGTCCTTCCGGCGCCGAAGAAGCTGGAGGACGCCGTGATCCCCGACTTGGCTTCCACGAGGGTGATCCCGTCCGGGCGGTCGATCAGCAGATCGATCTCGACCCCGTTGCGATCCCGATAGAACGAGAGCCCGCCCGGCTCGCCCAGGTTGGCCCGCTGCTTGGCGACCTCGGAAACGACCCACGTCTCGAATATCGCACCCCGTAGCGGATGGGAACGCAGGTGTTCGGGCGTCCGGATGCCGAGGAGCCAGCAGACCAGGCCCGTGTCGTAGAAATGCAGTTTGGGCATCTTGACGAGCCGCTTGCGCACGTTCGAGTGGAAGGCTTGAAGCCGGAACACTACGAACCCCGCTTCGAGGACCGACAACCACGCCTTCGCGGTCGGCTGTGATACTCCGCAGTCGCCGGCCAGGGACGCGTAATTGAGCAACTGGGCGGTGCGTCCGGCGCACAGTTGTACGAACCGTTGGAAGGTGGCGAGATCTCCGATGCTCCTTATGGATCGGACGTCGCGTTCTATGTAGGTCGCGACGTAGGATCGGAGCCAGTCGGATGGGTCGAGGCCGCGGTCGAATATTCGGGGATAGGAGCCTGCCAGCAGTGACTCCTCAAGACCTGCCGGGTGACGGGGAAAGCGTACGATCTCCCCACGGGTCAGGGTGAACAGATTGTGGAGGGCTGTCCGACCGGCCAGCGACTGGCTTACCGCCTCCAGCAAAGCGAGATTCTGCGATCCGGTCAGGATCCAGCGTCCGGGCTCCGGATCGTCATCGATGAGGCCTTGCAGGTACGACAGGATGTGCGGTGCGCGCTGCACCTCGTCGATCACCGCGCCCTTGGATAACCCGGCCAGGAAACCACGAGGATCCTCTGTGGCGAAGGCGTGCGTGTCAGGAGCTTCGAGCGTCACGTAAGCATGATCGGGGAAGAGCGTGCGGCACAGGGTGGTCTTACCGCTCTGGCGTGGTCCGGTCAGAGTGACGGACGGCATCGTCCGCGCGGCCTCGCGTACCTGCGGCGCCAAGTCCCTGTCGATCAGCATGCACAGCAGCTTACAATCCGGCTAGGCTAATTCAAAGTTTAATTTTGAAATAGCCTGGACTCGTGGGGGGCGCTATGTGCTGTCTTCTTGCCAGCGGAGTACGGGCCGGCGGGCGGCTGTGGCCTCGTCGAGGCGGCCTATGGGTGCGGTCCAGGGGGCGTGGTGCAGGGTGTCCGGATCGCTCTCGGCCTCCTTCGCCACCGAGATCAGGGCATCGACCAGAGCTTCGATCGCCTCGGGAGGCTCGGACTCGGTGGGCTCGATCATCAAGGCCTCCTCGACGATCAACGGGAAGTAGACCGTGGGCGGGTGGAAACCGTGGTCGATCAGGCGCTTGGCGATGTCGTAGGTCCGCACCCCGAGCTCCCGGCGCTGGCGGGTGCCGGAGAAGACCACCTCATGCAGCACCGGACGGTCGTACGGCAGGTCGTAATGACCATGGAGCAGGGCGCGCACGTAGTTGGCGTTGAGCACGGCCTGCCCGGAGGCGGCGCGCAGGCCGTCGAGCCCCAACGCCCGCATGTACGCGTAGGCGCGCACGAGGACCGCTGCGTTGCCCTGGAACTGCTGGAGCCGGCCGATGCTGCGCTCCGGAGCGACCAGGTGCACGAGACCGTCATCCCCTTCCTCCACCACCGGGGTGGGCAGGTAGGGGGCCAGTTCCTCGGAGCACAATACGGGTCCGGCGCCCGGGCCGCCGCCACCGTGGGGGGTACTGAAGCTCTTGTGGAGGTTGAGGTGGATGACATCGAAGCCCAGGTCCCCGAAGCGCACGCGGCCCATGATCGCGTTGAAGTTGGCTCCGTCCCCGTAGAGGTACCCGCCGGCTTCGTGTATGAGCTCGGCCACCTCCTCGATGCCTTGCTCCCACAGCCCGAGGGTGTTCGGCGCGGTGACCATGACCGCCGCCACGGTCTCGTCGAGCTCTCGCTCGATCGTGGCCCTGTCGAGCGAGCCGTCGGCGCCGGTCGGGATCTGCGTGACCTTGAATCCGGCCATGGTGGCGGTTGCCGGGTTGGTGCCGTGGGCCGAATCCGGTACGAGGATGCGGCGGCGGGTCTCGAGCTCTCCCCGATCATCGAGGGCGCGGGCCACCATGAGAACACCTGCCAGCTCTCCGTGCGCACCCGCCGCGGGAGCGAAGCTGACATTCGGAAGGCCGGTGAGCTCTCCCAGACCGTGACCCAACTCCAACTGGATACGCAGCGTGCCCTGGACGTCCTCCGCCGAGGCCTGCGGATGTGCTCGTGCGAACCCGAAAAGGGACGCCACCGTGTCGTTGACCTTCGGGTTGTACTTCATGGTGCAGGAGCCCAGCGGGTACGTACCGGAGTCGATGCCGAAGTTCCGCGCCGACATTGCCGTGTAGTAGCGCACCAGCCCTCCCTGGCTGAGCTCGGGCAGCCGCACCGAGTCGCGCAGCAGGTGATCGTCCGGCAGAGGAGCCTCGTCCCCCGCCCACGAGGGCACGTCGACCGCTCGACGGCCTGGTTCTCCGCGGTCGAAGCTCAGGCGCGCTCCGAAGTCGGCTACGCCAGGTCCGGAGCTGCTCACGCCTCTCCCCCGATCTCCGCCAGCGCCCCGATCAACGCGTCGACGTGCGCATCGGGAGTCGCCTCCGTCACGGCGAACAGCAGGGCATCGCGTGCCTCGGGTTCGGGCCGCGCCGACACGTCGAGACCCGCTCCGATGCCGCGCTCGGCCAGCTGAGCCACCAGATCGGCGGCAGGGATGGGACCTCGAACGAGGAACTCCTGGAACCAGGGCCCGCGTTCGGGTGTCTCGTAACCGGGTAGCGCCGCGATGCGGGAGGCGGCGTCGTGGGCGCGCTGGTAGCAGAGCACGGCGGAGTCGCGCATACCGCTCGGGCCGAGCGCCTGGACGGTGATTGTGAAGGCAACCGCTATCAGGGCCTGCGCGGTGGACACGTTCGACGTGGCCCGCTCCCTCCGGATGAACTGCTCGCGGGCCTGCAGGGTGAGCACGTATCCGGTGCGTTGGTCTCCCCTGCCGTTCCCGTCAGCGAGTTCCCTGGTCCGTCCGACAATGCGACCCGGCATCTGCCTCAAGTACTTGGTGCGGGCTGCGAACAACCCGAGGGACGGCCCGCCGTAGTTGGGAGGACCGGCCAGATCACGGCCCTCGCCGGTCACGATGTCGGCGCCGGCATCGCCCGGCGCCCGTAGCAGGCCCAGCGCGAACGGGTCGGCGACCGCCACAAAAAGTGCCCCTACGGCATGGGCTGCGTCGGCGAGCGGTTCGAGGTCCACGATGGTTCCGAGGAAATCCGGCTGCTGGGCCACCAGGCAGGCGTGCTCTTGACCGATCGCATCGGGCGACAGAACTTGATCAACGCCCAGCCCGGCGCCGTGCGCGTAGGTGCGAACCACTTCGGCGGTTCCGGGATGGATGGGTTCTAGCAGCGCGACGGTCCTCCGCTTCGTGACCCGGGCAGCCAGCAAGCAGGCTTCGGCGGTGGCGCTGGCCACGTCGTATAGCCCGGCGTTGGAGACGTCCATGCCGGTCAGCTCGCAGACGACCGACTGGTACTCGAACGCGGCCTGCAGGGTTCCCTGGCTGATCTCCGGCTGGTACGGCGTGTAGGAGGTGGCGAACTCGGAACGCCCGGTCAGGAACGCGGTGACAACCGGGATGGAACGCCGGTACGCTCCTGCGCCCAGAAAATCAGGTCGCCACGGGTCGGCATTGGCGCCGGCGAGTTCCTCCATCAACGCGATCAACTCCGGCTCCGGTAACGCGGGCGGGAGGTGGATCGCCGGATCCCGCATGGCGGCGGGCAGGTCGGCGAACAGGGCGCCCACATCGGGGGCTCCGATCCGCTCCAGCATCCGCGCCCGGTCGGCCTCCGTGGCCGGGATGTAGGGATGCGGTGAGGCGGAGGGCCGCGCAGACATCAGCGTCTCAGTGGTCCTCGAGCAGCGTCCGGTAGGCGGACGCGTCGAGCAGGTCGTCGAGCTGTGCCGCGTCGGCCATGCGGACGCGGACCATCCAGCCGTCTCCGTAGGGAGAGTCGTTGACCAGCTCCGGCTGGTCTTCGAGGTCCCCGTTGACGGCGACCACCTCGCCATCCACCGGGGCGTAGAGGTCGGAGACCGTCTTGGCCGATTCGATCTCGCCGCAGGCCTCACCCGCAGTGACCCGGTCCCCTTCGGCGGGAAGCTCCAGGTACACCACGTCACCCACCCCGTCCTGGGCGAAGTCCGTGATGCCGATGACGCCCTCGTCCGGGTTCTCCTCGTCACGGCGAAGCCACTCGTGTTCCTCCGAGTAGAAGAGGTTGTCCGGAATCTCGAAATCGGCCTTCATCACTCCCTCGACTTTCTGTAGAACGGACGGCGAACGACTTCGACCGGGAGCATACGCCCGCGCACGTCGACTTCGAACCTGGCGCCGGTCTTCGCAAGCTCCACGGGAAGGTAGGCCATGCCGATACCGAGACGCAAGCTCGGGCTGAAGCCTCCGCTGGTGAGCCGAGCCACGGGATCGCCGCCTTCCGGACCGTGTACGGCGTAGCCCGCCCGCAGCACGCCGCGCCCCCGCGCCACGAGGTGGGCGAGCCGCCGTGTCCGGGGTCGCTCCCGCGCCTCGGCCAGCGCGTCGCGGCCCGTGAAGGGCGCCCCGTCATCGAGGGTCACCGCGAAACCCAGGCCGGCGTCGTAAGGGCTCGTCCCAGCGTCGAGATCGTTGCCGTACAGGGGCAGCGCAGCCTCCAGGCGCAGCGTGTCCCGCGCCCCGAGACCGGCCGGCGATGCACCTCCCCCGATCAGCGCATCCCACAACGCCGCGGCCTGCGCGAGCCCGACTATGCACTCGCCGCCGTCCTCGCCGGTGTAGCCGGTGCGGGCGAACATGACCTGCCCACCCTCCCAGTCGAGCTCCACGCAGGAGCGCATCTCGAGCCCCTCTACGGCGGGTCCGAGGACCGTGCTTAGCAGCGACAACGCGTCCGGACCCTGCACGGCCAGCATCGCGGTCTCAGCGGTGATCTCGGAAGCCTCGTCGCCGAACACGGACCGGAGCCGGTCGAAGTCCTGTTCGGCGTTGGAAGCGTTGTGGACGACCGCCCACCGCTCCCCGGCCAGCCGGTAGACGAACACGTCATCATCGATGCCCCCGGCCTCGTTGCAGTAGAGCGAGTAGTGCGCCTTGCCGGGCACGAGCCTGGTCACATCGAAGGTGGTCACCGATCTGAGCAGCGGCCCCGCCTGCGATCCCTGCAACAGGGCCCGGCCGAGGTGAGAGACATCGAAGACGCCCACCCCCTCGCGCACGGCATTGTGCTCTCCGACTATCCCCTGGTACTGGAGGGGCATCTCCCAGCCGGAGAAGGGTGCGAAGCGGGCGCCGAGGGCTTCGTGCCGGTCCCGCAGGGCTAGCTGTCTGAGCCTGCGTCCGGCGGCAGAACCGCCGTCTTCTGTCACACCCTGAGTTTAGACCTTTGATCGCTGCCTCAGCCTCAAGCCCTCAGGGAGGCCGGGACCGTATCACACCCGCGGCAGGTGAGAGCAGCACGATCCTGCGGAGAGAACCGGCCCGAACCGGCCCGTTTTCAGGAGCGCATGGCAGGCTGGTCCAGATGGATCGCCCCGGCTCAGGTCCGTTTCCAGCACCGGCATCGCGGCAGCCAGCGGCCGACCCGTTCCAAGTACTCCGCGTATTCGTCTCCGAACTCCCGGGCGAGGCGCGGCTCTTCGTAGCGCAGTATGAACAGGGAAAAGACCGCGAACAGCGCCACGCCGTACGCCACAAGGATCAGCGATCCGAACAGAACGGCCCAGCCCGCGATCACGGTCAGCACCGCGACGTACATGGGATTGCGGATGTAGCGATAGAACCCCCGGGTCACGAGGCGGGTCGGCGCGTCGATCGGGGCGGGCGTTCCCTTCCCCGACGTCGCGAAGTCCCACCCGCACCGCAGGTACACGACTGCCCCCAGCGTGAACAGGCAGAGCGACAGTCCGAAGGCTGCTCCCCCCGTCGCCTTTCGACCCGATGCGATGAGGAGAGGAACGAGAACCGAGAACGTCCCCGGTGCGACCACCGTGAAGACCGCTGTCTTCGCCAGAATCCTCACGCTTCGGGCCCCCTCCCCCTAACCCTGATTCTTACGTGGCTTTGACCTCATGCAGGCTGACCGAAGGCGCCTCGGAGGCGGGCTGCCTCGATGCGGGCATCGTCCCAACCCATCTCCCGCAGCACCGATTCAGTGTGCTCGCCCGGGTCGGGGGCCGGGGCGGTCGGGCGAAGGTCGGCGCCCTCCATCTCGAACGGCGTCGCCACCGTGCGGAACGTACCCGCGGCAGGGTGCTCGATCTCGGGAAAGAGACCCAGGACTTCGGCCTGCGGGTCCGAGGCCACGTCGCTCAGCCTGGAGGCCGGACCCCAGACCAGGCCCGCCTCGTCGAGGATCACGCCCCACTCCCCCAGGGTCCTCGTCGCGAACGCTCGGTCCAGGCGCTCGACCACCAGATCCATGTTCTCGCGGCGGGCGTCCGCGTCTGCGAAGCGCTCGTCCTCGATCATGTCCTCGACACCCAGTACCAGACAGAGCGGTCGCCACATCGCACCCCCCGGCATGGTCAGGAACAGCCACCGATCGTCGGAGGTCCGGTAGCGGTTGTTCAGGGCCGTGACCTCGGACGACCTCGACCGGTGCTCACGGTCCCGACCGTCCACCAAGGTGGCGGCGAGCATGCTGGCCATGGTCCATATCCCCATGGAGAGGAGGCTGGTATCGACCACCTGGCCCCGGCCGGTGCGCTCGGCGGTCCGTAGGCCCAGCAGGATCGCCGCCACCATCGCCATGGCGGTGGCGTGGTCGCCGGGTCCCGTCGGCGGCTTGGGGGCGTCGCCGTCGGGCGGCGTCATGGTGTCGATCATGCCGCCGCGGGCGAAGAAGGCGGTCATGTCGAAGCCGGGCCGGTGCGCCTCCGGGCCCCGGCTCCCGTACCCGCTCACCCGAGCCACCACCAACCTCGGGTTGGCCTCCAGCAGATCGGACGGTTCCAGGCCGTACTTCACCAGCCGGTAGTTGAGCATGTTGGTGAGGAACACGTCGGCGGAGCCCGCCAGCTCCAGCAACGCCTCCCGGCCCGCCTCCGTGTTGACCGCCAGCGTCACGGACCGCTTGCCCCGATTGCTCACCGTGAACGGGTAGTCCACCTCGGCCGCGGCGCCGCCGACCTCGGGAGAACGGAGGAAGCCGCGTACCGGATCACCGGTCGGAGGCTCCACCTTGATGACGTCGGCCCCCAGATCGGCCAGTACCGCTCCAGCCGCGGGCGCGGCGATCCAGTTGGCCAGCTCTACGACACGAACGTCAGCCAGGGGCCTCATGACTCGCTTATCTACGAGACGTCCATACGGTTACGTGACCGAGGCATCGAACACGTTGCCCACCAGCCGGCCCAGAACCGCATCGAACTCCTCCTGGGACTGGTCCACCATCAAGCCCTCCAGGAGGGCCCGGCTGAAACTCGCCACCATGCCGCGCTGCCGGGCCAGGCGCTCGCACGCCTCCCCGTGGTCGTAGCCCCCGGACAGGGCCGCTACCCGGACCACGTTGGGATGGTCGACCAGACGCAGGTACAGATCGTCCTGGCTGGGGAGGGTCAGCTTGAGCATCACGCCCGCGTCCCCCAGCCGGCCCAACCGGGCGAGGATGGCCCCCAGCAGCAGATCCTCCGCCTCGGCCTTCTCCGGGCTGTCGATGTCGACCTCGGGCTCAAGGATCGGGACCATTCCGGCCGCCAGGATCCGCTCCCCCACCTCGAACTGCTGCTCCACGTTGGCCTCGATGCCCTCCCTGTCGGCCAGCTTGATGACCGAGCGCATCTTGGTGCCGAAGACGGCGCTCTCCCGGCCTTCCTCCAGTAGGTCCTCCAGGCCGGTCATCGGCTTCATGAGGTGGACGCCGTCCCGCTCGTGGTCCAGACCCTCGTCCACCTTGAGGAAGGGCACCACGCCCTTCTCCCGCCACAGGTAACGCGCCGTGGGCACACCGGCGATCCGGCGCCGCATCGTGTCGGCGAACAGGATGGCGCCAAGGATCCGGTCCCCGCCGAAACCGGGGCTGGTTATGACCCGGGTCCGCATGTCGTGGATCAGATCGAACATCTCGCCGCTGGTCGAGTAGGCGTCCTCCGGTACGCCGTATCTCGCCAGCGCCTTGGGTGAACTGCCCCCGCTCTGGTCCAGCGCGGCGATGAACCCTCTCCCTTCCTTAACCTTCTGCAACTGGTTTAAGTTCATCATCTCGTTCCGGGTTGTCCGACTCGTGTTCGGTCACCGGCGGGACGATCCGCCGGTGCTCGCCGCTACGTTAATGGTGTGAGCGCCGACTATCCGCAGCCACGACCGCCCTCGAAGATATCCCGCGCCACCCGGGCCGTGGGCCGCAAGATCGAGGAGCAGTTCTCACGACACGGCTGGGCCTTCCGGCGGCTGGCTATCTCCCACGCCACCAACGTGGCCGGGGACGCCCTCGTGGCTCTGGCGCTGGCCGACACGCTGTTCTTCTCGGTGCCCACCACAGAGGCTCGCGGCAACGTGGTTGCCTTCCTTCTCCTCACCCTGGCCCCCTTCGCCGTGATCGGACCCCTGCTCGGCTCGCTGGTCCACCGGCTGCCTCGCAGCCACCGGGCCGGCCTGGCCGTCGGGTCATTGGGGCGGGTGGTGCTGGTGATCGCCATGATGCGGGCGGAAACCGACCTCGTGATGCTGTCGATGGTGTTCGGGATCCTGGTGCTGTCCCGGATCTACGGCATCAGCCGCAGCTCGATCCTGCCGACCGCGCTACCCGATCCCGCCGATCTGGTGGAGGCCAATGCCCGCCTCGCCCGGCTCGGAATCCTCGCCGGGGGCGCCATCCTCCCGATCGGGCTGGGCGCCATCAACCTGGTGGGAAACACGGCAGCCCTCGTGCTGGCAGCCTGCATCTTCGCCTGGTCGGGCATCGCCGCTCTGGGTCTTCGGGTCGACCTCCGGCCGGCCACCCGGCAACCGGGTGCTGAGGCGGTCCGCGCCGCCCGCTCCCCCGCCTCCCGGCGGGCGGTCCGCCACGCCCGCATAGCCACCGCCATCGTCCGCCTCCTGAACGGCTACCTCCTCCTCCTGGTGGCTTTCGTGTTCCGCGACAACGAGGCGGGAATAGTGGGATTCGGCAGCTTGCTGCTCGCCGCGGGCGCCGGCTTCGGCGTGGCATCGCTGCTGGCGCAGTTCCTGGCTCGGCGCCTTCGTGAGGAACCGATGGTGGTGGCGGCCTTGGCCCTGGAGGCGGCCGCCGCGTTCATCAGCGCCCACGTGTTCGGGGTGTGGTCGGCGGCGGCCGTGGCGTTCTTCGCCGGACTCGCCTGGGGAACGGCGAAGTTCGGATACGACGGTCTCCTCCACGCCAGCGTCAGGCCCGAGGAACGGGGCCGGACGTTCACATATTCGGAGACCCTCTTCCAACTCGCCTGGGTGGTGGGGGCGGTCATTCCCGTACTGGTGCGCATCCCCGCCACTCTCGGGCTGATCCTGGCCGGATGCGCGGCGCTACTGGCCCAGGTGGTCCTGGTCAGCGCCCTGCTGATCTCGATGGCCGAACCCGCCGATACAGACCCCTACGGCATCCACCGGTAACGGATCACCCTCGCTCCTCGAATATCCGCTGGATTTGCTGGATGGTGTCGGCCTGGTCGGGCGGCTTGTCGGGGCGGTACTGCTTGACGCGGGCGAAGCGGAGCGCAACCCCGCCCGGATAGACCGGGCTCGACTGCACGCCGTCGAAGGCCACCTCGACCACCACCTCCGGCCGTAGGAACACGACATGGCGTTCCCGGTGGACCGCGATCTCGAGAAACCGTTCCGTCTGCCAGGCGAGCATCGCGTCGGTCAGGCCCTTGAAGGTCTTTCCCACCATCACGAACCCTTCGCTCTCTGCGTCCCTGGCGCCCAGGTGCAGGTTGGAGAGCCGCCCGGTCCGGCGCCCGTGGCCCCATTCGGCGGCCAGCACCACCAGGTCGAGGTGATAAGCCGGCTTGACCTTGAGCCAGGCCGATCCCCTCCGGCCCGCTTGGTAGGTGGAGCCGATCGCCTTGACCATGATCCCTTCGTGGCGGCTCCGGCGGGCCTCCGACAGGGCGCTCTCCGCTTCCTGGACCCGGTCGGTCACCAGCCTGGGTACCCGGCATCCGGCAGGGACCAGGTTGTCGAGCACGGAGATGCGCCGGCCGAGGGGTAGGTCGATCAGGTCCTCGCCATCGAGATGCAGGATGTCGAAGAAGTACGGGTACAGCGGCTTTCTCCCGCCGTCCTCTTGAGTGCCGAAATGGCTCATAATCTGCTCGAAGCGCTCCGGCCGGCCCTCTACGTCATGGGCCAGTACCTCCCCGTCGAGCACCACGCTCGTGACGGGAAGACCGGATACCACCTCGGCCACCAGCGGCAGCCGATCGGTGACGTCGTTGAGCCGCCGGCTGAACACCGCCACCTTCGAGCCGGCCCGGTGTGCCTGGATGCGGACGCCGTCGAGCTTCCACTCCACCGACGCCCGGCCGGACGACTCCATCGCATCGGAGGCCGAGCCGGAGGTCGAGGCAAGCATGGGCCGGACCGGCCGCAGCGGAACGATGCGCATCTCCCGCAGAGCGGCCTCCCCCTCCGTGAGGGCCGGAACGGCGATCGACCCGAGATCACCCCCGAGCATGGCGGCCCTCCTGACCACCGCGGCATCGATACCCGACGCCGACGCCACCGCGTCCATCATCAGGCCCTCGAGTGCTCCGTGCCGGAGTTCTCCGGTGAGCAGCCGCCGCAGGTAGTCCTGCTCGTCAGCGGTGGCTCTACCGAGCAGGGACTCGAGCAGGGCGGTCCTGCGAGTCCGGGAACCGGGGCCCTTGATCCCCGGGAAAGCACCTATCACCCGATCGACCTCCACGATGTCGAGGACCGGTTCCGGGGCGGGATCGACCTTCGACGCCCACAGCGCGGCCGGGCCCACACCGATGCGTCCCTGGCGCGGCCGGCCGGCCAGGAACCCGACCAGGATCCGTATCTCGTCAGGCCTCGCTCCGGCAAGGAGTTCGGCCAGGCCGGCCACCTTGGCGCGCCGCGCCCTGGTGCCTGCGATCTTCTGCGACGTAGCCACCACCTCGGCAAGTCTCAACCGCGCCTCCGATCGACCTACGGCCGGGTTTTCGGCCCGAAATTTACTAGTGAAACGCCCGGGCATACCGTAGAGTCCTAACTACCAAGGGACGGAACGCAAGCCCGCGACCGGCGACAGATGAGCACCCACCTCCGGGCCGGCCAGAGCGAACGGGAGGAACACATGAACCCGCAATGGATGATCATCGCCATCGGCCTGGTGGCACTCCTGATCGCCTACGCCGCCGTCCGCGATTCCCAGGACGGATGGTCGGGCACCGTCGGCCCGCTGAAGTGGTCCTTCGCCGGAAGCTGGTCGTCGAGCATCGCGGTCGTGCTAGCCCTGGTGCTGGTGCTCTTGGGGCTGGGCGCGCAGGCCACCCTGGTCGCCTTCGGGATTCTGGCGGTGCTGGCGCCCCTGATCTACAAGGGGATCGGTCGATCCGAGGGCGCTTCCAAGCCCGTCTTCTTCATCGTTGCGGCGATCATGACCTGGTCCACGCTGGTAATCCTCTACACGGCCGCCACCGCGGTTCCCAACCTGGTGAGTACGCTACCGATCGTCTCCGTTCTTGTGATCGACGCCGCCCTCGTGCTCGCCCTCCTCGGAGCGGTGATCAACAGCGTCCGCAACCTGGCCGCGGCGGCTTCGAGCGACGGCTCGGAGGCCTGGATCCTGCCCTGACCAGTCCGGGATTAGCCGGAGAAGGGTGGGTCCCCGCTACCCAGCACCGACATCTGACGCTGCTTACCCGACACCGGGCCGGGAAGGATCAGGGCGGGCGCACGGAAGGAACCGGGAACCTCCAGATCGACCATCATGGTCTTGCCGTCGAGCGCGCCCCCGCTCCACACGATCATGGTGCCTCCCCAACGATGGCCCGGATGGTCAATCTCACCCAGCGACGCCTCGGCCACGTCCAGGATGTTCCCGCCCTCACCGATGACCCGTACGTAACCCTGGTAACTCACCTACGCATCCTCGCCGGCTCGCTCGCAATCGCGACATCGTACCCGCTTCATCCGGTTGCCCGGCCCGGAGCGAGTCAACCGGCGCCATCCGGGCGGGGCGGGTGCTAGTCGTCGACCAGGTGACGATGCTGATCGAGGAGCGGCACGATTACGTCAGCAGGCGCGGGGGGCAGGAAGATAGTCACCCGGGATACCCCCAAGGCTTCGTACTCCTTCCATAACTCAGGGTCAGGCTGGGAGCCGTAGACGCCGATATCCACTTCCGACGGATCCCTCCCGGCCTTCTCCAGCAGGCCGCGCAATGTGGCGATGTCCCCGGCGAGGTTCTGCGGGTGCACGGGCATCCATCCGTCACAGTATTCGGCCACCGCCGCCAGCGCCATGGGGCCGGCTCCGCTTCCCATCACGATGGGTGGATGGGGCTTCTGGTAGGGCTTGGGCCATGCCCAACTCTCCTCCAGGCTGATCATCTCTCCCCGGTAGGAAGCCCGGTCCTCGGTCCAAAGGGCTTTCATCAGGGCGATCTTCTCCCGGACCAACCTGTGCCTCGTCCGAGATTCGATGCCGTGGCTGGCCATCTCCTCCCGGTTCCAGCCGAACCCGATCCCGAACTCGAACCTTCCTTCGGAGATGATGTCCAGCGAAGCCACCTCCTTGGCCAGCCAGATCGGATCCCGTTGTGCCACCAGGGCGATGCCGGTGCCGATCTTCAGCCGATCGGTGGTAGCTGCGACGGCAGCCAGCGCCACGAACGAGTCGTAGGTGTACCGGTACTCCTTCGGCAGCGGCGGGGCATCCTTCCGCCCTCCCCACGGAGTGATCCGGCTCGTCGGGATATGGCTGTGTTCCGCCACCCAGAGCGACTCGTACCCCCGAGCCTCCAGTTCCTCCCCCAGTTGAACCGGCTGGATCGAGTAGTCGGTGAGGAAAATGTTGACCCCGACGCGCATCCGTGCACACCTCCAAGTCGATTCCGGTCCCGGACCGGGGGGATCCGGGTCCGCGAAACACCCGATGTGGGCTCCGGGCGTGCAGGGTAGCAATGGTGCCGGCGTAGAATCAGAGGGAAGCGCAGAGGGTGAGGTTGATGTTCCGGAGTGCCAAGAACCTGTTGATCTCGGCGGAGTCGGCTCTGCCCGGCCGGGATGCCCCGGTCCTGGAGCCGCGCCCGCACTTCGTGCACGGTCGGACCATCGTGCCGCCGTTTCCGGACGGTATGGAAGTCGCCTACTTCGGCATGGGTTGCTTCTGGGGGGTCGAGCGTATCTACTGGCAGATTCCCGGCGTGTACACGACGGCGGCCGGTTATCAGGGTGGGTTCACCCCCAATCCGACCTACCGGGAGGTCTGCAGCGGCTACACCGGGCACACCGAGGCGGTACTGGTGGTGTTCGATCCGGGACTCGTCTCGTACGGAGATCTGTTGAAGCGGTTCTGGGAGGAACACAACCCCACGCAGGGGATGCGCCAAGGGAACGATCGGGGCACCCAGTACCGGTCGGCGATCTACTGGACATCCGACGCCCAGCGCGAACTTGCCTCCCAGACCAAGGAGGCCTACGAGCGGGATCTGGCTGCCCGGGGCTTCGGTCCGGTTACCACCGAGATCCGGGAGGCGCCCCCCTTCTACTACGCCGAGGACTACCACCAGCAATACCTGGCCAAGATCCCCAACGGCTACTGCGGCCTCAAGGGGACCGGAGTGTCCTGCCGCGTCCCGGCGCCTCAGTGAGCCGAGCCCACCCCGACCTGGCCCCGCTGGCCTTCCTGGTCGGGACATGGAGGGGCACGGGCAGCGGCCGGTACCCCACTATCGAACCCTTCGAGTATGTCGAGGAAGCCGTCTTCACCCCAGGCCCCGGCAAGCCCTTCATCGCCTACCGGCAGCGGACCAGGCGAGCCGGAGCGGATGAACCGCTCCACTCCGAGTCGGGTTACATCCGGCCGGGAGGTCCGGACGGCGTCGAGTTGATCATCGCCCAACCGACCGGCATCGTGGAGGTCCACACGGGAGAGATCGGCCGGGACGAGGTGTGCTTCCGGTCCGAGGATGTCGGGCTGAGCCCGACCGCGGTCGAGGTTTCCCGGGTGGAGCGTCGAATCAGTGTGGTGGGAGACACCATGCGCTACCGCCTGTGGATGGCCGCGGTCGGTCAGCCCTTTCAGGTTCATCTCGAAGCTGAACTAACCCGGGTATAGGGCCTCCTACCGCACCAGGAAGCCGTACCGGAAGGGGTCATCGGGCTCGATGACGAACGAGGCCTCGCCCGTGTAGTAGGCCCTCCCGGACACGTCCACCGTGACCGCCGGCACATCACCGACCGCGCGCTCCGCCACGATCCGTCCGGTCATGGTCGATCCGGTGACACTCTCGAAAACACGTTCCTCCCCCGGACGCACCTGCCGGCGAGCATGGCCGAGGGCCATCCGAGCAGTCACTCCCGATCCGGTCGGGCTCCGATCCACCTGGGAATCGGCGAACACGCAGACGTTGGCCGATACAGGCTCGTCGTCCCGGCCGTCGGTCAGGATCGAGCCGTACAGATAACCCAGGTCACCGGCGTCCGGATGGGCAAGTTCGACGCGCTCCCGCACCGCTGCGGACAGCGTGTTGGCGGCGGTAACCAGGTCCCTAACCGGGGAACCCGGCACCTCCAGCCCGAAACGGGCAGCGTCGGCCACGGCGTAGAAGGCGCCCCCGTACGCTACGTCGCACGAGACCGAACCATAACCTTCAACATCTACTTCAAGATCAAGGGAGTGGGAGAAGGCGGGCACGCTCTCGAAGCCGACGGCGCCCGCCTTGCCACCGTCCACCTCGACGCGGACCGCCACCGGCCCGCATGGACACTGGATCACCATCCTGGTCTCGGGCTCTGCCTTCGGAACCAGTCCCCGATCCACCGCATACCTTCCCAGCGCTATGACGGCGTGGCCGCACATGGTGGAGTAACCCTCGTTGTGCATGAACAGCACCGCTAGGTCGGCTCCCGGAAGGTCGGGTTCCACCGGAATCACCCCGTACATGTCGAAGTGGCCGCGCGGTTCGTGCATGAGAGCGGTCCGCAGGTGGTCGAGCTCGGCGCGGACGTAGCGGCGCTTGTCCAGGATGGTGGCCCCCGGGATGGGCGGGTACCCGGACTCCACGATCCGGACCGGCTCCCCACCGGTGTGCATCTCGGTGGTCGTGATCGTGCGGGCCATCGGGCGATGGTACCGGCCCGCTGCCGGACTATCCCGGACGTCGGGGTAACCTGTCACCGACCCGAAGGAGACCGATGGGGTTCAGAACAGACCAGATACACGCCGGAGTGACACCTGATCCGGCCAGCGGCGCCATCCTCACGCCCATCCACCAGGCGACCACGTTCGTGCAGCCGTCCGTGGACGACTACATGGCGACCGGTTACTCGTACTCCCGTTCCGGCAATCCCACCGTCACGGCGCTCCAGGATCGAGTCGCCAAGCTCGAGGGCGGGATCGGCTCAACGGCTTTCTCGTCCGGTATGGCCGCCACCAACGCCGTCTTCATGGCCCTGCTCAACGCCGGGGACCACGCCGTGGTCAGCGACGTCGCCTACGGGGGCACCTACCGCCTCGCCACCAAGGTGTTCACCCGATTCGGGGTGGACTTCACCTTCGCCGACACGTCCGACCTCGATGCGGTTAGGGCCGCGGTCAACGAACGGACCAGACTCGTCTTCACCGAGACACCGGCCAACCCGACCCTCAAGTACACGGACATCGCCGGGGTCTCCGAGATCGCCACCTCGCTTGGTATCCCCCACGCGGTGGACAACACCTTCCTGACCCCCTATTTCCAGCGCCCGCTCGAACTCGGCGCCGACTTGGTGGTGCACTCCACCACCAAGTACTTCGACGGTCACAACGCCACGGTGGGCGGAGTGGTGGTGTGCCGGACGGAGGAGCTCTCGGAGGCGGTGGCCTTCGTGCAGAACGCCGCCGGCCTGATCATGTCGCCCATGGTGGCCTGGCTGACACTCCAGGGCAGCAAGACCCTCAGCGAACGCATGGACCGGCAATCGGCCAGCGCCATGGCCGTGGCCGAGTTCCTGGAAGGTCACCCCAAGGTGACGGCCGTCTCCTACCCGGGGCTGGCTTCTTTCCCACAGCACGAACTGGCCACCAAGCAGGCTTCCGGATACGGCGCCATGGGATGTTTCGAGGTCGAGGGCGGCGTGGAGGCCGCCAAGTCGCTGATGGGATCGGTCCGGCTCTGGACCCTGGCCGAGAACCTCGGATCGGTGGAGTCGATCATCACCCATCCCGTCACCATGACCCATGCCGATGTGGAGAAGCCGGAACGCCTCCGGGTCGGCATAACCGACGGGATGGTGCGCATCTCCGTAGGCCTGGAGGACACAGAGGACCTGATCGGGGATCTGGCCCAAGGACTGGACCAGATCTAGCCGGCTCCCTCCCCCGGCAACCTCACCAGCAACGGCCCACAAACCGAGAACGCGAAAAACCGGTGCTCCGCACCGGGCCCACCCCCGCCTCCACCGCCGTTGCTGTTCGGAGCGTGGTCGGCCACGCCCGGATGGTTGCCGGGCATCGGCTGTTCGCTCCATGAGCCTTGTGTTCCCTCGGACCGGTAAAGCCAATGGCATAGTTCATGTACCGGTTGTCGGTGCTTGGCAATGGGCAACGTACACCCGGGGTGGGACAGATTCGGCCTCATCCCGGGAGAACGCGAGAAATGCCGTGCTGTCGAACCTGAGCCCGCTCTTGACCCTGGCCGGTGGACGCCGGGGCTTAGAGCGACTGCCGCGGACCTAGAATCGCGATCCATGTCCGGCTACATGGCCCCGCTCCGAGACGTCCGCTTCGCCCTCGAGCACATCGCCGACCTCGATCACGTCCTCGGCCTCGAATCGTTCCGGCACGCCGAGCCGGAGGTGGTGGGGTCGCTGCTCGAAGAGTGCGCCCGCTTCGTCCACGACCTGGTGGCGCCCCTCAACCGGGTTGGGGACGTGGAGGGATCGACCCTGGAGGACGGCCGGGTGGTCACCCCGCCCGGTTTCCCGGAGGCCTACAAGTCCTACGTCAACGCCGGTTGGGGGACGATCGGCGCCCCGGCCCCGTGGGGTGGCGCCGACATGCCCCGCATCCTGGGGGTGGCCGTCGAGGAGCTCTTCACCTCGGCATGCCTGTCCTTCAGCACCGGTCCGTTGCTGACCGCCAGCGCCATCACGGCCCTGGCCGCCCACGGGACCGATGAGCAGAAGGACCTGTACCTCCCCAGGATGATCACCGGCGAGTGGTCGGCCACGATGAACCTCACCGAGCCCCATGCCGGATCTGACGTGGGCGCCCTCGACACCAGGGCCCATCCCGCCGGGGACGGAACCTACCGCCTGACGGGCACCAAGATCTTCATCACCTACGGCGACCATGACATGGCGGGCAACGTGATCCATCTGGTGCTTGCCCGCATTACCGGTTCCCCGCCCGGCACCAAGGGGATCTCGATGTTCATCGTCCCCAAGTTCCTGCCGGGCGTGGACGGCGAGCCGGGCGAGCGGAACGATGTGAAAGTGGTGTCGCTGGAGCACAAGCTCGGCATCAAGGCCACCCCTACCTGTGTCATGGTCTACGGCGAGGACCGGGGCGGTGCGGTCGGATACCTCCTGGGAGGCGCCGATCATGGCATGCGGAACATGTTCACGATGATGAACACCGCCCGGATATCGGTGGGTATCCAGGGTATGGCCGTGGCGGAGCGGGCCTACCAGCAGGCGGCCGCCTTCGCCCGAGAGCGGCGGCAGGGACGTGCGGTGGGCGCCACCGAGCCGATGTCACTGATCATCGATCACCCCGACGTGCGCCGCATGCTGATGACCATGCGGTCCTACACGGAGGCCATGCGTTCGCTGATCTACCGGACGGCCATGCACCAGGACCTGTCCCATGCCGCGCCGGACGCCGATCAGCGCCGCCGGCACTCCAAGTGCCTGGCCCTCCTCACCCCCGTCGTCAAGTCGTGGTGCACCGAGATCGGCGTGGAGGTGGCCTCGATCGGGATCCAGGTGCACGGGGGCATGGGATACATCGAGGAGACCGGCGCCGCCCAGCACTGGCGCGACGCCCGCATCACCCCGATCTACGAGGGAACCAACGGCATCCAGGCCATCGACCTGGTGATGCGCAAGCTCACCATGGACGGAGGCCGGTTCGTCGAGTCGTACGTCCGGTCGCTGTGGCCGTCCGTGGCCGCCCTGCGCGAGGTGGAGTGGTACGGAGCGGCGGATAGCCTCGAAGCGGCACTCTCTCGCCTCGAGGACGCCACCGGCCGGCTGCTCGCCGCGAGCGACCGGCCCAACCGGGTGCTGGCAGGCGCCAGTCCCTACTGCCTCATGTTCGGAGGTGTGGCCGCCGGCGCGATGATGGCGGAGGCAGCCTCGGCGGCGGTCGCAACAGGAGACCGCCACAAGCAGGCCACTTGCCGTTTCTACATCGAGCAGCTGCTACCGCTCAGCACGGCTCTCCACGGTGCCGTCACCGGCGGGGAGGAGGTCCTGTTCGACATCGGGGCGGCCGACCTGTAGCCGGACCTACTCCGCCGGTCCGGTGCTCACACCCCGACTCAGAGCCCGTCCCGGGCAGGCGTCATCATCTCGACCGCTTCGGCGATGCTCCGCTTCACGGCGAGGAGAGCATTGGCCGGCTTTTCGCACAAGGTATCCGCCAGTTCGCGGACCGCGTCATCGAGATCTGCGGGAGGAACCACCCTGGCCAGGAATCCTGCCGCCTTGGCCTCCTCGGCGGTGAAGGAACGGCAGGTCAACATCAACTCTCGGGCCAGGGATGGTCCCAGTTCGCGTACCAGCCTGGGAACCCCGCCCCAGCGAACCGGAACCCCCAGGTCGACCTCCGGAAGGGAGAAATAGGTGTCCTCGGCGGCGATCCGCAGGTCGCATGCCGCCGCCAGCACCACGCCGCCTCCGACAACCGCCCCCCTCAGGACCGCCACGGTGACCGCCGGGATGGCGTCGAATGCCTCCATGACGGTCTGACCGCCCCGGACGATCTCCCGGACCGGGACGCGGCAGTCCGGCTCCAGCATGCGCAGGTCGAGCCCCGAAGAGAACGCCCGGCCCCTGCCCCGCAGCAACACCACCTTGAGCGAGTCCCCACGGGCCGACACCTCGGCCGCCGCCGCGGCCAGCGCGGTCAGCGTGGACGCTGCCAGGGAGTTCAGCGTGTCAGGCCGCTCGATGGTGATGGTGGCCTGGAAGTCGCCGCGGTAGCTGATCGATACTTCGTCCATGCGGCTCCTGTCACCTTCCGTCGGGACCACCTCGCCGCCCTCCGGGCCGCCGCGTCCGCAGCGTTAGGCTCTGTTCCGGACAGGAGAGCCATTGGTCGATCCCAAGCTGTTGAACTTCGACACGCTGAGCGTGCACGCCGGGTACCACCCCGATTCCGATCATGGCGCCCGCGCCATCCCAATCTATCAAACCACCTCCTACGTGTTCCGCGATGTAGAGCATGCGGCCGGCCTGTTCAATCTGGAACGGCAGGGCCACATCTACAGCCGGATCTCCAATC
Organism: Acidimicrobiia bacterium; assembly: GCA_011523395.1. Classification (GTDB taxonomy): domain Bacteria; phylum Actinomycetota; class Acidimicrobiia; order Spongiisociales; family Spongiisociaceae; genus Spongiisocius. The sequence continues at coordinate 32,656 of WTGW01000013.1, forward strand.
CGACCGTGGCCGCCCTGGAGGAGAGGCTGGCCGCGCTCGAGGGTGGCGTCGGGGCGATAGCCACCGCCTCGGGCATGTCCGCCCTGTTCCTGGCCATAGCCACCCTCATGGGCGCCGGCGACCATATCGTCTCCTCCTCGTCCCTGTACGGAGGCTCCAACAACCTGCTGGCCACCACCCTCCCCCGCTTCGGGATCCGGACCACGTTCGTGGATCCGCGGGACACGGACGGTTTCAAGAGTGCCATCCGTCCCGAGACCCGGCTGGTGTACGGCGAGACGCTCGGCAACCCCGGCCTGGAGATCATGGACGTGGAGGCGGTGGCGGCCATAGCGCACGAGGCCGGCGTGCCGTTCATGCTGGACAACACCTTCGCCACGCCCTACCTTTTCCGGCCCTTCGAATGGGGTGTGGACCTCTCCTACCACTCCATAACCAAGTTCATCGGCGGGCACGGGCTGGCCGTGGGCGGGGCGCTGGTCGACAGCGGACGGTTCGACTGGGAGGCATCGGGGAAGTTCCCCACCCTGACGGAGCCCTATCCCAGCTACCACGGCCTCCGGTTCACCGAGGAGTTCGGAACCCAGGCCTTCATCATCCGGGGGCGCGTGGAAGGCCTGCGGGACTTCGGTGCGCCCCTAGCCCCCCAGAACGCCTTCTACATTCTCCAGGGCATGGAGACGCTGGCTATCCGGATGCAGAGGCATGTCGCCAACACCCGCGTCGTGCTGGACTTCCTGGCGAGTCGGGACGAAGTGGCCTGGATCAGCCATCCCGACCTGCCCGAGCACCCCGACCACGATCGGGCGGCCCGGTTGATGCCCGACGGGTGCGGCGCCATCCTGGCATTCGGTATCAAGGGTGGGAGGGAGGCCGGCCGGCGGTTCATCGAGCGCCTCCGCATCTTCTCGCATCTGGCCAACGTGGGGGACGCCAAGTCACTGGTGATCCACCCGGCATCGACCACCCATTCGACCATGAGCGCAGACCAGCTGGCCAAGGCCGGGGTTGGCGAGGACCTGATCCGGCTCTCGGTGGGATTGGAGGACCCGGACGACCTGCTGGACGACCTGGCAGCCGCCCTGCGGGCCTCCCAGCGGTAGGCCGGCATGGAGCTGATGGTCAGGGGCTCCGTGGTCTCCGCCACCACAGGCGGCCGGGACCTCGACCAGGAGCTGCCGCTCCTGGTGTTCCTCCACGGTGCGGCGCTCGACAAGACCACCTGGCAACTCCAGACTCGCTACTTCGCGCACCACGGCTTCTCCGTCCTGGCCGTGGACCTTCCCGGTCACGGATCATCCGACGGCCCGGTGCTCGGCGCCGTCGAGGACTACGCCGACTGGGTGGCGGAGCTGGTGGTGGCGGCGGGTTTCGGCGAGGCCCACCTGGTGGGTCACTCGATGGGCGCCCTGATCGCCCTCGAAGCGGCGGCGCGCCATCCCCAACGTGCTTCCACCCTCACCATGTGCGGCGGGGCAGCCGCCATCCCGGTCCATCCCGGCCTGCTGGCTGCATCCGAGCGGGGAGAGCACCTGGCCTACGAGTTGTTGTCGTCCTGGGGTCACGGCAAGCCCTTCCACCTGGGTGGCCACCAGACGCCCGGCCTCTGGATGATGGGCGGCACCATCCGGTTGTGGGAGCGTGCGCCGGCCGGGGTCCTGGCGTCCGACCTCCACGCCTGTAATGACTACGATGGCGGCGCCGAGGCGGCCGGCCGGATCCGGTGCCCGGCGCTTCTCGTCCGCGGCTCGCAGGACATCATGACGCCGTCCCGGGCGGCGGCACCTCTGAGGGAACACATGGCCGACCTGGAGGAAGTCACCATCGACGGCGCCGGCCACATCATGATGGTCGAGCGACCCGACCAGGTGATCGACGCCATCGCCGGTTTCCTGCGAAGCTCAGGTTCTCGGTAAAGGTCCGGCCTCCTCCGCCTGACATGACCTTCTACCTGAGGGATAATGTGTCAGCCTGCGTCGAAGAGTACGCCTTGGGCGTCCGGTCTGACGTAGCGTGGGATCCCGGTCCAGGGCATGTGGTCCATGAACACCCAGCTCCGGCGGTGGATGGCAGACGGACCCCATGCCTGCAAGGCGGCCTTGTGGGTCGGGCAGGGGTAGCCCTTGTTGTTCTCGAATCCGTAGTTCGGATAGTGGGCCGCGAGACGGCGCATCATCCGATCACGGGTCACCTTGGCGAGGATCGAGGCGGCCGATATCGAAAGGGAGGTCGCATCCCCCCGGACCAACCGGATGGTCTTCGAACCACCCACGAAATCCCAGCGACCATCGACCAGGATCCGGTCGGCCGTCAGACCCAAGCCGTCCAGCGCGCGGCGGGCAGCCAGGCGTTGGGCTTCCGACATGCCCAGCCGGTCACATTCCTGGTGGTCGGCGTGGCCGGTCGACCACCCCACACACCACCCGGCCACGCGATCGAACAAGGCCTCCCGCTCAGCCTCGGTGAGCATCTTGGAGTCGCGTAGCTTGTAGATGCGGCGGTCCTTCGGGATCACGGCTGCCCCGACCGTCAACGGACCCGCCCAGGCACCCCGTCCCACCTCGTCCACACCTACCACCACCTCGTGTCCCACCTCCCAGAGCCGCCTCTCCACGCGAAGGTTGGGAACCCGCTTCTTGAGGACCGGTCGGAGCTTGGGAACGGTGCTGGCCACCAGTTCAGACTACAAGCCTCCACCCGCGGATCCGGCCTTCCATCACTCCTCATGACATCTTCTATTCCACGACCAGAGCGAACTCCTCTGCGTACAGGAGGTCCAGTTCCTCCGTGTACTCGAGGAGTACCAGCCGCTCCCTGGCCTGGAGCGTCGGATAGAGCGCCCGGTTGGCGGCGGTCTCGGGCATGAGGTACGAAAGCGACGCCGTGTTCGCGGTTGCCTCCCCGATGTGATCGGCCACGAGCGCTCCGGTCCTGGGCTCGAGCAGGAAGTCAATGAAAGAGTGGGCGCTGCATGGATGCTGGGAGGTGACGGGCACGGCCATCGACTCCAACCAGATCGTGGCCCCCTCCTGGGGTATGACGTAGAGAAAGTCATCCGAGTCGGGAGAGAGGGCCGCCAGGAAGTCATCCGACCGGCCTTGAGCGAGGTCGAGCCCTCCATCGGCCAGCATGGCGGCGTAGTCGTCTGAGTCGAATCCCCTCAAGTGGGCCTTCGCCTCCGCCACCACCCGGCCGGCTTCCCGCACCTGGTTTCGGTTGGTCGAGTTCGGGGAGTGGCCGAGGTAGAGCATGGCGGCGGCCATGACCTGGCGGGGATCATCAAGGAGCGAGACACGGCCCGCGTAGATCCAAGCATGGGAAAGGTCGAAGACGAGCCCCCAACTCGTTTCGGCCGTGTCAGGCACCACGTTGACATTCAAACCGATCCCTACCGTGCCCCAGACGAGTGGCACCGAGTAGAAGCCCTCCGCATCCGAACTCGGTTGCGTGAGCTGGGCGTCGAGGTTGACCCGGCCCGGCAAGGCAATCGGGTCGAGAGCGTGGAGTTGGCCTCCACGCCAGAGAATCGCCGCCAGGTCCTGGCGGAGGATCACCACATCGAACGGATCGGCGACTGCGGTCACGCGGGAGAGCATCTCGTCATCGGTCTCGTAGAACAACTCCGTGACGTCCACCGCGTAGCGCCGCTCGAACCGGTCGATGACCTCCGGTGATATCTGACCGGCACGGCTGAGCAGGACCACCTCGCCGTCGATCTGACCGGACGCGCAGACCGGGGAAGGCACCTCCTCGGTCTGGTCGGATCCGAGACCGCAAGCCACCAGCGACGGGATGAGCAAAGCAACAACTGCCCGGCGCCACCGCCGGAATATCCCGAGAACGCGAAAATCGCCCCAAACCGGTGCTCCCCGCCGGGCCCTCCCC
>WTGW01000079.1 GCA_011523395.1 Acidimicrobiia bacterium
AGTAGCAGACGTTGGTGTAGTTGATGTTGCGGTTCACCACGTAGGTGACGGTCTCCCCCACCCGTTCCCTCCGGAGGACATCCGCAACGGCGGCTATCGCGTCCACGTCATCGCCGCGAGCCGACAGGAGGGTGACCATCTCGGGCACCGAGGGCGGCGTCGCCTCGACAGAGCGGTCGAGTATGGCCCGGACCTCGGGCGACGCCGCCGCCATCCCGGGCCAGGATCCGTCCGTCCACAGGGCGTCCGGCCAGGCCGCCGAGACACGCCGCGGGCTGAGAGGAGGCGAGGTCGCCATACCGGGCGCCCACTCGTATCGCGGCCGGGCGTACCCGCCTCCGTCGATCAAGTCCAGGTACGCCTTGAACAGACCTCTCGACAGCGAATCCCGAGCCTCGTTCACCGTGATCCCACCGGGCACGGCCACCCGCTCGACCAGCCGGCCCCCCAGCGCCACCCTGAGCTCGCCGATCCGCTCGGTGTCCCAGTCACGCAGGAGTAGGTCGCGGGCGCCTTCATCGACGGCGGTGACGGCTTCCACAACGGAGTCGGCGAACACGGAGGGTCTGGCATCGATGGCAGGAAGGCCGCAGATGTCGGCTGCCTCGCCCACCCGACTCCGACCAGTGCGGAGGAAGGCGGCGCCCGTTCTCGCCAGGGCGTCGATCACCTCCGACCGGTCGTCCGTGTGGACCACCGTGAGCCGCCAGCCGGCAACCCCCTGATCCGACAGCTCCAGGGCCTCACCCGGTGGCAGGACCCAGGAGATGACCTCCTCTTCGGCCACACCCACGGACACCGGCAGCAGTCCTCCGGACAGGCAGCCCGCCACCGACTCGGCGTCCGGGCCCCGCAGCTCGAGGGAGGTGGTGCCCTCGGCGCGGCGGGTGGCCGCTGCTGCCTCGGTGACCTGGTGGGCCGGTCGAAGGCGGCAGAACGTGATGTCGGTGTTGACCCGAGGTGTCATAGGGGCGCCTCCAAGCGACTTGAAGCACGCCTAGCGTACCCGTGATCATCGGTCGCGGCGCTCGCCCGGCCGATCAAGCCCCGGTCGATCCAGGTCTCGCCGATGAACTCGGGATAGACGGGCAGGCGGGGCCTCAGCTCGAAGCCGTGGGCCTCCGTCCGGGCCCGTAGCTCGTCCAGATGCGGCCAAGGCGCCTCCGGGTTCACCCAGTCGATCGTGAGTGGTGACACGCCTCCCCAATCGTTGATCCCGGCCTCCAGGTAGATCTCGTACCGCTCCGTGAGGTTGGGGGGCACCTGCAGGTTCATCTCCGGTCCGAGGATCCAGCGAGCCACTGCCACGACCCTGGCGAACCAAGCCGGTATCGGCTCGGCCGACCTCCGCATCAGGGTGTCGGCCTTGGCCCGGAAGTTCTGGATGATGACCTCCTGGATGTGGCCCCAGCGGGCGTGGACCTCCCTGATGGCGAGCAGGCTGTCGACGATCTCGGGGGTGTTCTCGCCGATCCCGACCAGGATTCCGGTCGTGAACGGCACGCGCGCCGCGCCGGCCGCCTCGATCGTGCTCATCCGGACGGCCGGATCCTTGTCGGGACAGTTGTGGTGAGGCATCCCGGGCTCCATCAGGCGGGGAGAGATGTTCTCGAGCATCAGGCCCATCGACACGTTGGTCGGGCGCAGGGCCTCGATTTCGGGGCTGGTCATGATCCCGGGATTGGCATGGGGGAACAGACCCGTCTTCTCCACGATCAACTCGCTCATAGCCCGGACGTAGCCGATAGTGGTGCCGTGACCCTGGGAGTCGAGGAACGCTCGTGCCTGGGGCCAGCGTTCCTCGGGACGGTCGCCCAGCGTGAGGAGCGCCTCGGAACACCCGGCCGCATCACCCGCCTCGGTGATAGCCAGCACGTCATCGGGCGTCAGGTACTCGCCTCCTGCTCCGGGTGGCTTGGCGAAAGTGCAGTAGGTGCACACATCCCGGCAGAGGGTTGTGATCGGAACGAACACCTTGGGGCTGTACGTGATCGTGCGTCCCCGCCCTTCGTCGCGGATCCGGCCGGCGCGCTCGAACAGGGGGCGAGTATCCAGCTTCCCATCTATGTAATCGACAGCACGCTGGTGGTCGGGAGGCGGGTAACCCATTCGAGCAACGGATCTTAGAGGGTGCGGGTACAGGTAGGTCCCCGCACCGGTCCGTCCTACTCGATCGGCCCGGCCGGGCGCCGGATCCACCTATGCGCCGGTGGCACCCCACGAGGACATTCCGGGTCAGCCACGCAGTCTGGGGGTAGAGTGGACGG
>WTGW01000085.1 GCA_011523395.1 Acidimicrobiia bacterium
GCGATGGTTCCCAGGAGCGGCTCGGTTCCGTCCTCCCCGAACGCGATGAGGCTAGGAACGTACTCTCCCATGAACTCCAACTGCCCGGCGGTCGTATCGACGGTCGCCACGCTGCCGTCGGCTAGCTCGTAGACGCGCTCCCCCTTGGGCGCCAGGCCGATACCTTCCAGGTACCGCCTCGGCACGTGACAGTCTTTGGCGCCCGTGCCGACCACAAAGGGGCCTTCCCAGGTGCGCTGTGGCTCGGCTGGGTTCCGGATCAGGACCGGTACGTGTGTCTCGCCCATACAGCTGTCTCCTTCACTATTCCTGCATATGTCCTGCGCGCCTGCACCATTTATACGTCGAGCGGCAGCGCGTGTCAACCCCCTTCCGATTCCCAACCTCGAGCGGCTAGATCACCCGCCACCACGGGGCGGCAAGGACGTCCGGGGTGAGCCACTCGGTGATGGCTCCGGCGTGCAGGAGGAGGCCGGGCCGGGCCTGGTCGCCGTATTCGGCCCGGAAGGTGCGAAGGTGACGTGCGTCACGGAGACGGGGGCGCTTGGTCGCCTTGATCTCGATGGGGAGCAAGCGGTCCCCGGCCTCGATGACGAAGTCCACCTCCTCGCCGAGCGACGTGCGCCAGTAAAGGATCTCCGCCCGGTCGAGGCGAGCATCACGCCAGGCCAGCAGGTCGTTCAGGATCAGGTTCTCCAGGTGGGCGCCGCCCGGTGTCGCCTCCTGAGCCAGATGCAAGGCCACTCCCGTGTCACCCCAGTAGAGCTTGGGGGACTTGATCAACCGCTTGGTCCGGTTCACCGCGTAGGCGGGAACCCGCACCAGGAGGTACGACGTCTCGAGCAAGTTGAGATAGCGATGCACCGTCGGCTGCGGTAACGCCACGTCCCTGCCGAGTTCCGTCTGGTTGACGAGTTGGCCAATGCGGAGAGAGGTGGCTCGCATCAACCGGCGAAAATCGGGCAGCGCCGATATGGAGGAAAGGGCTTGCAGGTCCCGCTCGAGATAGGTCCTCACGTACCCGTCGAACCAGATAGCCCTCTCCCGGTCGTCGGCCAGGTGGACAGCCGGGAACGGAAACCCGCCCCGACGGGCCGTCGCACGCCAGTCCTCCGGCCGGTCCGGCTGTGAAGCGACCAGGCCGAGCCAGTCGCTGTCCGGTGCTTCGAGTAGCTCATCCCAGATGCCGCACCGGCCCGATCCCATCTGTTCACGGCGCGTCATCGGCCTGAGAGTCAGATAGCTCGCCCGGCCCGCCAGCGACTCTGACACGCGGTGCATGAGCGCCAGGTTCGCCGACCCGGTGAGGAGGAAACGACCGGGCGTGCGCCGCCGGTCGATCTCCCGTTTCACCGCGTGCAGCAAGGCGGGCTCACGCTGGACCTCGTCGAGCGTGAGCGGCTCGGCGCCACCCACCAGGGTATCGGCATCACGGCGGGCCAGATCGAGCACGTCAAAATCATCCAGCGAGCGGTAGCTTCTACCCGGGGTCAGTTCCCGAGCCAGGGTGCTCTTGCCGGTCTGGCGCGCGCCCGTGACCACCACCGCGGGCATCACGCGGAGGCGTTCCGAGAGGCTCTTCCCGATCAGGCGGGCAAGGATCGCGTGCTCCATCCCTTGAATGATAATCATTCAAGGCGTGAATGATTATCATTCACGCCGCTGCCATTTTGTCAGGGTCTCAGGACGGGTATGGACACCCGGGTGGGGTAGGAGCGGTTGTGGAGCACCGTCTGGGTGGCCGGGATGGAGTCGAAGGGTCCGTCGGTCAGCGGCTGGGCGCCCGTGTTCAGGTTCCGGTCCCATTGGGGGAAGTCGGAGCTGGAGATGTTCAACCGGAGGCGCGACCCGGCGCCCACCCGTGCGCCCACCGGGCCCAGCTCGATCTTGAACTCGTACACCCGGCCGGGGGTTAGCAGCTCGGGATCCGACAGCGACTTCCGGTAGCGCGCCCGGAGTATCCCCTCCTGCAGGTTGACCGAACGGCCGGCCGCGTCCACCACGCAGAGCCGGGCGGTGAAGTCGGTGTCGACGGCCGTAGTGGCGGCGTACAGGGTCACCTCCGCGTCTCCGACCAGCTCGATGTCCTCCGCCAGCGGCTCGGACGTGTACACCAGGATCATCCGGGACACCTCCGCCCCGTGCTGGTCGGCTGGACCCATCGGGGTGATGCTGTCGAAGCAGCACGAGTGTCCCCCCATGGACGGAACCGGCACTCCCGGCTCGTAGATGAAGATGTCGGGCGGCTCGTCACCGGGCGCGG
>WTGW01000199.1:0-14150 GCA_011523395.1 Acidimicrobiia bacterium
CCCAGTCGATGAGGTTCTTCAGCACGCCGGTGATGCTGCCGTTGTACTCGGGTGAGGCGATCAGGACGGCGTCAGCTGCGCGAATCCTGGCGCGCAGCTCCAGGACCGTTCCGGGAGTCAGATCGCCCTCGGAATCCTGATTGAAGAGCGGTATCTGTCCTGCACCGTCGAAGACATCGACCTCGATCGGCGACGGCGCCAGTCGCCTCGCGGCCTCGAGCAACATCGTGTTGTAGGAGTCGCGCCTGAGGCTGCCGGGTATGGCCAGGATGCGGATGGGCTGCTCGTTCAAGAATGAGCTCCTTCGGCACGTATGCGCGTCCGACGGCGGGTTACGCCTAGGAATGCGGGATCACGGACAGGTTCCCTTGTGGCCCGTGTGCCGGAGCCGGTTCCGGCTGTCCCCGGTCGCGAGTGTAATGTCCCCGGCCGGCCGTCGGCTGGGCAGTGGGCAGTGGGCAGTGGGCAGTGGGCAGTGGGCAGTGGGCAGTGGGCAGTGGATGTTGTAACCCAGGGACGGCAAGCACACCCACCGAGACTGAGGGGCCAACGAAACCCGATCACCTCCTGGTCGCTGCTGGCCACTGGCAACCGGCCACCGGCCACTGCCTCGGGTAACCTTCGCCGATGGCCGCTGTCTACCGGACCGAGTTGACCCCGCTCTCGTTCCTGGAGCGGTCGGCGCTGGTCTATCCCCACAAGGTCGCCATCGTCGACGGCGATCGGCGCATCACCTACGGCGACATGGCCGGTCGGACCACCAGGATGGCGAACGCCATGGCCGCCTCGGGCGTGGGCCCGGGGGATCGGGTGGCCTTCCTCTGCACCAACATCCCGGAGATGCTGATAGCCCACTTCGCGCCGGCCCTCCTGGGAGCGGTCCTGGTGGCGGTCAACGTGCGCCTCTCGCCCGAGGAGATCCGCTACATCCTCGACCACTCGGGAGCGAAGCTCCTCGTCGGCGAGACCCACCTGCTGGCCGGACTCGACGGCATCGCCGATCAACTCACCACCGTTTCGGAGATAGTGGGGATCGACCGTACCGGTGCTAGCGCCGGCTTCCCGGTCACGCCCATCGATGAGTTCATGGCCCGCGGGTCCGACCGGCAGCTCCCCTGGGAGGTTGACGACGAGGAGCGGACCATCTCGATCAACTACACCTCGGGCACCACCGGCCGGCCCAAGGGTGTCATGTACACGCACCGCGGCGCCTACCTGAACGCCCTGGGCGAGATCATCCACTCCCGCCACTCTCCCGACTCCGTATACCTCTGGACGCTTCCGATGTTCCACTGCAACGGCTGGTGCACCACCTGGGGCGTGACCGCTATCGGCGGCACCCACGTGTGCCTGCCCAGAGTCGATCCGGCCGAGATCTGGTCGCTGATCGACTCCGAGAAGGTCACCCACTTCAATGCCGCCCCCACCGTGCTCATCAGCCTCGCCAACGCTCCCGAGGCCCATCCCTTCCCCCGGCCGGTGACCATCACCACCGCGGGGGCGCCGCCGAGTCCCACCATCATCGAGGTGATGGAGGGCCTGGGCGCCGAGATCGTCCACATGTACGGGTTGACGGAGACCTACGGCCCCCACACCGTGTGCGAGCTCCAGCCCGGTGTGCCCGAGATGCCGGTGGAGGATCGCGCCCGGTTCCTGGCCCGCCAGGGCGTGTCGTTCATCATCGCCGACCCCACCCGGGTGGTGGATGAACAGATGCAGGACATCCCCCGGGACGCCACGGCCTTGGGAGAGGTGGTGATGCGCGGCAACAACGTCATGAAGGGCTACTTCGACAACCCCGAGAGAACCGATGAGGCTTTTGGAGGGGGTTATTTCCACTCCGGGGACATCGCGGTGTGGCATCCGGACGGGTATGTCGACCTGCGTGACCGTTCCAAGGACATCATCATCTCCGGGGGCGAGAACATCTCGACCATCGAGGTGGAGAAGACCATCGCCTCGCACCCGGCGGTGCTCGAGTGTGCGGTGATCGCGGTCCCGCACGAGCACTGGGGCGAGCGCCCCAAGGCGTTCGTGGTCCGCAAGGCGGGCGGGACGGCGTCGCCCGAGGAGCTCATCGACCATGTGCGCGAACGCATCGCCCCTTTCAAGGCGCCCGACGAGGTCGAGATGGTGGACAGCCTGCCCAAGACCTCGACCGGGAAGATCCAGAAGTTCGTGCTGCGGGACCGCGAGTGGAGTGGCCGCGAGCGGCGTATCAACTGAACGGCCACGGGACGAGCCGCATCCGTCCAAAGGAAAACCCCGAGTGAGCTTGCGCCCTCTCGGGGTTCCCTTTCGCTTCAACCGCCGCCACCCGAAGGCAGCCGCCGCTCAAGCGCCGAGGAGCTTCTCGTCTCCTCTCCGCCTCATGAATGCCTGGCCGTATCGCTACGACCGCATCCCTCAGGCGGTAAGCCGGGCGCCGATGCCACGTTTTACCGTGACTCCGTTGCCGGCGGTTCGGGATCCGGTGCGACATCGCTGCCACCTCGGCTCCCTGACCCGTTGGGACGGGGCCGAAGCACCGCCCGGCGTGGGCCTCCGCCTCCTCGTCCCATAACATCGCTGCTCTACGACGAGGAAACGTCCTTTCCGAAGTTTGGATCCGGTACCGAGGTATCGAATCCGGACCCTCCGGTCCGGTTCCCCGACCGGGTTGCCCCGGTTGGTTGACACCAAGTTAACCCTTCACGAAACGGCAACCCAACGGTTTGGCCCCGAGTTTTTCGCGCTCCCCCGGATATTTTCGCGACCTGACCATCGCGAGAGTGGGCGGCCCGTCGCCGCATCCGACCGGTGTCACGTCCGGTCTTTATGATCCGGCCTCATGTCATCGGTAGAGCCCGCCGCCAGGCAACCGGCGCTGTTCGAGAAGGTCCCCGGGCCCGAGTCCCCGGAGGGTGAGACCCGGCCCGCCGATGGCGCCAAGACGGTTCTCGAGACCATCTCTCCGAGCCGCGCCGGTGACTTCAAACAGTGTCCCCTGCTGTTCCGCTTCCGCGCCATCGACCGGTTGCCCGAGCCGGTCACGCCGCCGCAGGCGCGGGGCACCACCGCCCACCTGGCGCTGGAGCGCCTGTTCGATCTCGCCGCCGCGGAGCGGACTCCGGAGCGGCTCTTCGACCTGTTCCGCGAGGAGTGGACGGCGTTACGGGCCACTCCCGAGTATTCGGGCCTGTTCGACGACCTGGACGCTGAACGGCAATGGGGTATCGACAGCCTGCGCGTGGTGGCCAACTACGCCCGGCTGGAGGACCCGACCTCGGTCACGCCGGTCGAGCGGGAGCTCATGCTCGCCGAAGACCTCGGCGAGATCGTGGTGCGCGGCATCCTCGACCGTATGGATGAGCGCCCGGACGGGGAGTTGGTCATCATCGATTACAAGACCGGGACCGCGCCACCCGAGCGTTTCGCCCTTCCCGCCTTCTTCGCCCTCAAGATCTATGCCCTGCTGGTCCAGCGACAGAGTGGACGTACCCCGGCCGAACTCCGCCTCATGTACCTGGGCAATTCCACGGTGTACTCGATAGAGATCGATCGCAACACCCTGGACGGCATCGAGCGCCAGATCCTGGCCCTGGCCACCACCATCCGGGCCGCCCTCGAGCGGGACAACTTCCCGCCCAAGCCGTCCGCCCTGTGCCGGTGGTGCTCCTTCCAGGACCTATGCCCGGAAGGCCAGGCCTATGCCAAGCCGGAGCCCGCCCTGCCCCTGGGTTAGTGGTCAGTGGTCAGTGGTCAGTGGTCAGTGGTCAGTGGTCAGTGAATGGTTTGGCACGGGCATGACATGGGCAACCAACACACTTAAGGGCCACAAGGGACTTGATTAACCGATCAGGTCGCCCACTGGCCACTGGTAACTGGCCACTGACCACTAGGGATAGACGCCGCGGACCAGCTTGGCGCCGGCCACCTTGTCGATTCCTCTCATCAGAGCGGCGGTCCGCATGTCCACCTTCTCCCGCACGCTGACCTCCAGCACGGACTCGAAGGCCCGGATCATGATCTCACGGAGCCGACTCACGATCTCGTTCTCCGACCAGAAGTAGTTCTGCAGGTCCTGCACCCACTCGAAGTAAGAGACCGTCACCCCTCCCGCATTGCAGAGGATGTCGGGCACGATCAGCACTCCCCTGTCCAGCAGGATGCGGTCGGCCTCCAGGGTGGTCGGGTTGTTGGCGCCCTCCAGGATGAGCCTGGCCTGTATGTCGCCTGCGTTGCCGGCGTGGATCACCCCGCCCACCGCCGCCGGGATCAGCACGTCGCAATCGACCGCCATGAGCTCGTCCGGAGCGATCTCGTCGGCCCCCGGAAAGCCCTTCACTCCCCCGGCCCCATCCACGTAGCGCGCCAGACGACCTACCTCCAGACCCTTCCCGTTGTAGATCGCGCCGGTCAGGTCACCAACGGCTACCACCCGGCAGCCGACTTCGGCGGCGGCGATGGCTGCATAGCGACCCACGTTGCCGAAGCCCTGGATCACCACCCGGGCTCCGTCCACCGACACGCCGCACCGTATGGCAGCCGACGGCAGCAGGCTGATGATCCCCCGGCCGGTCGCCTCCCTGCGGGCCACCGACCCGCCCAGCTCGGGCGGCTTACCGGTCACCACGGCCGGGACCGCATGCCCCTGATGCTGGCTGTAGGTGTCCATTATCCAGGCCATGACCCGCTCGTCGGTGCCCAGATCCGGCGCCGGGATGTCCGTCTGCGGGCCGATCATGCCGATGACCTCGGCCGTGTAGCGCCGGGTGAGCCGCTGCAGCTCCCTCCGGGAGACGGCGTGCGGATCGACGCGGACGCCTCCCTTGGCGCCTCCGAAGGGCAGGCCCACCAGCGCGCACTTCCAGGTCATGAGCATGGCCAGCGCCGCCACCTCGCCCAGATTGACGTCCGGGGCGTAGCGGATGCCGCCCTTGGTGGGACCCATGGTGAGAACGTGCTGCACGCGGTAGCCGTAGGCAGTGCGTACCTTGGAATACTCGTCCGTCCGGTACGGGAAGGTGACGACCAGGGACCTTTGCGGCATGGTCAGGCGTTCGCGGATGTTGTCGTCAAGGCCCATCTTCTCGGCCACGGTCTGGAACTGGGTGACCGCCTCCTTGTACATGGGGGAGTCCCACTCCATCTCGGGGGCGTCCGCGGGTCCTCGGCTCTGATCGGTCATGTCACCGTCCCCTGCCTCCCCCGGGGGCGCCGCCCGGTGCCCCGGGACCGCTCCGGGCCGCCTGCTTATCCCAGCGAACCACCAGCAGTCCGGAGCGGGGCTTGGGAGTGAACCAGGTCGACTTGGGGGGCATCAGGCTTCTCGCATCGGCCACTGCGGTCATCTCGCCGATCTGAGCCGGGTGCATCGCAAACCCCACGGCGCCAGGATAGGCCGAGACCCGGCCCTCGAACAGTTTGGTCGAGTTCTCCCCCACCTCGTACCAGAGGCGCGGATCGTCGCTGGAAGATATGCCGAACACCGGCCCCAGGATGCTGTCGTGGAGCAGGCTCACATCGAGGCGTTCGACCGGATGGTCCGGACGCCGCCCGCGGAACACCAGCCGGTACGACGAGCCGTCCAGCACCATTGCGATCTCGCCCGTGCCCCGCGGCTGGGACTCCACCGAACCGGCCGGCCCCAGTTTGTCCATGTCCCATCCGGCACCCAGCGACCGGCGGACCTCGTCGGGCGACGGGACGAAGTCGGGCACGATCACGCGGTTGTAGGCCAGTGCCCTGAGGTGGTCGTTGGGGAACATGATGGCCAGGAACCAGCCGGGGCCGGCACTCCGCTGCCGGGCCGCCGCCACGCGATGGTGGCCGTCGGTGATGTACATGGTCCCGACCCGGGAGGCGGCCGCCCGCACGGCGGCGAGTCCGGACGGGTCCATGACCGCCCAGAGGCGCTGCCGGACACCGTCCGGGCTCGTGAAGTCCCGGAGCGGCGTGCCCGAGGAGAGCTCCCTCATCAGAGCGTGGTGATGCTCATCCGCGTCGAACCCGAGCGCCACCGGGCTGGACGAGAGGCGTGCCCCGCGGTAGAAGTGGGCCAGGTCCTCCACCGGGCCTTCGAGGGTGTCCTCATGACCGAGTATCCGCCCCTCCTCGACCGCCGCCACCGAGACCCCACCCACGATTCCCACCTGGCGATGGCTACCCGTGTCCAGCTCGAGCAGGAAGAACGCCGCCGACGGGAGGGGCTCGAACAGCCCTCGCTCCAGCATCCCGCGGAAGTGACCGGAAGCCCGCTTGACGACCGCCTCCCGGGATGGCGTCGGCCCGGGGAACTCGCCCACCGCCAGGGTGACGTTCAGAAATGAGTCGGGATGATCGACCGCATAGTGATAGCTGTCGCCGCCGGGAACCGAGTCGGCCTGGGGGGCGACGACGTCGACAACCCGGTCGGCGCGGGCTATGAGGGCTTCAACAGGTATGACGGAGACCACGAGCTATCGGCTGCTCCGAGAGTGGGCTTGGACAAGTGTGACGGACGATGATACGACATCGATCCGAGCCGGACGCCGCAGGGACGTCGCCGGACCCAAGGATACCGTAGGATCTCGGCTAGGAGGATGCCGGGAGACGTCCGGTTGGCCCGGTTGGCGGCAACGAAACCGCAGGTCGGGGCCCCGCGGCCGACCCTCCACGCCTTCTCCGGCACCCTGCCGTCGGATCGTGTCACACCCTCCCCGTAAGTTACGGACCATGGCTGAAGACAAGAGAACCCAAACCAGCCGGGACCAGGAAGCCATCCTGGCCGCCGAACTGGCGATCATCGAGGCCGGCTTCGGCTTCACCGTGGTGCTGGAGGAGACCGGGCAGGCAGAGGCTGAGGCGGCGCTCGCCACCCGGCCGCCGCTGGCCGCTTGACGGCCGATCCACACCGGGTGACTCCGGGCCCGACCACGGCCCGGTTCGCCGAGCTACGGCTCCGTCCCGAGGAATGGGACGGGCCGGTGACGGCGACCGAAGGCCCGCAGCTGGTGGTGGCAGGCCCGGGCGCCGGCAAGACGGAGTTCCTCGTGCGCCGGATCGCCCATCTGCTCGACCACCGCGGCGTACCGGGCTCGGCCATCCTCGCGGTCACGTTCTCCCGCCGCGCCGCGTCCGACTTCGGGAACCGGCTCCACCGCGCCGTGGCAGGTCCGGCCGGAGGCATCGGTGCGTCCACCTTCCACTCCCTCGCCTACCGCCTGCTGGAGCGGCACGCCCATGACGTGCTCGGATGGGATGCCCTTCCGTCCATCCTGACCGGCCCCGAGCAGGTGGACCTGGTCTCGGAACTCCTGGCCGGCGACCCGCCGGGCAACTGGCCGGTCCCCCTCCGCCGGCTCCTCGACAGCAGAACCCTCGCCCACGAGGTGACCGACTTCATCCTGCGAGCCCGGGAACAGCTGCTCGACTACCCCGACCTGGCCCGGATCGCCCGGGATCGTGACGACTGGCGGGCCCTGCCCGACTTCGTCGCCCGCTACGACGCCGAGCTGGACCGCCGGGGCCGGATCGACTACGGGACCCTCATGGCCAGGGCCGTCCAGGTGCTGGCCGACCGGTCGCAGGAGGAGGCGGGAGTCCGGCCCTACCGGTACGTGCTGGTGGACGAGTACCAGGACACCACCAGGGCCCAGGCCGTGCTGCTCGGGCGGCTGGTCGGCCCGGAACGCAACCTCACGGTGGCGGCCGACCCCTACCAGTCCATATACGGGTTCCGCGGGGCCGACCTGGGCAATGTCCAGCGCTTCGCCGAAGACTTCCCCCTCGCCGACGGACGTCCGGTGCGGCGCTGGGTGCTGGCAACCTCCTTCCGCACCCCGGTCGAGGTCCTCCGGGCCGCCGAGCGGCTCACGCTCGGGGTGGACCTTCCCGGAGCGGCGGGTCCGGTGGAGGCCGCCGCCGGACCGGGTCGGGTCGAGGTCCGGGTGTTCGACCAGGAGTCCGCCGAAGCGGAGTGGATAGCCACCCAGGCCGGCCGGCTCCGGGTCGAGCAGGAGATCCCCTTCCGCCGCATGGCGGTGCTGGTCCGGACCAAGCGGCGCCTCCTCCGGGAGCTGTCGCGAGCCCTGGAGCAGAGGTCGATCCCCCACGAACGCCCCGACCAGCGCCTCGCCGACCACCCGGCCACCCGGGTCATCCTCGACCTGGCCCGAGCCGCTCGCGGCTCCGACTCCGGTCCATCCGCCGGGAGCGGAGCGATCAGAAGGGTGCTGCTGGGTCCCCTTTTCAACCTGGGCGTGGGCCGCCTCCGGGCTGTCGAGCGGGACCGGAGGCTGTTCGGCCTGGAGTGGTCGGAGGCCATCCGGGCCCACGTCGAGGGAGGGGAGGAACTCGCCGGCCTGCTCAGCGATCCGTCCTGGATCGATCGGACCGCCATCGAGGGGTTCTGGCACGCGTGGACCCGACTCCCGCAGCTCAAGCCTTTCGTCAACGACCCGGAGCGCGGCGACTTCCGGGCGGCCTGGGCGAGCCTCGCCCAGGCCCTGGCCAGGGTGGCCGACCGCGATCCGGGCATCACCCTGATCGATTACATCCGTCTGGTCGAGTCCGATGACTTCGAAGCCAGCCCGCTGCTCAGCCATCGCGATCCCGCCGAGGACCGGATGGTCCTGACCACCATCCACCAGGCGAAGGGCCTCGAGTTCGATGTGGTGTTCATCGCCGACGCGGTCGAAGGAGTACTGCCCGACCTGAGCCGCCACCGGTCCCTGCTCCAGGTCGAGCAGCTCGATCTCCTCCGCTCCCCCATCGCCGCCACCCCGTCCGAGACGGCGCCCGACCGGTCAACCACAAGACGCCTGCAGGAGGAGACCCGTCTTCTCTACACGGGTATGACCCGGGCGTGCCGGCGCGTCGTGCTGACCGCGACCACCGCCGGCCCCGGCGAGGCTCATCATCGCCCCAGCCGGTTCCTGGAGATGATCGAGGGCCCGGGAGTGGAAGTCGTCAGCGGCGACTCCGCTCCGGCCAGGCCCGTCACGCCTCGGGAGGCGGAGACCTGGTTGAGGCGCCTGCTGGTCGATCCCGCCGAGCACGACCATCGACGCCTCGCCGCCGCCACGGTGCTGGCCACCGCCTCGCGCCCCGGCATCCGCACCCCGCAGAGCTATGCAGCCACGCGCGGCGAGGGCGCCGACCACGGCCTCATCCGGGGCCGGCGGCGTCTGTCTCCCAGCGATGCCCTGGGCTACGACAGATGCCCTCGCCAGTTCGCACTCGGACGCCTGCTGGGGGTGGGCGCCGACGGCAGCCCTCACCTGACTTTCGGCGCCCTCATCCACACGGTGCTCGAGCACGCCGAGCGGCAGGCGGCCGGAGAGGACCGCCCGTCCACGGTGGATGACGCCCTGTCCGTGCTGGACTCGCAGATCGGCCGGCACGACTTCGGAACCGACTCCCTGCGATCCGCGTGGCAGCGCCGGGCTCAGGAGTTGCTGGAGAAGCTCTACGCCGGCTGGCCGCAGCCCGCCGGCGGCCCCGTGTTGCTGGAGCACCCGGTGAGGATCGAGCTGGGAGGGACGACCTGGCGGGGGCGGATAGATCGGATCGAGCGGAATCCCGACGGCACGCTGCGGGTGGTCGACTACAAGACCGGGAAGTCGCCACCCACCAACGAGGAGGCCCGCAACTCCCTCCAACTCGGCTTCTACTACCTGGCCTCCAACGCCGATCCGGCCATCGCCGAGCTCGGGCCGGTGACCGGTGCCGAGTTCTGGTTTCCGCACGCCCCTGCCAAGAAGGTCACCGTGCGCAGGTTCGGCCCGGACCGGGAGGCCGAGACCAGGCGCCGCCTCGAGGAGATCGCCCGCCTGATCGGCCAGGAGGACTGGGAGCCCCGGCCCGGCCGGGCCTGCGACCGCTGCGACGTCAGGCTGGTCTGTCCGGCGTGGGCCGAGGGCCAGGAGGCCTACCGCCGATGACGCCCCGCCCTTCGGCCCAGCAACAGGCGGTCATCGACTACGGCCTGCGGCCGTTGCGCGTGACCGCAGGGGCCGGCACCGGCAAGACCTTCACCCTGGTCCGCCGCATGGCGGCTCTCATGGAGCGTCACGGTGTCCTGCCGGAGCAGATCCTCGGGGTGACCTTCACCAACAAGGCCGCCGCCGAGCTGGCGGGACGGATCCGGTCGGCCCCCGAGCTCTCGTCCACACCCGCGATGGGGCCGGAGCATGCGGTCGACGTCTTCACCTACCACGGCTTCGCCGCCCACCTGCTGGGTACCTACGGAGCGCTGGTCGGGATGGACCGGGGTACCCGCATCATCACCCCGGCGGCCGGCCGCCAGATCCTCCACCGGTGCGTCCTCGCCACCCCGTTCCGGATCGTCGACGCCACCCACGTGCCGACGGTGGTGCGCAAGCTGGTCGACCTGGCCGGCGAGCTGTCGGACAACCTGCTCCGCCCCGAGGACCTCCTCGCCTCGGAGCCGGTGGACGAGGCCGGCGCCCGCCGGGCCGAGTTGGCCACGGCCCTCGTGATGTTCGAGAAGGAGAAGAGAGGGCTGGGCGTGCGCGACTTCGGCGACCTGACCCGGCTGGCGGTGGCGTTGGTCCAGGACCCCGATCACCGGGGCATAGTGGATCGGGTCCGATCGCAGTACCGGTGCGTTCTGCTGGACGAGTACCAGGACACCAACCCGGCCCAGCGGGAACTCTTCTCGACGCTCTTCGGCGCCGGCCGGGCCGTGACCGCGGTAGGCGACCTCGACCAGACCATCTACGAGTGGCGGGGCGCCAGCCCGGCCAACTTCGGCTACTTCCCCACCAGCTTCCGGGAGGCTGACGGGTCGGAGTCGCGCACCCTCCGCCTGTCCGTGAACCGCCGGTCGGGCCGGCGCATCCTCGATCTGGCCAACCTGGTCAGGGCCCGGATCACGGGCTCCGACCCGGCCGATGACCTCGAGGCGCTGGAGGGCAAGCCCCCCGGCTCGGTACAGGTCTCCTGGCTGGGCGACGCCCGGGAGGAGGCCGAGGAGATCGCCCGGGAACTCCGGCGCCTCCACGAGTCCGGGATGGAATGGTCGGAGATGGCGGTGCTGTTCCGCCGCAACGCCAACATCGAGCTGGTGCGCCAGGCCCTCGAGGAGCACGACATTCCCCTCCAGGTCACCGACCTGGGCGGCCTGCTCAAGGTTCCCGAGGTGGTCGAGCTGCACGCCTGGCTCCGCCTGCTGGACGACCCGGCCGACAGCCCGGCCCTGGCAAGGGTCCTGATGGGCGCCGGGTACCGCCTGGGCTTGGGCGACCTGGCGCCCCTTGCCCGATGGGCGGCCTCCCGCAACCGCAACAGCGACGGCCTGCGCTTCATCCTGGTCGAGGCACTGGAGCACCTCGACTCCCTGGACCTGCTCCCGGACGTGAGGGGCCGCCTGGAGCGCTTCCGGGACATCTACCGATCGCTCCTCGTCGAGGCCCAGGGCGCAGGGCCGTCCGAGCTGGCTCGATCGGTCCTGGCCAGGACCGGGGGATGGCAGGACATCGAGGCCATGCCCACCCCTTCCAACATCTCCGCCCGTCTCAACGTGCACCGCTTCCTCGACTTCACCGAGCACTGGCAGCCTCTCGAAGGGTCCTTCTCGTTACGGGCGTTCCTGGACCATCTGGATATGATCGGCAACGACTCTGACGACGGGCTGGACACCGCCCGGCTCGCCGACGAGGACGCGGTCACGCTCTCCACGGTTCACCGGGCGAAGGGGCTGGAGTGGGAAGCCGTGTTCCTTCCCGCCCTGTACGAGACCAACTTCCCGGCCCGGCCCCGGGCGTATGCCGACCCTTCCACGATGGACGCGTCGGTTCCCGCCCACCTGCGCATCGATCCCGAGTTCCGCGCCAACCTCGACGCGGCGCTGGACCCCCGGACCCGCCGGGACCGGCTCCGCCGGCGGCACTACGACCAGGAATGGCGCCTGGCCTACGTGGCGGTCACCCGCGCCGAACAGCACCTCTACCTGAGCGGGGCCCATTGGTACGGCTCGCCCGAGCCGCTCAAACGGCCCTCCCAACCCGGCGATCTCGTCGAGACCGCCCGCCGCCTGGAGCATGTGACGATCGGTGAGTGGATACCGGAGCCACCGCCCCGACCCGACAGCCTGCGGTTCCCGATCCCGGAGGCGGGCCCGGACCCGGTGCTGGGAACCACCTGGGAGAGGGCGCTCTACGAGATCGGCTCCGATCCGGATTGGGCGGCGCACCGGGCCTGCCGGCTCGGCGTGGAGGACCTCTACGATCAGGCTGTGGAGGAGTTCCAAGAGGTACTGCTGTCCCTGACCGATCCCGCCGGAGGCGATCCGGAACCGGAGCCGACCGTCATCAGCGTGACCGGCCTGGTCACCTACGCCGACTGTCCCAAGAGGTACTACTGGTCCGAGGTGGACCGGCTTCCCCGCCGGCCGGGACCCGCTGCTCGCCGCGGCCTCGAACTGCATCGCCGCATCGAGCTGCACAACCGGGGCATGGTCCCCTTCGACGACCTCGAACCCCAGCTGTACGACCACACCCTCGATGAGGACGCCGAGCCCGCCGAAGGCAAGCGGACAGGCTGGAGCGCCTTCCTGGAGTCGCCGTACGCAGACCGCATCCCCGTCCACGTCGAGGCGCCGTTCGAGCTCCGGATGTCCGAGTCGGTCCGGATCAGAGGCCGGATCGACGCCGTCTACGGTGACGGCGAGGGCGGTTGGGAGATAGTCGACTTCAAATCGGGCCGCCGATCCCGCCGGGCCTCCAGCCAGGTACAGCTACAGGCCTATGCCCTGGCAGCGCGGGAGTCGGGGCTGGGCACGCCCGCCCCTGAGTCGCTGCAGGTGTCGTTCGTCTACCTCGGCGCCGGACTGGACGTGGTGAGCCAGGAAGCGGACAGCCCCTGGATGGAGCGAGCCGGGCAGCGGGTAACGGAACTGGTCGAAGGAATCCGGTCCGAGCAATTCCAAACTACGCCGTCCGATGCCTGCCGCTCCTGTGACTTCCTGACCTTCTGCGAAGCCGGCCAAGCCCACCTCGCCTCCGGACAGTAGGCGCAGGGGCACTTCACCGTTTCAGGCTTCCAAGCTGTTCAGGAACACGGCAGCGTTGACGATTCGTACTCCCATGATTCTCTCCAGGGGTAGGAGATAGCGTCGGTCTCCGGTGACCAGGTAGTCGGCGGATGCTTCGACCGCGCACGCCAGGATACGGTTGTCAGCCTCATTACCCTCGATAATCGAGGGAATCCGGTCCGGGTCCAGGAAAGTCACCCGGTTCCTGAGCGTGGCCAGAACTCCGTCCATCTGCCCACCTTCCCATCCGAACCCTCTCTCCAGCACCCCTACGGTCTCCTGGAGGACGAACGGCGATGTACACCACTCGAACCGGCCCCGGCGAGCGAGATCGAGGACGATGCGTTCGTTGCCCGGGAAGTTGAGACCCGAAGCTATTGCATTGGGTGTCGATAACGACCCTCACGCCCGCGTTGAGGGCGCCTCAGCGCGATACTCCTCCACCAGACGGCCCACATCGGCAGGACCGAGGCCACGCTCCCTGGCCCGCGCCTCTCCATAACTGAGCACTTGACGCCAAACCGACCCTTCCACATAGCGGAGCAATGCCTCGCGGATCAACTCGCTCCTGCTCCGTCCCTCCTCCGCCGCCACATCGCGGATCTGCTTCGCAAGCTCGGGCGGCAAGGAAAAGGTCATCGTGCTGGCAGTCCTCACAATATCGAGCACCTCTCGCGTCAGTCTTACCGAGTCACACGAGAGACTACGACGGTCCGCCTGGCGCAGCGGCGCCACCTCATCGGGCAGGGTTACAGAACCGGCATCACGGGTCGTTAACCAGGTCTCGGCGCCCGAGAATTTCGCGTTCTCCCAGAAGGGGGTTGAATCCGTCACACCCTCGCTATACGTTACCCATTGCCAAGCACCTACACCGGCCGATGAGGTGAGACCGATCGGAACGGCCGGCCCGAGGGAACACGACAACTCATGGAGCGACAGCCGATTCCCGGCAACCAGCCGGGCATGGCCGACCACGCTCCCAAACAGGACAGGTGGCGGCGGGGGAGGGCCCGGTGCGGAGCACCGGTTTTTCGCGAGTTTGCCCGATTTTCGCGAGTTTTTCCCGGATTCTCGGTTCTTGATGCACAGGACGCCATGGGTGACGCCCTAATCCTCAGGTTTAGGACACCAT
>WTGW01000199.1:14250-36163 GCA_011523395.1 Acidimicrobiia bacterium
TCGAACTTGATGCACAGGACGCCATGGGTGACGCCCTAATCCTCAGGTTTAGGACACCATCCGTGACGCTGTAAGCCTCAGGTTCATTGCGGGTCTCGAACTTGATGCACAGGACGCCATGGGTGACGCCCTAATCCTCAGGTTTAGGACGCCATGTGTGACGCTGTGAGCCTCAGGTTCGGAGTGGGTCTTGAACTTGATGCACAGGACGTCATGGGTGACGCCCTGATCCTCAGGTTTAGGACGCCATGTGTGACGCTGTGAGCCTCAGGTTCGGTGTGGGGTTTGAACTTGATGCACAGGACGCCATATATGACGCCCTGATCCTGAGGTTCGCTGACGGGCGGCGAAACAGACTCAGGTGTTGCTACACGACGCGGCCAGCGGTGGTCTCGACCATCAGGGTGAAGGGTCCGTTGTTGCGGAGGTCTACCTCCATCATGGCTCCGAAGCGTCCCGTCTCTACCTCCACTCCGAGGGCCCTCACCGCCTCCGCGAACTCTTCGACCAGCTGCTCGGCCTGCTCGGGCCGGGCCGCCTCGGTGAAGCTGGGGCGCCGGCCGCGGCGGACATCGGCATACAGCGTGAACTGGCTCACCACCAGCATGGCGCCCCCCACGTCGACGAGGGACCGGTTGAACCGCCCGTCCTCGTCAGGGAAGATGCGTAGCCCGACGACCTTGCGGGCCAGCGCCTCGGCGTCTGCGCCGGTGTCGGACCGACCGGCGCCCACTAGGACGAGCAACCCGGCCTTGATCTGCCCGACCACCTCGCCGTCCACCGACACTGACGCATGATCCACCCGCTGGACGAGCCCCTTCATCGGGCCCTCTCCCCCGCACCGGTATCAAGCGCGATCGACAGGGCCACGTCGAAGACGGCCTCGTTGGCGGTGTCCAGCCGCGCTTGCTGCGCCTCGGTGAGCGGGTCGAGGAAGCTCCGGTCCTGGTCCAACTGGTCCCACACCACCAGCAGCGCGGTGGCGGCGAATCCGAAGTGCCGCGCCGCCGCGTAGAGGGTGGCCGCCTCCATGTCCACCGATCCGTAGCCGCGGTCGCGCCAATCGGCCACCATCTCCCCGCTCTGGGCGAAGATCGACACCCACGACAGGTGTAGGGAGTCCGCCGCCCTGATCTCCCTCTCCATCAGCCGGCGGCGGCCCAGCGCGGCGAGGCCGGGGTCGGCCTCGACAGTGTCGGAGGCCCCGTACAGGTGGGCCACGCCCTCCCCGGCCACCGCCACCGACGGGACCACCACGTCGCCGGTGGACAGCCCGGCGTGAAGGGCGCCGCAGGTTCCGATCATCACCATGCGGGGCGTCCCCAGCACTCCGAACAGGTGGGCCGGCTCCACGGCGCGGGGCGCCCCGTACACGCAGGAGTAGACCACCGGTCTCCCTTGCCGGTAACCGAGGAACATGTCGGGGAAGGCGAGCTCGCGCACGTCCTCCAGCCGGCTGAGCCGCCAGGCGGTGCGCTGCTCCCTCCACCAGGAGCCCTCCAGGATCACGGCATGGGGGATATCGGCCTCCGTGATACCGAGCGCGGCCATCCACTCGTCACGACCAAGGTCCATCACCGCCCTATGCCGGGCCATCGGAAGCTCCTTCCCGCAACTGCCGAGCTCGCGCCATCGCATACCAGCCGTAGGACCACAGGGCGCCCACGAGCACCGATCCGGCCAGGAACAGGAAGGCGGTGTCCCAATCGTCCTGACCGACCAGCCTGCCCATCAACGGCGACCCCGCCCCGCCCCCGAGGTTAAATGCCAGGGCGAACATCCCGGAGGTCAGGCTCACCGACCCCAGGGAGCCGACCCGGGGATACAGTCCCAGCACCACGGATGACGAGGCCCCGACCAGGGCCGTGGCCGCGGCCACCGCCGCGAAGCCGCTCCCGAGGCCGTCGGCCGCAGAAACCGTGGCCAGCGCCGCGGCGGTCACCAGGATAACGGTCCCGCCCCTCACGACCGCCCCGGGTCCGTGCGGGATCCGGAGGAACCAGCGGCCGGCCGCGATCGTCACGACGATGGACACAGCGGGCATGGCCGACGACAGGAGCCCGGCCCGGCCCACCGACACGCCGTGCACGTCCACGAAGTAAGTCGGGGTCCACACGATGAGCGCCACGTAGGCCACCCCCAGAGCCACCGCCGGCGGCACCAGCCGGATCGCCGCCCAGACGGACCCGGAGGCCCGATCGGCCCGTGAGGCCTCGGGGACCCGGTCCCGCACCCCGATCCACCAGACCACCCCGACCGGGACGAGTACCAGGAAAGCAGCCAGGAACACCGCGTCCACACCACCCCGTTCGATGATGAACCCGCTGGCCGCGAAGGTAACGGCCGTGCCGGCCACGAAGCATGAACCGAACGAGGCGATCACCCGAGCCGACCGGCTCGCCTCCACCCACCGGCCCAGCGCGCCTGCCAGAGGTGTCCAGCCCATGGCCTGGAACACCCCGTTGGCCGACCAGATCACCAGCGCCCACCGGAAGTCCCCGGATCCGAGCACGAACGCCCCGTTGAGGAGCCCGCTCCCGACCAGCCCGAGACCCACCAGCATCCGGGCCCCGAAGCGATCCGCCAGGCGGCCCACCGGAACGGCCGACAGCGAGTAGACCCAGAAGAATCCGGCCGCCAGCGCCCCGATCTCGGTGGCGGACAGGCCCGCCTCTTCCTCGAGCCGGGGCACGGCCACCGAGAAGTTGACCCTCCCCAGGTAGTAGAGGGCGTAGACAGACCATCCCGATGCGACCAGTCCCCAACGGGTCGCCGCCGGGGTGGGGAGCAACCGACCGCCTATTCCACGGAGGAGGAGGCCGGCCCGATCACCCAGATCTTGTTGGAATCGAACGTGACCGGCACCTCGTCGCCGTCATTGAACAGCTTCACCTGTCCCGGGTCCGTGATCGCCTCCACCTCTATGTCGCCCAGCGTGACCCGGAACCGGGCATACCGCCCGACGTAGACGTGCGACCTGATCCGTCCCATCACCGAGTTGCCGCCGTCGGCACCCAGCGTCACCGCCTCGGGGCGGATGCTTAGCACCGCATCACCGCCGCCCACCGCCGACCGCGGCGCCCGGAACCGGCCGATGGAGGTGGTTATCTCTCCCCCCTCGTAATGGCCCGGTATGAAGTTGGTGCCGCCGAAGAACTTGGCGATCTCGACGCTCTGCGGCGACTCGAAGAACGCGTCCGGCACGTCGAACTGCTGGAGCCGCCCGTCGAACAGCAGGGCGATCCGGTCGGCCAGCACCACCGCCTCCTCCTGGTCGTGGGTGACGAAGACGGTGGTGATCCCCATCTCGGTCTGGATGCGCCGGATCAGCTCCCGCATCTCGTCCCGGAGGTGGGCATCGAGGTTGCTGAGGGGCTCGTCCAGCAACAGGACGTTCGGTTGGACGATCAGCGCCCTGGCCAGGGCGATCCGCTGCTGCTGGCCGCCGGAGAGCTGCCGCGGCTTGCGGTCCTCGAAACCGGGCAGCTGCACCAGGTCCAGCATGTCGGTCACCCGTGTGCGTATCTCCATGCGGTCCACCTTCCGCATCTTGAGACCGAAGCCGATGTTCTCGGCGATGGTCATGTACGGGAACAGCAGGTAGTTCTGGAACACCATCACCGCTCCCCGGTCCTCGGGGGGGATGCTCAGGATGGAGTCGCCGTCGAAGCTGATGTCGCCCGAGGTGGGCCGGAGCAGGCCGGCGATCATCTTCATGGTGGTGGTCTTGCCGCATCCGGACGGCCCGAGAAGGGCGGTGAGCTTGCCGGACTCGATCTCCAGATCGAGCTGATCGACCGCCGGGGGCGACTTCTCGTCGAAAATCTTGGTCAGCCCGCTGAGGGTTACCTGGGTCATATGTTTCCGATACCTCCTACGGCTGCGTTGTCACCGGACAGGTAGCGCGAGCTCAGCAGCAGGACGATCACCGCCGGCAGGATGAAGACCACGCTCAGGGCGCCGGCGATGGCCGGGTCCGAGCGGACGAATCCGAACAGCAGTAGCGGCAGGGTCTGCACCTGCCCGCCGCCGATGAGCAGCGTCAGCACGTACTGGCTCCACGAGATTATGAACGCGAACAGTGCTCCCACCACCACGCCCGGGAAGATGGCCGGCAAGGTGATGAGGCGCTGGGTGGCCCAGCGGCTCGCCCCGAGAGAGCGCGCCTGGAGCTCGAAGTCGGTGTCGTAGTTGGCGAACACCCCCGACATGACCAGCGTCATGTAGGGAAGGGTGGGCACCAGGTGGACGAGGATGACGCCCGGGATGCTGTTGGACAGGCCGGCCCGGATGAACAGCACGTGGATACCGAGCACCACGGCCAGTCCCGGGACGATTATCGGGGCCAGGATCATCCATTCCACCAGCCGCTTGCCCCGGAACTCGTAGAGGCCCAGCGCCCGTCCGGCCGGGACGCCCAACAGGATGGACAGGGCCGTCACCACCAGCGCGATCAGGGCCGTGTTCCACGCCACGCCCAGCACATCGTTGTGCGGTGTGATCACCTCCGTCCAGGCGCGGGCGCTGTATTCGGTGGGGAGGATGGCCGGATAGAACCACCGGAAGCTGATCGACCAGACGAAGAGGGGAACAATGGGCGCCACGAGGAAAGCCAGCAGGCCGGTGATCCCCACCCATCGACCGGTGATCCGCCAGCTGAATCGACGCTCCTTGTCCTCCGCCGGGACGCCACCTGCGCCGGCAGCGGTCGGTTCGACTCGAGTATCCGCCATGCCCTAGCTCCGCACGTACCGGCGTGACACCTTCATGTACGCCAGGATCATCAGGCTGCTCATCACCGCGATGACCATCGCCATCGCCATGGCCTGCGGTCGGGCCGCCAGGTCGACATCGGTGTAGCTCTCGAAGGCCAGCACCGGCAGGGCCTTGGGGAAGGTGGAGCCAAGCAGCCACGGGATCTCGAAGGCGCCGAAGGTGAAGGCGAAGACGATCACCGAAGCGGAGACCACTCCGGGCATGATCAGGGGCAGGGTCACGTTGCGGAAGGCCTGCCATCGGTTGGCGCCGAGCGACCGGGCCACCGACTCGTAGTCCTCCCCCACCGAGAGCAGGATCGCCAGGACTATCACCCCGATGAACGGGATCTCCTTCCACACGTACTGGATGATGATGCCGATCGCCCACGGATCGTTGACCATGGCCGGGAAACCCGCCGGGCTGTCTATCACGCCCGCCCCGGTGGCGAGGCGGGAGACGAGGCCGCTACCCGAGAACAGGTAGAGAACGCCCACCGCGCCCACCAGGTGGGGAATGGTGAGGTTGAGGGAGAAGATGAACTGGACGAAGCGCTTCCCCCGGAAGGCGGGCCGGAGGAGCATCGCCGAAGCCACCGCCAGGATGCTGGCGATGAGGGTGGAGGTGAAGGCGATGTGGAAGGTGAGGATGAAACTCCGGATGAACCCGGTGTCGGTGAAGATGATGGTGTAGGCGTCGAAGTTGAAGTCGTTGAGCCCGATCAGCGGGAAGTAGCCCAGGCTACGCAGGAAGCCGGTGATCAGACCCCCCATGAACAGGAGCAGGATCACGAGGATGGCCGGCGCGAGGAGCACCGTGATCGTCAGGCGCCGCCCGGCCTTCTCCGAGAGCCCGGTCCCCGTGAACCGAGGTGTCCTAACCGCCACGTTCCATCCTTCTGTGTGTCATATGAATCAGATCGCCGCGCGCCCCGTCAACGACGAGTCGTGGGGGTGAAGCGCAGACCGGCGTTGTGAAGGGCCGGGGTCATAGGCCTGATGAAGACCTTGCCCCCGGCCCTTCCCATGATCGGGTTGTCTAGTTCTGGGCTACGTTCTGGACCCAGCCTTCCTCGATGGCCGGTACCCAGTCGCCGAGGAGTTCACCCAGCGAGCGGATCAAGCCCGGATCAACCACCGACGGGTGGCGGGGAACATCCGCGAAGTGCACCTGCGCCGCCGAGTTCAGCACGTTGATCTGGCCCCAGACGTCGGGATACGCCTTCTCCAGCTGACCGTCGATGCTCAGCAACAGGTCGGCCACCACCAACGCCGCCGCCTTGTTGGGCGAGTTGTAGGGGATGGTCACGAAGTTGGTGTTGCCGATCTGGCCGCTGTCCAAGCCGTACGTGCGGGTCGCCTCGGGGAACAGGCCGCTATCCACGTTGGAACCGGCCGCTGCCGGGCCGTAGGCCAGGAAGTGGGTGACCTCCTGGTTGGCGTACAGCTGATGGAGAGCGGGCAGGTCCACCGGATAGGTCTCCCCACCGCGCCACAGGCAGGGCTCGACCGCGTTCAGGGTCGCCCATGTAGCCGGCGCCACCTGGTCGTAGATCGCCTGGTCGAAGGGGATACCGACCATGTCGGTGTGCCCGCCGGGCAGGATCTTGTCCGCCTCGTTGTAGAACACGTGGCGCACGAACACGCTGCCGGTGAAGTCCGGCGGGGCAGGGTAGGTGAACGTTCCCGGGTTCTCGCAGGCCTGAGCCAGCATGGCGTCCATGTCGGCCGGAGGATTCGGCAGGAGGGCGCTGTTGTAGAACACGGCCGACTGGGCCTGGTTCCACGGAACCTCGCACTCGTCCACCGGGGTACCGAAGTCGAAGGCGATTGGTCCTGCAGTCTGGTCCACGTTGGCCATGCTGGGCATGATGTCCCAGTAGCCGCAGAACAGCAGACCGGCGTTCTTCATGGTCTTGAAGTTCTCGCCGTTGATCCAGATCATGTCCACGGAACCGCTGGCGAACTCGCCGGCCTCGGTCTCGCTGATCACCGTGTCCACCGCGTTGACGGTGTCGGTAATGCGCACCTGGTTCAGGTCGATCCCGTAGCGCTCCATCGCCTGGTCCTTGACCCAGCCGTTGATGTAGCCGTTGATGACCGCGCTACCGCCCCACATGAACCAGTTGAGCCTGGTGCCTTCGGCGGCTGCCACGATCTCGTCCCACGACATGCCGGCCAGCTCGGAGTCATTCAGGTCCAGGAGTCCAGGACCGGAGGGTCCCATCGGCTCGGCCTCGACCGGAACCTCGACCTCGACCTCGACCGTCTCGGTCACGATCGACGTGACCACCACTTCTTCGGTGACCACTACTTCCTCGGTGACGACCACTTCCTCGGTCACCACCTCGGTTACCACTACCTCTACCTGCTCGGTCACGATCGACGTGACCACCACGGTCTCCGGAGTGGCTTCCTCGCTGCCGCAGGCCGCGGCCACCAGGGCCATGACCGAGAGCAACGCCGCGAGGCGTAGCAGTCCCTTGCTTCTTGTAGTCCCGCGCATTTGCCGGCTTCCCTCCTTGTTTGTCATGTTCCACCGGACCGATCACCCACCGGTCCCTGCTAGGGAGCGGCGGTCGGTCGGCCCGGCCTCTTATTCTACGGTTTTGCGCCCCTGCGTGCCCCCTCCACGGCCAGCAACCTGCCCTTCGGCAATCCTTGCTGACCTGAGGTCAGTCGGAGGGAACGCGCCCCAGCACCTCGTACAGGCTCCGCTCCGCCGACCTCATCTCGTGGGCCATGTTCAACTCCCTGACCCGGTCGAACTCGGGGAACCCCGCCCGCTGCTCGGCCGCCCACTCTCGGGCGAACGAACCGTCCTGGATATGGGAGATGATCTTTCTGAGACGAGACCTCTCGGCTTCCTCCTGTTCGGAAGAGAGCCGGGCGGTCACTTCCTGCCCGTACTGGCTAGTACGGGAATGTAGCGTGATTTGGTCCCAGAGACCAATGTCACGATAGGCCTTGGCGGTCTCGATCCCCTCACCCGAGGCGTAGAACTCCAGCATCGCCACTTCGGGGCTGCAACCGGCCTCCACCAGGACCTCGCAGTAGCGCCGTACCGCGTAGAGATACCCCACCTGCTCGGCGAAAAGGTCCACGGTCGCCTCCTCGATAAAGCTGGATTCGATCACGCCCATCCGGGCCGATCCGATCCCCTCGCAGAGGGCCAGCATCCGGGTGAAGGCCGTGCCGGTGGCGTCCCGGTGGACGGCGATGAGGCTCGGGAACCCCTCACCGCTCAGGTAGGTGTCCCGGACGCCCGCGCCGATCATGCGGGGAGCGATCAGCACCACGTCCACGTCGGCCGGGGGCCCGATCAGGTCGAAGGCGATGTTGTAGCCGCTGGCGAACACCACCATGTCACCCGCCGAGAGGTTCGGGGCGATGTCCCGCTCGAACACCTGGGGCATCACCTCGTCGGGCACCAGGAGGAAGGTGATGTCGGACCGTTCCACCGCCTCGCCCACCGGTAGCGCCTCGAAGCCGTCCTGGATGGCCGCCTCGTAGGACTCGTCCCGGCGGCTCCCCACGATGACGCTCAGGCCGCTGTCCCGCATGTTGAGGGCCTGGGAGCGACCCTGGTTGCCGTACCCGATTATGCAGACGGTCTGGCCGGCCAGATCTCGCAGGTCGGAGTCCTCCTCGAAGTACATCCTGGCCATCAGCCGTTCCCTCCCGCCGCGCCGGCCACGTCGATCATCACCTTGACGGCGCCGGAGGACACGCTGAGAGCGGTGTCCATCGCCTCGGAGGTCCGTTCCAGGGGGAAGCGGTGGCTGACGAGCCTCGTCCCATCGATCCGGCCCGATGCCAGGAGGGATATGGCCTCGGGGAAGGCGTCACGGCCGAGGTAGACGGGGATGACGGTCGCCTCCACGGACTGGGCCAGCAGCAGGTTGAACGGGATCCGCTCCTCGGTGTTCACGCCCACCGCCACCACCCGCCCGCCGGGCCGTACCAGGCGCAGGGCAGTCTCGAGGGTGCGCGGGCTGCCCACCGCCTCGAAGACGACGTCCGCGCCCAGGCGTTCGGTCCGTTCCAGGATCTCATCGGGCTCCAGCCCGCCGACGTTCACCGTGGTGGTAGCCCCCAGGTCCGCTGCCAGCGCCAGCCGCCCGTCATCAAGATCGGTGGAATGCACGGCGCCGGCGCCGTAGGCCAGGGCCACCGCCAGGATCAGCAGGCCGATCGGGCCGGCCCCGATGATCAGCACCGTCTCGCCCGGTCGCACCTCGCCGCGCCGCACCGAGTGGACCGCTATGGAGGTGGGCTCCACGAGGGCGCCGAGGGCGAAGTCCATCCCCTCCGGGAGCGCGTGGGCGCCGCGCGCCGGCACAGCCACCAGGTCCTGGAGGGCGCCGTCGGTGTGGGGCGACCCGGTGAACCGCATGCGGGGACAGAGGTTGTAGACGCCCCGCCGGCACGCGTCGCAGGCCTCGCAGGGCACGATGGGCTCGACCGCGATGTGATCGCCGACGCGGGTGTCCCCCACTCCCTCACCGAGCTCCGTCACGATGCCGGCGAACTCGTGACCCAGCACGTGCGGGCGCCGGACCCGCCAGGTGCCGATCCGACCGTCCTTGTAGTAGTGGAGATCGGAGCCGCAGATACCGACCAGCCGGGGCGCCACCAGCACCTGCCCCGGACCGGGGGACGGCGCGGGCCGCTCCCTGAGCTCGATACCGCCTCCGGGAAGCAGGCAGGCCGCTTTCATACGTCCTCGCCTCCTCGCTCCGCTCGCCCGGTCACCGCGACGCCAGGATGCGGTCCTGGTCGTCGAGCTTGACGATCAGATCGTGGTAGACGGCGTCCCGGTCGATGCCTACCGCCTCCAGCATGACCGGCCCGTCGGGTCGAGCCTGCCAGACCAGGTCGTCGTCGAGGTGGGGGGTCCTCGTGGTCCGGGTGGGCACCCAGCTGCGGTCGATCAACCAGGCGATGTTGATCAGGTCCCAGACCACCCACGACTGCCCTGGGAACGGCTTGATGCCGCGCTGGATCCAGATGGGGTTGTTGACGTACAGGTGGTAGAGGTAGTCGCCGATCTCGCCCTTGCCCTTGATCCAGGCCTCCGCCTCCGGATGCGAGAAGTTCAGCTGGGCGCCGATGTGGTAGCCGGGCAGGTAGACCAGCGGCACGCCCGAGGAGAAGAGCAGCCGGGAGGCATGGCGGTCCTGCACCAGGTTCAGGGAGGGGGTGTTGTCGAGGTCGACCCAAGTGGGGTACCCGGAGGTCCAGTTGACCACCATGCGGGAGGCGATCTCGGGCGCCATCAGCAGTGCCGAGGTGACGTTGGTGACGCATCCGATGGCCACGACGTGCAGCACCCGCTCGTCATCAGCCAGAGCCGCCTCGATGATGCGTTGGGCGCCCTCGCTCTCGACCGGGACATCGGGCGCCGGCATGTAGCGGTCCGAGCCGCGGAACACCAGGCCGTCACCCGGGATACCCAGCTTGCCGAGCACGCGGTGTATCTCCTCGTAGGACTCCTCCATGCCCTCGGCCGGGCCCACCAGTTGGAGGTCGTCAGGCTCGATTCCCTGGGCGATCAGGTGGCGGGCCCATCCCTCGTACTTGTTCTCCACCGCGCCGGTGGTGGTGCCGGCCCGCAGCGCCTCCAACTCGGCCACCAGCTCCTCCCGCATGTGGAGGTGGCCGAACGGCTCGGCCACGATCGCCTCCACCTCGATGCGCTCGGGCGACAGCAACGCCCAGGCCAGGGCGAACTGGTCATCGATCTCGTTGGCGGTGTCGGTATCGATGAGAACCCGGGCCGGCCCCGGCCGGTCGGCGAACATCTCCAGCCGACGCTCGTCGCTGACGGTAGGGAACAGAGTCATCAAGCCCCTTCCAGGATCGGGATCAACCCCCTTCAACTCGGGACTCCCCAATTTAGCTGCCGGGCAGCGGCCCTCATCCGAGCTTCGCCGGGTTCAGGTTCCTTCTATCCGCCCGCTGTGTCCGGTGGGTCGGCGGCGTAGACCTCCTGGAACAGGCCGGCCAGGTGCTGGAGTCGGCCGCCGGCATCGTCCAGAACCTCGTAGCACGAGTAGCCCCGGCCGGATGCCGGGAGATCATCAAGGACTCGCAGTTTTTGAGACCGCGCAACTAGGTCCGTATACACCGGAGGGACACCGCGCATTCGCCGGCTATCTCGCCAACCTGGAGAAGGCTCTCAATCTGCGCCCATCGCATTGACAACAACCGGGCACGGCGTCCGACCAAAGGGAGATTCTGCTAGTTATCACTGTCTGAAGCTGAAATATGTCACAGGGCCGCGTTACATATATGTTCATGGAGATCGAACATCTGTCTGTGCTTCTCGGCGACGGCGGCGACCAGGGCGACCCCGCGACGCGACGCGGATCGGGCGACGGCGCTGTGGAGCGGATCAGCGCGGCGCTAGCCGAGCTGCGCCGGGCTCGTATCCGGCCCATGTCCCGCGACGAGGCGAACCGAGTGACCGGGATGCTGGGCGAGATGCAGTCGATGGTCACCTACCTCATGTGCGACGTGGCGCGCCAGGTGGCCGAGGCCGGCTCCGGGCTCGACCCCGGCGAAGTGCTCAGACGGGGTGCCCGCCTACCGGGGCGCGAGTCGAAGAGGATGGCCAAGATCGCCAAGCAGCTCTCCGGCATGCCCAAGGTCAAGGAACGGTTCGCCACCGGCGGCATCGCGCCGGGTCATGTCAACGCTCTGGCCAACGCGGCTGAGAAGGTCGGCCCAGAGGCCGTGAACGCCGACGAGGCTCTGCTGGAAGCGGCTGACGGTATGCTCCCCGATTCGTTCGACCGGTACGCCCGGAGGTGGTCGAACCAGAAGCTGATCGAACAGGGCCTCGATCCGCTCGAACGTCAGAGGCGAGCCCGGGAAGCCAAGATGTGGGTGGAGAAGGACACCGGCCTCGGCGTACTCATGGCCAAGCTCCCCCGACCGCAATTCGAGCAGGTCCGCCAAGCGGTCGACAACCATTACAAGCACCACGTTCGGAAAGACGGCGCGGACGGACGCTCACCCGACGAGGTGCGCACTCCCAAGCAGCGTCTGGCAGATGTGTTGTTCGAGCTGGCGACCAACCGTGATGCCTCAACCGGCGAGTCCATCGGTGAGAACCTCGGCATCAAGGCCAAGGCGTCCATCCAGCTGATCCTCACCGCCCAGATCGGAGTCGTGGACGGCACTGATCCCGAAGGCCGAGTCGAGATCATCGGCGCCGGACCTGTGCCACGCCAGATCCTCCAGACCCTCTCCCCTGACACCGAGCTGGCCGGCATGATCTTCGACAGGACCGGTCGTCCGCTCTGGCTGGGCCGCAACCAACGCCTCGCCAACGCAGCCCAACGCCTCACGGTCGCGGTCCGTGACGGAGGCTGCTTTGAATGCGGCGCCCCCATGCACCGATGTGACCTCCACCACATCCAGGAATGGCACCGCGATGGTGGCCCCACCAACATCGACAATCTCGTCGCCGTCTGCCGCCGACACCACAAATGGCTCGAAGCCAACAACCTCCGCGTACGACGAACCCCCTCCGGCTATGAAACCCACCCGCGGGATAGTCCGCAGCGAGAGTGATCTATCGCGGCGCCCGGCGGATCATCCCGCGTGGCTCGGGCTCTCGCATCCCTCGTCTTCCTCCGAGAAGGATGGTTCCCTCTGGTGGTTCACCGGGACCAGGGCGCCGAATACATTGACGCCCTCGAAGCAGCTGACACCGGCAACCTCAGTCCGCTAACAGATGTGTTTGCCGCACCCAATGCAAGGCGTTCGTGAACGCCCTCGGGATCACTCGCGAAGCCCCACTCTATGCAACTGGGCGGGTGAAGGGTTGACCCCGGTTCCGGAAAGGGACGATCGGTCATCCGACGGTTTGGTGGATCAGGCCATCAGGCCGGAGGCGACCAGAGGGTGCTGATCGGGCGCAGGTGGAGGCGGTCTCCGACGGTCAAGGATTGGGGGCCGGTGTGGAACAGGATTCCGGCTCGGAAGGTTCCGGGGGCCGTGGTGTCGAGTTTGTCCCTGAGCCACCGGACGTGGCGCAGGTGTCCCTTGGTCGGGGATCGGGTGGCTTTGACCTCGATAGCGACCAGGGCGCCGTCGGGGCGCTCCATTATCAGGTCGACCTCGCGCTTCTGCGGGTCGCGATAGTGAAACGTGGCCACCCGCGCGCTCGACGCTGAGAGCTGCCGCGAGACCTCGTTGACGGTGAAGGTCTCTAGAAGCGGGCCGGCCAAGAGCGAGGTCGGCTTGGCGAGCATGGCCGGTCCGGCGCCGAGAAGGTGGGTAGCCAATCCGGTGTCGGAGAAATGGATCTTGGGACGCCGCACGGCGCGTGACCTGAAGTTGGGAGACCAGGCCGGGAGTTCGTGAACCAGAAAGACGGTCCGCAACCACTCCAGGTAGGAGACGGCGGTGCTGCGATCGAGGCCGAGCCTCCCCGCTGTGGCTGTGACATTCAGTTCGGACGCGGTGGCCGCCGCCATCCATCTCAGCAGGCGGGGAAGGGCGGCTTTACGCCGGATGTCCGCCAACGCGTAGATGTCACGGAGCGTCACCGTCTCGACATAGCTGTCGAACCAGGCGTGCCGGATCGACGGCTCCAAGGCCACGACCTCCGGATATCCACCCTGGCAGAGCCTCTCCAGGTAGGAGAGGCGCTCCTCGGGCTGGCCACGGCCGATGCTCGAAGGGGTGCTGAACCATTCCTCCACCGGCGTCACGGGCTGACCGATCCGCTCCGCCTCCGAGAAGGGCCAAAGACGCAGGATACGCACCCGCCCTGCCAAGGACTCGCTGATGACGGGAACGGTGAGGAAGTTTGTGGAGCCGGTCAGCAGGATCCGCCCGGGCGTCGGGTCGGAGTCAACGACCCGCTTTATCGCCCTGACCAGGCGGTCACCTCCTAGCTGGACCTCGTCCACGGTCAGCAATCCGGGCTGCTCGACCAGGAAGGTGAGGGGATCGTCGAGAGCGGCTTCCCTGGTCGCGTCGTCGTCGAGCGTCGTGTAAGTGCCCCCGCGCTGTTCGGTGACGGACCGGGCCAATGTCGTCTTCCCGGACTGGCGAGCGCCATGGAGCACGACAACCCGGAAATGGTCCAGCGCATCATGGAGCGGTTGATGTAAGTGGCGTCTGATCAGCATTTGGTCAGCAGGATAATCCACAGAGTGTCACTCCGCTAACCGATAAAAAGACATGGCCTAATCCGTCATTTCGTACATTGTCCTTCCGGCAGATTCGGAAACGACCAGGCGCCTTCACCGAGGAGGAGCTTGCCCGAGCCCGCGCCACCATTGACGGCGAATGGTCCTCGACACGGGCGCGCTCATCGCACGGCCGATCGGTGTGCGCCGGCCTCGGCAGGGGCTTCGAATTGGGGATGGGCATTCGATCCACTAAACCGGTCACGCATCCCGAACGAAGGTCCGCAGCCGAATGCCCGCCGATCCCCTACCCAACGCTGCTGAGCCTGCCCGGCGGTTCCTCGGCTGGCGGATCGCCGGGCTGGCCGTCATCACGGGCGCCATGACCGGCCCCGGCCAGACCATCGGCGTGTCGGTCTCGATAGACCCGTTGATCGCCGAACTGGGGCTGAGCCGGCCCCAGGTGTCGGCCGCCTACCTGATCGGCACCCTGGCCGGCGGCGCCGCCCTGCTGCCGGTGGGCAGCTGGATCGACCGGGTCGGGACCCGGCGCGCCATGAGATGGATCGGGGCGGCGTTCGGCCTCGGCCTGGTCGCCATGGCGGGCGTCCAGGGCTTCGTGACCCTGGCGATCGGGTTCACCCTCATCCGCTGGCTCGGCCAGGGCGCCCTGACATTGGTGAGCTCGCTGTCCATAACCCACTGGTTCGAACGCCGGCGCGGCCGGGTCTTCGGGGTGACCTCACCCACCATCAGCGGCCTGATGAGCCTCACCCCGCTGATACTGGGGCTGGCCGTGGCGGCCTACGGCGTCCGGGTCGCCTGGCTGCTGGCGGCGGCCGCCGTCTGGCTGGTGGTCATACCCATCGGGCACTTCGGCATCGTCGACCGCCCCTCCGATGTCGGCCAGCGTCCCGACGGCAACAAGCGGCCCCCCTCCACGGCACGCGCGGCCGCCCCGACCGCCCGCACTCCCGCCACGCGCGGCCAGGCCATCACCCAACGCCGGTTCGTCCTCATGGCGTGCGTCATCGCCACGTCCTCCATGGTGGCCACCGGGTTCAACTTCCACCAGATCTCGGTCCTGACCGGAGCCGGCCTGTCCGCGACCCAGGCCGCGGCGATGTTCGTGCCCCAGGTCACGGGCATGATCGCCGCCGGCCTGGCGATGGGAGCCCTGGCCGACCGGCTCCCCGCCCGGGTGCTGCTGGCTGCCGCGATGCTCCTCCTCATTTGCGCCCTGGCGATGGTCGGGCGCCTCGAACCGGGCTGGCAGGCGTTCGCCTACACGATCCTCCTCGGCGCCGGGGGCGGAGCACACTTCCCCCTCGTCCCCACCCTGTTGCCCCGCTGGTTCGGCCTCGCCAACATCGGCGGCATCCAGGGCGTCTCCATGCTGGTCAGCGTGGCGGCGTCAGCCGCCGGACCGGTGACCGTGGCGCTGCTCGCCGCCGGCACCGGGGGATACGCGGCCGCGGCCTGGTGGCTCACCGCCATCCCGCTCGCCACCGGCTTGGGCGCACTCTGGATCACCGAGCCGGCGTGACATAGAACGAGGCCCGCAGGCGGGTCACCGACTCCCCCGATCACGAGCCGCCAGGCCATACTCGGTACACTCCGATCCGGCGGCCGGGCCGCCCCATGGCCGGCCGGGCGCGGTCCCGGCGCGGTCCTGGTCTCGTATGGAGGTCGTGCCATGATCCTGTTCGACAACTGCCGGTTCCTGATCGCCACGCCCGACCCTGACGGCATCATCGAGGACGGATGGGTGCTGGTCGACGGACCGCTCATCCACTCGGTCGGCAGGCCCGAGGAATCGCCGAGGGACGAGGTCGTCCGGCGGGGCGGCGAGGTGGTGGACTGCGGCGACAGGCTGGTGATGCCGGGGCTGATCGACAGCCACAACCACCTGGCCAACTACGCCTTCAACCTGCTTCCGGGCATCGACCCCTCCTCGCTCGACTTCAGCGGCATCTCGGAGTGCCTCGAGAAGTTCATCTGGCCCGCCTACACCTGGGCTTCGGACGAGAGCACCTACGACATGACCCTGGTGGCCATGTGCAACGCCATCAAGCACGGCACCACCACCATCACCAGCGCCTTCCCGTTCCCGCACGGGTCCTTCCGCGCCGGGGTCGATTCGGGGATGAGGCTCATCATGCATCCCCAGACCGTCAGCAACGTGATCCTCGGGGACGGGCTCGACGATGACGGGTACCTCGCTCTGACCGAGGAGGTGATCCGGAACTACCACAACGCCGAGGACGGGCGGATCCAGGTGGCGGTCCACCCCCACACCACGTACTCGTGCTCGGAACGCCTGCTGCTCGGGTGCATGGAGCTGGCCGAGCGTTACGACGTGGGGTTCGCCACCCATCTGCTCGAGAGCGTCGAGGATCGCCACCTGTCAGACGCCCAGTTCGCCTCCTGGGGCGGCATCGTCGGCTACCTCCAGGCCAGGGGCCTGCTCCAGGAACGCACGCTGTTCTTCCATTGCGACCAGGTGAACCGGGCCGAAGCGGAGGTTTTCGCCGAGGCGGGGGTGGCCATCTCGCACAACCCGCAGTCGAACGCCACCTACCACGGCTCGGTTGCGGACGTCCCCGCCCTCCGGGCGGCCGGCGTCACCCTCGGCCTCGGCACGGACATGCCCGCCGGCAACCTGTTCGACAACATCTACACGGCCTACCTCGTCAACGCCATCATCCCGCCGGACCAGGAAGGGCAGTTCGAACCCTGGGTGCCCATCGAGCTGGCCACGATCGGGAGCGCCCGGGCCCAGCGGCTCGGGGACAGGATCGGGACCATCGAGGCCGGCAAGCGAGCGGACATC
Source organism: Acidimicrobiia bacterium (assembly GCA_011523395.1). Lineage (GTDB taxonomy): Bacteria > Actinomycetota > Acidimicrobiia > Spongiisociales > Spongiisociaceae > Spongiisocius. The sequence continues at coordinate 30,987 of WTGW01000199.1, forward strand.
ATTACGGTGGACCTGCACCGGAACACCACCCTCTACCCCCTCAACGCCGGGAACCTCCTCTACTGGATCGTCACCAAGTGCGCGGGAACCCTGGTCGAGGACACGATGGTCGACGGGAGGTTCCTCTTGCGAGGCGGGGAGTTCACCTTCCTTGACGAGGAGGCCATCATCGCCCGTTCCGACGAGTGGATGACCAGGTTCGAGTCCTGGTACCGGGCCCGCAAGGCGGCCGGTGAACCGGTCACCGTGAGGAAGTACCCCGACTACGAGAGCCGGTAGCCTCGAGGTAGCCGCCCAACTCCGGCCTTCGCGCCCGGAGCCGGTTTATCGCCTTGTCACTGGCAGGCGGTAACATCATGGGGGCAGCTATCGGGAAGCTCGATCTCCGGGCTCCTGAGCTGCTTCGGGTCACGAAACGACGGCCATCTCTGGTGGGGTTCCTCCGGGCATCTGCGACTCGCTCGGCGTGCCGGCAGGTGGGTGGGCCAAGGTTTCGATGCTCCCCACACGATCGCGTATGCATGCCCGGCGCCGAAGACCGCCCGGCAGGAAGAGCAAAGGAGTGAGGATGACGAGTTGGCGGCCGAGGAGCCCGTTGGCGATCTTTGCCGGGCTGGCGCTGCTGGTCGGGATTCTGGTCGCAGTGCCCGTTTCGGCAGGCGCCGAGGGCACGACCGGGGGCGACGCCTCGGTCGAGGAGTCCGAGCCCCGGACCGTGACCGTGCAGCCGGGCGACACTCTGCGCAGTATCGCCATGGCCCACCTGGGCGACGAGAACCGCTGGCCCGAGATCTACGACCTGAACAAGGGCGTGGTCCAGGCCGACGGAAGGGCGCTGACCGATCCCAACCTGATACGGATCGGCTGGGTGTTCCAGATCGACCCGGTGACGTTCCCCATCGACTCGGCGGTGCGGGTCGGCACGCTCGACAACGGCTTCACCTACTACCTGCGGAGCAACGACCGTCCGGGCAAGAGCGTGACGCTGCGGCTGGTGGTGAAGGCCGGGTCGGCCAACGAGTCCGAGCCGGGCCAGGGTTACGCCCATTTCCTGGAGCACGTGGTGTTCGAGGGCACCGAGGCCTACACCGCCGAGTCCCTGAACTCGACCATCCGGAGCCTCGGGGCGGAGCTGGGTCCCGATACCAACGCGTACGTCAGTTACGACCAGACCGTCTTCGAGCTGACGGTGGCGGCCGATCCCCGCGAGAACATCTCCACCGCCCTTCACGTGTTCTCGCAGATGGCCCACGCCGCCACCATCGACCCGGAGGGGGTGGTGGCAGAGCGGGGCGTGGTGCTCGACGAGCTCCGGTTCCGTGTCTCGGACAGCTACGGGTACGTCGGATCCGAGTTCGACCGTATCTACACCCAGGGAACGGCCTACGAGGGACGGTGGCCGGGCGGCACGTTCGAGTCCGTGGAGGCGACCACGGCAGCCGACCTGAGGGCGTTCTACGAGACTTGGTACGTCCCCTCGAACATGGCCATCGTCGCGGTGGGCGACGTTCCCCTGGACGAACTCCAAGCCCTGGTGGAGGAGCACTTCGGGCCGATCCCGGCCGGCGATGCCCCGCCGTTCTGGCTGCCGGTGGTCACGCCGGATCCCGAGCCCTCTTACCACGTGATCACCGACGAAGGCCAGGGCTTCTCCTACATCTCGCTGGACATCCCGATCCCGACATCCGAGTCCGGGACGGTGGACGGGCAACGCCTGGGCCTGATGGAGACGCTCATCCGGCTGATGGTGCTGAACCGTCTCGAGGATGCCTACTACCGCGGTGAGCTGACCCAGGTCGACAAGCCCGATTTCGGCAGCTTCAGCCACGGTCGGGCCTTGCGTTTCTACGGGTCCAACTGGCAGGGGGAGAACCTGGACACGGCCTCCGCCGCCTACTACTCGGTGCTCCTGACGGCCCAGGAGTACGGCTTCACCGACGTCGACCTGGCCATTGCGCGCGATGAACTGGTCACGGCGCTGGACCACGGGCTGGAGACCGCCGCCACCATCACCGACCCGGCGTACGCGAACGCTTACGTCTCGCACTTCCTGTTCGGCGGCGACATCAGCGCCCGTCAGGACCGGCACGACCGGCTCACGGCGCTGCTCGAAGAGATGACGGCCGAGGAACTCACCGACCGCTACAGATGGATGATGGAGCGGTCCGCGCCGTTGGTGATCGCGGTCGGTCCCGACCCCGCCAGCGTGCCCACCACAGCCGACCTGGAGGCCGCCTTCGACGCGGCCGTTCCCCGCAGCGAGCCCCCGCCGGTGGAGCAGGGCATCGACGAGTTGCTGCCTCTCCCCGATCCGGTCGACCCGGTGGCAAGCGGTCCCACCGGCGTGCTGGACGGCCACGAGTGGTCGTTCGCCAACGGGGCAAAGGTGGTGTTCGTGTACTCCGACATAGAGGAGGCGACCGTCGATCTCCGGGCCAGGGCTCTCGGCGGATGGTCAACCCTCGAACCCGGAGCTCGCGCCCTGTCGCCCAGAGCGGTCGAGGCGGTGAGCGGCAGCGGGTTCGGCGACCTGACCAAGTCCCAGATAGATCGTTTCCTCGGCGAGAGGTCCGTATCGCTCAGCGCTCTGATCGCTGAGAGGACCGAAGGTTTCAACGGCAGCGCCAGCCCGGACGATCTGGAGACACTGTTCCAGCTCATTCACCTGCTGGTCACCGCACCGAGGGTGGACGACCTCGCTTTCGATCAGGCACGGAACAGCGCTGCCATCCGCACCCAACTGGCCGAGGTGAACCCGGCGTGGCAGGCATGGGTGGTACGCAACGAGGCCCGATTCGGACTCGAGTGGCACCGGCCGGTGGCTACCCGCGAGCAACTCGCCTCGATGACCGCCGAGTCGTTGCTGGACCTGTACCAGCGCCGACTCGCCGATGTGGACGACATGGTGGTGGCGGTGGTCGGCGATGTCGACGCCGAGGTGGTCGAGCGCCTGGCCCGCCACTACATCGGGACGCTGCCGGCGGGTGAGCCCGACACGTATGTCGACCGCCACCGACCCGCCCCGACCGGAGTGGTGCGGCGCGAGATACCGGTCAGCGCGGACGAGACCGCGGTGATGGAGATGTCCCACGAGACCGAGATGGCGGTGACCCCGTCGCTGAGGGTCAACGCCCATGTGCTCAGGGTGATCCTGGACAACCGCCTCACGCTGCTGGTGCGCGAGGAGTTGGGCGCCTCCTACGTCACGCAGGTAGCGATCAGTCCGGCCTTCGCTCCGCGGCCGACCGTGTACTCGGACATCGTGTTCACGTCGGACGGCGCCCGTCTCGACGACGCCCACGCCAGGACCCTTTCGATCCTGGCCGACCTGGTGGCCAACGGACCCACTGCGGAGGAACTCGACGAGGCCTTGGCAGTAGCGCGCGTCGACTACGACACGCCCGGCAACGGCAGGCTGCTCGGCGTGCTCACTAACCGTCTGTACACCGACGACGCCAACCTGCTCACGCCGGAACGCTCCCTCGAGGAACTCGGCAGGGTGACAGCGGCCACCATCCAGGCTCTGGCCGCCGACCTCTACGACACGGAGGACCGGATCGAGATCGTCCGCATACCCACCGGGGCCGGCGGGCAGTACTGATGCGTTAGGAGGGTCCGCGGATAGCTATCCCGGGGGCGTAAGTGCCAAGCTGCGCCTTGGTTGGGGGTGGCTTGTCCGTGTGACCAGGCAGTGTGTTCAACTGAACCACGGCCAGCGGCGTTCACGAAGTAATTGCAAGCTCCCGATGGGCCGCCGGGTGTGTTGGGTCAGCGCGGTCAGGGCGGCGATTCGAACGTCACGATAAGGGTCGTCTGCGAGTTTTGCCAACACCTGGGAGGGTGTGTTCGGTTGTTTAGCCACTGCCATACGCACATACCAGTATTCGTCGGCGGACAGGGTCTCCAACACGGCTACGGGTGTGCTCGGATTCCTGGCGACACGCACCCGAACCTGCCAACTGTCGTCACCGGCCAGGGCTTTCAGCGCAGCTGGGGGCAGGTTGCGGATCCTGGCGACGCTCACGCGAACCGCCTGGTCGGTGTCGGTGGACAGAATTGTCAACGCGGCTATGGGCGTGCTCGGGTTGGACGCGACTGCCTTCCGGACAGACGGTCGGCTGTGGGCAGCCAGTTGTTCGAGCACATGTGGCGAAGTATCAGCGTCCCGGGCTAGTCGAATATCGCTCATCGTCTATCCCCGTCTGTGCCTTGGGTCTGACACCGGCAGGGCAGTCAGCACGCCGGCATGTCGAACGTCATGGTATTCCCGGGTGACGATTGCAGCCATGGCGGTGTCGCTGACGCGCCCTACGGAGGGATCGGCGATCTGTACCCGATCACTACGGCACCCAGTCGGACCGTCTTGACCTTGATCAGTCCTCTACTCCTGCCGGTCTCTCTCCCAGGCTCCTCAGCGTGGCGACGGAGTGCAGGGCGAGCACGGCGATCAGCATCAGGCCTCCCGCCAGGTGGCGCCGTGCGGCGCCTCGCCCACTGCCATCCAGACCCAGAGGGCGCCCAGCACGGTCTGTAGCAGCAGGAGCAGGGCCACCTCGGGTGCCGGGACGTATCGGGGTCCGGTGGCGATCAGGCCGAACGCCACCGGCACTATGAGGACGCCGACCAGCACCGGCATCACCAGTCCCTTGAGTCGGCCGAGCCGAGGCTGGCGGGCGGGAGGAGCGCGGGTGGCCGATGTCATGGAGCGGTTCTGGGCGGGCGAGACTCTGGCCGAGGTGTCGGAGGAGTTCGGGGTTCCGCTCGGCGAGCTGGAGGATGTGGTACGTGTCGCATCCCGCCGGGCTGCCTGACATCTTCTTGGACCGCAGCCTGGGCCTACCTGCCATCACGAAGGCGTGCATAGAACCGGGTCCGTTGTCTATGCGGTCCACAGGGACCGCATCGAGCGACTCTCCCTGTCCGCCTAGAGGATGCAAGGTGGGTCCGTGCAGGGCTCGGTCATACCCGTTCGGTACCAACTGAGCCCCAGTCATAGCTACCCGCCCGTCGGCACACCCTTCTAGTCGCGGGGCGGTGTGGGCGCGGTGCGCGAACAAGGGGGTTGAAAACGTCACAGGCCCGCCCCATACTGCCCGGCAGTCACAAACACCACCGGTCTCTTGCTATACGACGTCGAAGGAACCGGAACCGGGATCAATTCGGGAGCGGACCCGCCA
>WTGW01000160.1 GCA_011523395.1 Acidimicrobiia bacterium
GCGGGCCAGTACCCGTTTCATTCCTCGTCAACCCCCTTGGCCTCGTGCCTGAGCCGGGGGTCGAACACGTCGCGCAAGCCATCGCCGATCAGCGACACCGCCAGCACCAGCAACACGATGGTGATGCCGGGAATGGTCGCTCCCCAATGGTTCTGCTGGAGATAGTTGCGCCCGTCGGACACCATCCCTCCCAGGCTGGGCGTGGGCGGCTGGGCGCCCAGGCCGATGAACGACAGGGCCGCCTCGGCGATGATGGCCACCGCCACGTAGTAGGAGGCCAGCACCAGGGCCGGCGCCAGGATGTTGGGGAAGAGGTGGCGCCACATGATCCGGGCGGTCGACAGACCACCTGCCCGGGCCGCCTCTACGAACTCCCTCTCGCTCAGGGCGAGCACCTCGCCGCGCACCACCCTGGCGATGGCGGCGGTGTTGACCAGCCCGACCGCCAGGATCACAGGGAAGAGTCCTTCTCCCAGACCTCCCGCGAAGAGCACCGCCACCAGGATCAGCGGGAAGCCCCAGACGAAGTCGACCGCTCCCCGGATGGTTCGATCCGCCCAACCGCCGAGGAACCCGCCGAACATGCCCAGCACCAAGCCGAGGATCAGCGAGAGAATGGTGACCCCCGCCGCCACCATCAGGCTGACCCGGATACCTATGAACACCCGGACCGCCAGGTCCCGACCCAGGTGGTCGGTACCGAGCAGGTAGCCCTCGCTGCCGGGCGGCAGAAGGGTGTTCGCGAAGCTCTGGAACGCCGGATCGGCGCCCGAGACGATCGGGCCGAAGACACCGGCTCCCAGCACGATCAGCCCGAGCGCGGTTCCCAGCAGGAGGAGCTTGTTACGCCGCATACGACCGAGGGCGGCGCGTGCCGGACCTACCCGCTGGCTCTCCTCGAACTCGGCGACCCGCAGGTTCCAGGTCTCCAGATGGGTCGGGGTTACGTCAGCCATCGTCCATTCCTCGGTGGGCCATACGTCTCACGATCGGGCCGCGCGCAGGCGCGGGTTGGCGAACTGGTAGCCCAGGTCCGCTGCCCAGTTGCCCATGATCACGAGGATCACAAGCACCAGCGAGAAGAACTGCGCCACCGGATAGTCCCTCCTCAACACCGCGTTGACCAGCACCTGCCCCAGGCCGGGCCAGCCGAATATGGTCTCGACCACCAGCGCATACCCTACGATCTGCCCGATCCGCAGGCCGGCTAGCGACACCAGGGGAACCATGGCGTTTCGCAGCACGTGGCGCCCGATCACCCGCACCTCGGACAGCCCGCCCGACCGTAGGGTCCGGACGAAATCGCGGTCCAGGCTCTCGAGCATGGCCGAACGGGTCATCCGGACGGTGAGGGCCAGCCCCTCCGCGGCCAGCACGAAGGCGGGCATCACCAGCTGCTTGGGACCGCAACAGCCGGCGGAGGGTAACCAGTGGAGGGTGGAGGCGAACAGCCAGACCACCAGCAGCGCCAGCCAGAAGTTGGGGATCGCCATGCCGCCCACCGAGAGGGTCATGATCGACGCGTCCACCACGCCGTTGCGGCGTAGAGAGGCCAGGATCCCCAGCGGGATGCCCAGGCCGAAGACGATCAGCAGGGCGGCCACCCCGAGGATCAGGCTGTGCCGGCCGTGGATGATCAGCATGTCCGATATGGGCGAGCTGTTGGTCAAGGAGTTGCCCAGATCCCCTCGCAGCAGCCGCCCCATGTAGTCGAAGTACTGCTCGTGGATGGGGAGGTTGAGTCCCCAGAGCTCCCGGAGCTGTTCGCGGGCCTCCAGGGAGGCCGAGCCCGGCTGGATGACGGCGGCCACCGCGTCCCCTCCCGACAGCCGGATGGCGTAGAAGACCGCCACCGACGAGACCGCCACGATCACCAGCATGTAGGCGGAGCGGGCTGCCAGCCGCCTCAAAGCCAGACCCTCCTACTGGAAAGGGCCGCGCCGGAGCGCGGCCCTCTCTCGATCCGAATACCGGCAAGGTTCGTCCGGAACCTTAGGCCTCGATCCAGGTGTCGTTGTAGTACGGGTACAGATTCCACACGAAGGGCTGCCATCCGTGCACCTTGTTGTTGTGTACGAACGTGGCGTTCTGGTTCATCAGCGGGATGTACGGAAGCTCCTCCGCCCAGGCCAGCTGGAACTGGGAAGCCGCCGCCTGCGCCTGCGCCTCGGTGGCAGAGTTCTGCCAGCTGGCGATGGCGTCGTCGACCCGCGGCTCCACGGCGTGCGAGAAGTTCGGCACCGGGATGAACT
>WTGW01000065.1 GCA_011523395.1 Acidimicrobiia bacterium
CGCAGGGGGGGTTCCCGCGCCAGGGGGGGGGCGCGGGCCGCCCGCCGGTCCCGGCCCCCCGGGGGTGACCGGGCGGCTGCGGCCGGGCACAGAGGGCGGGGGGGGGGGGGTAGAAGTGGCACCCCTGCTTCGGCGGGCGCCATCCCCGCGTCGCCTGCTTCGCGGTCTGCTCGCGGCGTCGGCGCTGCTAGCCGCCTCCGCTCTGCTCTCCTCCCCCGCGGCTGAGGGACAGACACCCGCGGCGGTGAACATCACCCTGTCGGCGGCCGGAGGAAACAACGACGGAGACGTTGTCGAGGGCGCTTCAGGCGCAGCCGGCTACAAGGACCTCACCGTCACCCTGAGCCGCGCATTGACCGGCAGTGAATACGTCTTCGTGCCTCTCGTGATTCAGGGCGCAGGCGCGGGCGCGGATTACAGCCTCGCCTTGCAGCCGGCGACGCAGGCGGGCGTGGAGCTGTCGTCCTCGACCGTGGTCTTCAGCGCCGGGGCGTCGGAAGCGGTCGTGCGGTTTACCCCGGTCGACAACTCCGAGCGATCGGAACGGGTGGTCACCGTTGACGTCGGCCGGGACGGCAACGCGCCCTTCGTGGTAGACGTCACCCTGGGCACGCTTCCAGATTCGCCAATCGTCTTCCGCATGATCGACGACGAAACCGGCGACTTCGTCGTGCCTCACAACTGGGCGCTCATCCCTAACGTGGTGCGCCCGGGGGAGAAGTTCCGACTGCTCTTTGTGGCCGAAGGCGGGCTCGACCGCGACAACCAACCGACGTCACTTGCGGCGTACAACGATGCCGTGCAGGCCTTGGCGGGCCGCAGCGGCCATGCGGAGCTGCAGCGCTACGCCGGGTCGGTCACCCTGCTCGGCTGCCACGGCAGCGACGACGCGCGGACCAACACCGGGATGTGGAGCAGCAACGCCTACACCGACGGCTCGACCAGCGCGACCGGCGACGGCATCGCCATCTACTGGCTGAACAGCGACAAGGTGGCGGACAACTACCACGACTTCTACGACGGCTCCTGGGACGGCGACCGGCGGAACGAAGCCACCAAGCAGAGCGGCAGTCGCTTGGGTAACACCGGCCAGGTCATGACCGGTTGCGAAGACGACGGCACCGCCAAAAGCGGCCGCACGCTGGCGGCTGCTCAAAACCTGGCCCACGCCGACCACAGCCGGTCGTTTCCGCTGGACGACACGAGCACCCCCGATGGCATCCACTACGGCAACCGCTGGGTGTACGCGATGTCGCCGGTGTTCACCGCCGGACCCGGCGAGGAGGACGACCGTCTGCTGAAGGTGACGACCGTCGGAACGCTCGTGAAGGAGGGGCAAGGGGGGGGGGCCTTCTACGGGGTCAATCTCAAGAGAGACCCAGGGCGGGACCTGAAGGTGACCGTGACCGCGACGGTGCCGGAGGATGCCCGCGACGCGGTGCAGTTGAGCCGGCCGGGCGGGATGCCCGCCGACACGGTCACGCTCACCTTCCGGGGCGCGGGCGTCAATAGCAACTGGGACCGCGAGCAGCTGATCAACGTCCACGGCTTGGAAGACGTGGACACGGACAGCGAGCAGAACATCAAGATCGAGCACTGGACCACGACCTCCCACGAGGACGAGCAGGCCCTGCAGAGCATCTATCACCGCGGCCTGGCGACATCCGCGCACATCTACGTCTCCGACAACGACGCCGGCCCGACCGAGGGCTTCACTGTTGAGATCGGCGAGCTCGCCGACAACAACCCGGTGATCGATAAGGACGAACACGCGGACATCGAGATCAACTTCAGCCACGCGCTGGGCGACGAAGAGCTTCTGGGCTTGGTGGTCGAGATCAGCGGCGCGGAACACGGCGCCGACTACTCCGTCGGAGTCCACGGCCCGGCCGGACAGGGCCGGATCGAGCCGCCCACCATCGTCGATGGCCTGGGTACCGCCGTGACCGTCATCACCGTGGTCGGCAACGACGAATCGGATCCGATGGACCAGGTGCGAGGCGTCCTGCTGCGCATCGCCGCCAAGGCTGAAGCGCATCGCGAGATCACGGTGAAGCTGACCGGCGCCTACTCCTCCAACGACTCCATCGCCGCGCGCGACAACGTGGGCGGCGTGCGGCTCAAGGAGTGCGCCGACGACGCCCCCGACTGCCAGTCCAAGACCATCACCATCGTGGCGGTGGACCGGGTGGTGGTGCAGGACGGCGCAACGGAGCTCACCACCTCCCCCATCGAGGCCACGCTCACCGAGGGATCGAGCAAGACGTTCAACGTGAAGTTGAGCACCAATCCGGGCCAGGGCGGTGGGGCCGGCGTCAGCTTCACCTCCAGCGATCCGGGCGCAGTGACGGTCTCGCCGGCCACGATGACGTTCACCAGCGGCACCTACGCCATGAACCAGGTGCTGACCGTCGACGCCGTGTCGGACACGGACGCCGCGGACGAGTCCGTGACCATCACCGCAGTGGTGACGGGCTACCCGGGCGTCACGGCCGGGCCGAAGATCGTCGTGGAGGTGGAGGACGGCAGCCCGGCGGTCGAAGTGAACCGGAGCAGCGGGTCGCTCATAGAAGGGGGAGAAAGCAAGCACATCACCCTCACGCTGCGCACCGACCCGGGCGGCACCGTCACCATCACCCCCACGTCCTCAGACACCGGCGCGGTGACCGTCTCCGGCGCGATCACGCTCGATTCGACCAACTACCAGACCGGGAAGCGCATCTTCCTCAGCCCCGTGGACGACCAGGACAACGCTGACGAGAACGCCGAGATCACGTTCGGCGTCAGCGGCTACGGCTCGGTGACCAGCGGCCCGCCGGTGCAGGTCAAGGTCTGGGATGACGATCCACGTGTCCGCATCCATCCACATTCGATCAGGCTGCCCGAGGGCGAGGCCCACTCCTTCAGCGTCCTGCTCAACTCGGACCCCGGCGGTACGGTCGTCGTCAACGTCGATTTCGACGGCCTGCAGCCCGACGGCACCTTCACATTCGACTCGACCAACTGGCAGCATCCGAAGCTGGGGTTCTTCATCAACCTGAAGGACGAGAACATCACGGATGACACCTACACCATCACGCACTCGATCAGCAGCTCGACCAGCACCGACTACCCGGTCGGCATGTCGATCCCGAGCCTGACCCTGACCATGCTCGACGACGCCGTGTCGGTGGACAAGCCCGGCGCGACGATTGTGAGCCTCGCCAAGGCCGCGGACAGCGCTGCGGTCATCGATGAGGGCAGCACGGCCATCGTGGGCAGCACGGCCGTCGAGTTCACGGTGTCCCTGTCCCACCGCCTCACGGTCGATCAAGCCGTCGAGGTTCCACTGGTGATCAGCGGGACCCGCGTCACGGCGGGCGACGTGGTCGTCGCCACCAAACAGGGCGTCGGCATCAATCACGGCGTCGTCGTGATCGGCGGCTCAACCCTCACCCCGCGCGTGCTCTTCTCCGGCGATGGCGTCAACCCGGTGCAGACCGCCAGGCTCACGCTCAGGGCGGCGTCAGACAACGTCGCCGAGTCGCGCGAGACGGTCACCGTGGCGCTGGGACCCGACGACGCCACCGACAACGGCTTCGACAAGAACAGCCGGCTGACCAACGTGAGCGACGGCGCCGACCCGCACGCCACCGAGACCAGCTTTACGCAGGCGGTGCAGGAGCTGGTGCAGATCTTCATATCGCAGGACTACATCGGCCGGGTGTTCGCCCCGAATTTCAAGGACATCACCATCGACCTGAGTCGGCCGCTGCTCGCCGGCGAGGTCATCGATGTGCCCATTCAAGTGATCACCGGGAACAAGACCATCGGCACTCACTTCACCTTCGGGCTGGCGCTGGCAACTGATGCCACGCCGCAAACCGGGGTGTCGCTGGTCACCAGCGGCGGCTCGAACAGCCGCTCGTCGCCGACAGTGCGGTTCTCGGGGGCCGGGGCGCAAGCGGCCGTCCTGCGCCTCGGCGTGGTGGACGATGACTCGTTCGATTGGTTCAGGACGATCATCCGCTACCGCGCCAACGACCAGCCGACGGGCGCCGGCGTCAGCGTGCGCAGGAACGGCGGCGCCATCCAGTTCATCAGCACCGACCGGTCGGGCTCACAGACGCCGCCCGTCGACATCACCCTGTCGAGCGCCACGGGCGACGTGACCGAGGGCGCTGCCGGCGCGGCCGGCTACAAGGACATCACGATCACCCTCAGCCGCGCCCTGACGTCGGGCGAGACCGTGCTCTCTGGCTTCAACGTGAGTGGCGTAACGCCCACGACGGACTACACCCTCGCCCTCCAGCCGGCTTCGCAGACCGGGGTGGAACTGAGAACCACTGAGACTCCGGGGTCGTACTTCCTGAATCTCACGAACGGCGCAACCGGAGCGACGCTACGCTTCACGCCGCTGGATAACCGGAAACGCTCGCAGCCCGCGGTCAGTATCGGTTTCCCCACCACAGGCGTCTTCATTCCCACCGGGTACGGCGGCGCCACGGTGGGAACCGTCTCCGGCTCTCCACTCACCTTCAGCGTCATCGACGACGAGACGGGCGCCGTCAGGGTGCCATCCAACTGGCCGCTGATTCCCAGCGGGCTGAACGCCGGCGACAAGTTCCGCCTGCTCTTCGTCACCGGTGGGACGCGCACGGCGGAGTCCACCGACATCGAGGTGTACAACGACTTTGTGCAGGGTCAGGTCGCGGCGAGCGGCCATAGTGACCTCAAGCCCTACGGGGGGCTGGTCAAGGTGCTGGGCAGCACCAGCGCCGTCAACGCGCGGGCCAACACCGGCACCACGGGCGCAGGCTCGAACATCCCCATCTACTGGGTGAACGGCGCGAAGGCGGCGGACGACTACACCGACTTCTACGACGGCTCGTGGGACGGCACCCGGTCGAGCGACTACCGCAAGCAGGACGGCGCGACCGGCGGCGTGAGCGCCTCGATCTACACGGGCACCGCCGACGACGGCACGACCAGCGGTCCCTTGGGCGGCAGTCAGGTGTCCTACACCAGCGTGGGCAACACGGCGACGTTCCGCCAGGCGACCGCCGCGAACGACAACCAGCACCACTTCTTCGCCGTCTCGCCGGAGTTCACCGTGTCGGGGCCGCTGGTGCAGTTCGCCAAGGCGGAGCAGAGCGTGGTCGAGGACGCCGGCACGGTCAACGTGCAGGTCGACTTCATCCCCGCGCCCACATCGGCCCTCACGCTCAGCTACACCCTCTCCGGCACGGCGGCCAGCGGCACGGACTACACCATCACCGGCGCCACCGGCAACGGCGGCACGGTCAGCGTGGCGTCAGGCGTCAGCAGCGTAACCATCCCGGTGGCGGTGAGCGCCGACACCGACGACGAGAGTGCGGAGACCGTCATCCTGACCCTGACCGCGCCGAGCGGCTACGGGCCGGGGCTGCCGAGCGTCCACACGTTGACCATCACCGACGACGACTTCACCGTGCCGAGCATCTGGCCGCTGAAACCCACCGGCCTGGCCCCCGGCGACAAGTTCCGCCTGCTGTTCCGCACCACCAACCTCCGGGACGCCGAAGCCGCGGACCTCGCCACCTACGACGCGTGGGTGCAGGGCGAGATAAACTCCGCCAATCCTCTGTGGACTGCTCTCGAGGATTACAAAGACCACTTCAAGGCGGTGGGGTCCTCCGCCACCGTTGACGCCCGCGACCACCTGGGCATGCGCGTCGGCAGCAGCTGGAACCCCGGCGTCGCCATCTACTGGCTGGACGACGCGGGCGAGGGCGCCCTCGTCGCCGACGACTACGAGGACTTCTGCGACCGTGAGATGGATCAGGAGGACGCAGACAACCAGCCGCAGATCTGGTGGAAGAACGACCTCCTGGCCGACCAGCGCAACCAGGCGGGCGCGCCCCACACCAACGACAACTGGCCCTGGACCGGCACGGACAACGACTGCACCAAGAGCGCGGGCCAGTACTTGGGCGCCTCTTCCAGTGTGACCATCGGCAAGGCCCGGGATCAAAACCGGTCGGCCGGCCCGCTCAACGACGGCGTTCAAGCTCGAGACTCGGCGAACTCCCTGTACACCATCTCGCCGGTGTTCATCGTGGGCCCACCGATCGTGACGCTGACGCCGACCAGCCTCGACGTGCCGGCCGACGGCGGCATGGCGACCTACACCGTCCAGCTGAAGTCCGCGCCGACCGGCAACGTGACGGTCGCCGTGGCGTCGAGCGACACGACCCACGCGGCGGTGTCGCCCAGCAGCCTGACCTTCACGCCCAGCGGCGCCACCGCCTGGAACGTCGCGCAGACGGTGACGGTCAGCTCGGCATCCGGCGCGGTCGAGGATGATGAGGCGACCATCACGCACACGATCCGGAGCTCCGGGGATACGACGAACTTCCCGAACGGCGTCGTGTCGGGCGCGGAGGTGGAGGTCACCGTGACCGCGCCCGGCGACGGCGTGACGGTCTCGCCCGCGGCCCTGACCCTGACCGAGCTTCACGCTTCAGACGCCGAGAAGACGTACACGGTGGTGCTGAAATCCGACCCCGGCGCGACGGTGACCATCGTGGTCGCCTCGCAGGACACCACAGCGGTGGCGGTGGACACCGACTCCGGCACGGACGGCGACCAGCTCACGCTGACCTTCACGCACGGCTCGAGCGGCGACTGGGGGACGGCGCAGATGGTGACGGTGCGCGCGCTCAACGACGCCGACGCCGTGGGCGAGCAGGATGTCGAGATCACCCACACGGCCACGGCCGCCAGCGGGGCCTACGACGAGATCGATATCGACGCGGTGGAGGTGGACGTCACCGACGCGGGCCACGGCCTGGCGCTCAGCGACTCCACGCTGGACGTGTACGCGAACGAGGGCGCCGCCACCTACACCGTGAAGCTGAAGTCCGCGCCCACCGGCAACGTGACCGTCGCCGTCGCGTCCGGCGACACGACGCATGCGACGGTGGACACGGACACCAGTACCGACGGCAACCAGCTCACGCTGACCTTCGCGCCCTCCGGCGCCAACGCCTGGAACGTGACGCAGACGGTGACGGTGACGTCGGCGTCGGGCGCGGCGGTCGGCGACACGGCCACGATCAGTCACACCATCCAGAACTCCGGGGACACGACGAACTACTCGAACGGCGTCGTATCGGGCGCGACGGTGACGGCGACGGTGGTCACGGACACGCGGCCGGTGGTGACCGTCGTTGCCGAAACGAATCTAGGGGTCGCCACGACGCAGGTGGCGGAGGGTCAGACGTTGCACAATGCTCAAGTGCCGGCGCCATTCGTCCTTCGCCATACCGGGCCTCCAGGCAAGTATGTGCATGTCCGACATCGTCGCGCGACGGAGGGCGACTATGCCCGGACTCCCAACCTGCTGGGAGACGTCCTGGAATGGATTAGTCCAGGGGCGGGCAGTGACGTCTCCATCTCGATCAGCGACGACAACGTGGACGAGCCCAACGGCAAGGCGATCGTCACCGTCCTGCCCCGCCCGACTCATTACCGGATCGGCTCGCCGGGCCGGGCTGAGGTGCTGGTCCTCGACAACGACCCGACGACAGTGACTTTGGCCCGGGCGGCGGGGTCTGCGGTGGCCGAGGGATCGACGCACACCTACACGATCACCCTGGGCCGCGGGCTGGTGAACGGCGAGTCGCTGGCGGTGCCGCTCACGTTCAACAGCGGCACCGGCGCGGCGGTGCGCAACACCGACTTCACCCTGGCGTGTCCGATGACTTTGCCGACGGGCGTTACCTGCAACAACCTGAACACGGCCAGCGCGCCGACCGTCACCTTCACCGGCCCCAGCACGGGCCAGACCGTGACCTCGGTGACGCTGACCCTGACCGCCTCGACCGACACGGTCCCGCGCGAGTCGGAGACGGTGGACATCGGCATGGGCACCATCGTCACCACCTCCGGCGTCCTCGACTCCGACAACAACGACGTGGGCCTGGGTGGCGGCGTGACGGCGACGGACAGCGCAACGGCGCTGACGATCACCGACGTCCTGCCGACGCTGACCGTGAAGATGACGGCGCCCGCGGGCGACGTGACGGAGGGCGCGAGCGGCGCGTCGGGGCGCAAGGACGTCACCGTCGCCCTCGGCTACGCGCTGACCGGCTCGGAGACGGTCACCGTGCCGCTGCGGGTGCGCGGCGCGACGGTGACCGACGACTACACATTCGCCCTGGAGCCGGCGACGCAGAGCGGCGTGACGCTGTCGACAAGCGGCTCGTACTCGGCGCAGAACCCGGCGCTGGTGTTCACCGCCGGAGCGGGCGACGCCACGCTGCGCTTTACGCCCGTCAACAACACCGACCGCACGCAGCCGGCCATCCTCATCGACTTCCATGGCGCCGTGGTGAAGAGCGGCTTCACTCCCTCGGTGACCGCCTCGGGTGACGTCTTCTTCGTGATCGTCGACGACGAGACGGGCGATATCGAGGTGCCGCGCGACTGGCCGCTGAAGCCCTCGGACGTGAGCCCGGCGGCGCAGTTCCGGCTGCTGTTCGTGACGTCACAGACGGGCACCGCGCAGTCCATGGACATTGAGGAGTACAACCACTTCGTGCAGAAATCGGTGGTGACGAGCGGCCACGCCTCCATCAAGCCCTACGCCGGCCTGATCAAGGTGGTGGGCAGCACCAGCGCCGTGAACGCGCGGACCAACACGGGGACGACGGGCGCGGGGACGGGCATCCAGATCAACTGGCTGGGCAACGCCAAGGTTGCGGATAGCTACACCGACTTCTATGACGGCACCTGGGACAGCAACACGGTGACAGCCGGCCGGTTCCAGCACGGCGGAGGATTGAGCTCGAACAACTTCGTCCACACGGGGACCGCCGACAACGGCAACACCAGTCATCCCCTCGGCACCAACAGGATCTGTTATATCCAAACGAATCACGCCGCCAATCCACTGTGCAGGGGCGGGTGGGTCGGCGCCAACACACTCAACCGCCACTTCCTCGCCATGTCGCCGGTATTCGAGGTGGAGGGCGTGGAGGCGTCGCTGGCGGTGAACAACAGCGGCGCGGTGACGGAGGGCGGGACGCTGACGGTGACGGTGAACCTGGGCGCGAACGCGCCGAGCGCGCTGGAGATCCCCGTCCAGATGCGCACCAGCGGCAGCCCCACCGCGTCAACGGACGACTTCAGCCTCTCCGGCTCGCCGGCGGGCACGGTCAGCATCGCCATGGGGCAGAACAGCGGCACGCTCACCTTCACGGCCACGGCGGACGA
>WTGW01000059.1 GCA_011523395.1 Acidimicrobiia bacterium
CCGGGGAGATCTCGCTCCACCATGTCCTGGCGGTCCACGGGTCCCGGCCGAACGCATCATCGGACCGGCGCATCGGGATCGCGTTCCGCTACCTACCCACCCACGTGCGCCAGACCGTGGGAGTGCGGGAGTCGGCCATGCTCGTGCGGGGAATCGACGAGTACGGGCACTTCGACCTCGAGCCTAGACCGCAGGCCGACTTCGACGAGGCGGCGCTGGCAGCCCACGCCGACGCCACGGGGCGGTTCGAGAGATTCGGAGAGATGTAGCTCGGGGAAAGATCTGTAGGTAGTCGGTCGCAGCCGTTATTCTGGCGTTACTCTTGTACAGTTCGGCCCATGCGCCAACACACCACCATCCGGAGGCTCTCGATGACCCCCTTGACAGAGGCCCGCAACCGTCTGAGCGAGATCGTGGACGACGTGGTAGCGACCGGATCCGACTTCGTGATCACACGACACGGCCGCCCCTCCGCTGTCATCGTCGGCTACGACGAATACGAGTCCCTGCTCGAGACGCTCAACATCCTCTCCGACCCTGAGACCATGGCCAGCCTCGCCCGCGCCGAGGCCGACGTGGCTGCCGGCAACCTCGTGGACCTTGATTGAGCATCGCTCTTGATTGAGCATCGCACATGCCAAAACTCACCCGTGGCGCCAATAAGCAGCTCGGCAAGCTACCTCCGCAACTCTCAGCCAAGGCGCACGAACTAATCAGACGCCTCGACGACGAGCCGCGCCTCCGTTGGAAGCTTGTCGGACCTCTGGAGGGCAAACGAAGCGCGCGCTTGGGACGTACCCATCGAATCATCTACGAGGAAGCGGAGGGCTACGTGGTGGTGCTCACCGTTGGCCCGAGAAGAGATGTCTACCGCTGATGGCCTGATCAGTGACTGATGGGATCGTCGGTCTGGAGCCGGTGGTGGCGTTGGGCGTAGTCGGGGGAGATGTGGCCGTCGGCTAGGTCGGCTTGGACGGCTTGGGGGTCGCGGTCGAGGGGGTTGCCGTAGCCGCCTCCGCCGCCGGTGTAGCAGCGGACTACATCCCCATTGCGGAGGGGCATGAGGTTGGTCTTGAGGCGGCGGGTCTCTCTGGGGGTTCCGGGGTTGATGACCACCTCGGGGGGTGCTCCGGCCTTGCCTCCGAACAGGCCCCAGGCGGGGTTGCCGGAGCGTTCGAACCAGAGGCTCATCTCGGTGTCGGTGGTCATCGTGTACTCGCGGACGATGCCGTTGCCTCCCCGCCAGCGGCCGGGGCCGGCCGAGTCCTGACGGTACCCGTACTCGGTGATCCGGGCGGGGAACTTGGACTCGAACACCTCGATGGGCATGTCGTGGAAGTTGCCCGACAGGGTCCAGATCATCCCGTCCTCGCCGTCGCGGCCCTGCGATGCTCCCCATCCGCCCACGTGGGGCTCGTTGTCGAGGAACAGGTCGTCGGTGCGCGGGTTGATGCCGGTGAACTGGAAGATCATCCCGTCGCCGTAGTGGGCGGCGGGGACGGTCTCGGCCAGGGCGGGCGAGAGGGCCGAGCAGATCAGGTCGATCATCAGGCCCAAGGGGGTGAAGTAGAACTGGCAGGCGGCCGGGGACCGGGCGTGGAGGATCGATCCGGGCCGGGTCTTCACCTCCAGCGGGCGGAAGGTGCCCCCGTTGACGGGGTGGTGGGAGTTGAACAGGTACTTGAAGGCCAGGCGGCATGCCGACAGGGTCTGCACGGCGCCGCAGTTGATGGGACCCTGGCCGGGTCCGTCGGTCCCGGTGAGGTCGAAGAGCAGGCGCTCGCCCTCCACGGTGATCCTGACCTTGATGCGGACCGGGTCGTCCCCCACCCCGTCGGAGTCGAGGAAGCCCTCGGCGGTGTAGTCGCCGTCGGGGATGGCCCGGATGGCCTCTCGGTCGAGCTGCTCGCTCTGGCGGAAGATCTCCTCGGCGGCGGCTTCCACGGTGTCCCGCCCGTAACGGTCGAAGAGGGCTCCCAGGCGGTGCTCGCCGATGGATGCCACCGCGAACTGGGCGGTCATGTCGCCGATGGCGGAGCGGGGGAAGCGGACGTTGGCCTCGATGATGTCCCAGATGTCCTGCACGGGCTCGCCACCCTTCACCACCAGGGTGGGGGGCAGGCGGATCCCCTCCTGGAAGATCTCGACCGAGTCCATCGGCACCCCCGGGTCCTTGGCGCCTATGTCCAGCCAGTGGGCCCGGGAGGCGGCGAAGCCGGCCAGGTCGCC
>WTGW01000057.1 GCA_011523395.1 Acidimicrobiia bacterium
TGAGGCAGCGGGAGGCGCCTCAGCTCAGGACCGGGAGACCGCCGCCGGTAGTGGGCCGGTCAGGACTCCGGGTCTCCGAAGCAGGCGGCGGCGATGTCTTCGGGGATCGTGACGCTGTCGGCGCTCAGGTCGAGCCCGTGTTCCTGGAGGCAGGCGATCTGGTCGTCACCTACCTCGAACCCGGGTCCGAGCGTCTCTTCAGGAGCGTCGCCGGCGCCGAAGTCGGTTTCCCCCTCGCCGGCTGCGAGCACGGCAAGGACTGCCGCGGCCGCGCCCAGCCGGCCGTCCGGGTCGTGCTCGGCCCAGGCCGCGGCTACGAGGTCGTCGCGGTCGCCCAAGGGTGCGATGCGCTGTGCCAGCAACTGGGCAGGCGTGTCACCATCCCCGAGCCGTTCAGCAACGTCGGCGCCGGCCACACCGAGGCGTTCGAGTAGAGCCAGCACGGTGGCGCCGCTGCTGTAGAAACGCCCGAACCCGAAGAACGACTTGACGTTGCCCAACACCGCCCCGGGGTTGTCAATGCTCTCATCCAGGTATCCGAGTTCGCTGGTGTGGTTGGTAGAGAAGTAGGTGTTTCCGATCGCGTCGCCCATCCGGTGCTCGATCCAACGGGCCGACCCCTCCATGCGTTCCTGCTCCTCATCGAGGGCAACCCTGGGATCCCGCTCGTGCCGGGCGGCGCGCACCGCCGCGAACTGGCGGGCCAGCCGCTCGGTCTCCCCCACCGTGCGCGCCTGGTAGGCAGCGACCAGTATCCGGTTCTCTAGCAGCACCAGTTCCAGGTTCTCCGCCCCGAAGTCATATCCGTCTACGTCTTGCGCAGTTGCGCCGGGCACCCAGTGATCGAACTGGTAACGGTGGAACGCCTCGTGGGCGACCATCGCCACGAACCCCGGAGTGTCAGGCTCCCGGCCCGGCTCTCCCCGCTGTCCTACCAGCACGAAGGTCTCCGTACCGCCGATGTCCGCGAAGAAGTCGAACGGCGCCATGGAGGCCAGCCTCTCCGGGTCGGCGGGCTCCCCGACCACCGCCACCCGGTGGCCGCCCACCTCGACATCCAGGATCGCGCTCCCCAAGGGGCTCGGACTCGGGTGGTTGAAGGCCACCACAGCCGCGACGCTCCCCCCGACGTCGACCGAGACCAACACCGTCGGTATATCGCCAAGGTCGTAACCCGGCCACGCTCCACCCGACTCCGACACCGCGGACAGCCAACTGTCAACGAGGGAACGCGCTTCCGCAGACACGCCGTCGAGGCCCGTCTCGACAACCGGTGCCGGAGCGGTCGAAGCCGCGGTCGTCCCGGCTGATGCCTCGGAGGCCAGGGTCGACACGACCGAAGCCCCCGACGTCGACAGATCATCCCCCGGCCCGCACGCCGCAATCAAGACGGACGCCAACGCCGCGCCCAGCAAGCCCAGACCGACGCGACCCGCTCTCACCAACCGTGTCTCTTCCCTGTTGACCGCATGGTTCATCCCCTCAGCAAGAAGGACCCCCTCGGCACTCCCGTGCGGGTCCGCACGGTACCAATAGGACTGCCCCGGCCCGAATCACCGGGCATCCGATCACCCTCGGGACCGGGAGCGGTCCGTCCCTGGCACACCCGGCCGTCGGCAAACGAACGCCGCATCTCCAATCCGTAGCGGTTCGTGATGGCCGCCCATGGCCAATGGCCTTGGTCGCCGTCGAGCACTACGGTCAGGTATCAATGGAGCCTGACGCACGGCGAAGCGCTCAACTGGCCGGGCGAGCCGGATCTCGCGGAGCAAGCATGATCATCCTCGTAAACGGCAAGACGAACCAGGTCGCCCGGCGGACCGACCCCGCGGGAGCGCTGTGGGTGCGGATGGACGAGCTCCCGCGCGCCACCGGCTGGCAGATGAAGCCGGAGGGCGCCTGCCTGGGCGATTTGTGTATACCGCTGCCGGCGGACAAGCGTGAGGAGTGGATCGCGGACGCCGACGACTGGGTCTGGTTCTGCTACTCGGAGTTCGCGGACAGGATCGGCCAGAAGTACGCCCGTGACGGCGATGTTTGGAGCCTCGGCTCGGTGCCCGAGGTCCGTCGCGCCGGGCTTGAGAGCGCCATCGCCCCGGACTTCGAGGTGACCGAGCGGAACGGCGACACGCTGAGGCTCTCGGACCTGCGGGGCCGCAAGGTGGTGCTGTTCACCTGGTCATCCTGGTGAGGGTGCCGCTTCAGCC
>WTGW01000070.1 GCA_011523395.1 Acidimicrobiia bacterium
GTTCGAGCGAACGCTCCCCGTGTGGCGAGGATGCGAAAGTCATCAGTAGCCGCCTTCCCGGGTCCGGGGCCTTACGTGGCAAGCTACCAGGCGCCGGCGCTCGGTGCGCTCAAGCGTGGGTACTACCTAGCGGCATGCGGGGCGATGGCGACCCAGTGCCGTTACCCATCGCTCATCGCGTAGCTGCAAGTGAAATCGGCTGCTCCGCTAACTCAGAACTTCCGCCACAGCTGCTTTGATCCGGGTGGCGTCGGGGATGTAGGCGTTCTCCAGGGGTGGGCTCAGGGGCACGGGGGAGTGGGGCGAGGTCACCCTTCGCACCGGTGCAGCGAGCACGTCGAAAGCGTGTTCCGAGACCATCGCCGCGATGTCCGCCGCGATGCTGCACCGGGGCGGGCTCTCGTCCACTACGACCAGCCGTCCGGTCTTGCGAACCGACTCGAGGATGGTCTCCGAATCGAGCGGGGACAGGGACCTGGGGTCGATCACCTCCGCCTCGATGCCGTCGGATGCCAGCGAGTCGGCCACCTCCAGCGCCAGCTTCGCCATGTACGAGATCCCGACGATGGTCACGTCCGTTCCCTGGCGGGTAACCGATGCGAAGCCGAGCGGGACGGTGTAGGGATCCTCCGGCACCTCCTGGCGGGTGTTGTAGAGGCGCATGTGCTCGAAGAACAGGACCGGGTCGTCGTCCGCGATGGACTCCAGCAGCAGCCCCTTGGCGTCGTAGGGGGTGGTCGGGACCACCACCTTGATCCCGGGCAGGTGCGTGTAGACGGAGTACAGCGTGTCGGAGTGCTGCCCGGCGGCTCCCAGCCCGGCTCCGATGGCCATCCGCAGCACGAGGGGCACGCTTGCCTGGCCGCCGAACATGTAGCGCATCTTGGCGGCCTGGTTGTGGATCTGATCGAAGGCCAGCGGCGTGAAGCTGGACCACATCATGTCGACGACCGGCCGGATCCCGGCTGCCGCGGCGCCGACCGCTATCCCGACGATGCCCGCCTCGGAGATGGGGGTGTCCCGGACGCGGGTGGGGCCGAACTCGTGGAACAGGCCCCTGGTCGCTCCGAACGTGCCTCCCATCGCCCCCTCGTAGGGCTCGCCGAGCCCGGCGCCTCCCACCACGTCCTCGCCGTAGACGACTACCGTCTCGTCGGCCTCCATCGCCTGGTACATGGCCTCGCCGACCGCGTGGATCATGGTGATCGGCCTTCTAGGCATCGTACGCTCCGCTGTAGACGTAGTCGGTGACACCGTCGGCGGTCGGCCACGGATCGGCCTTGGCGGCCGCCACGCCCCGGTCCAGCTCCTCGACGATGGTGGCGCGGGTTGCTTCCACAGCCGTGTCCGTGAGTATCCCGGCCGCTTCGAGTTCCAACCGGAACCGCTTCAACGGGTCCCGACTCCTAGCGTCCTCCAGGTCTTCGTCGTTACGGTATTTCTGGGTGTCGCCCACGTAGTGAGCCGAGATGCGGGGGATCTTCGCCTCGATGAAGGATGGACCTTCGCCGCCGCGGGCCCGATCGATTGCCTCGGCGGCCACCTCGTGGACCGCGAAGGCATCGGCGCCGTCCACCACATGGCCCGGAATGCCGAACCCGTCGGCCCTCCTGCTCAGATCCTCGACGCTCTGGGAGTAGGACGCCGGGGTGGACTCCGCCCAGCCGTTGTTCTCGCACACGTAGATGACCGGCAGCTTCCAGATCGAGGCCATGTTCATCGACTCGTAGAGGATGCCCTGCCCGGCTCCGCCGTCCCCGAAGAAGCTGACCGAGACGTTCGAGGTGCCCTTGACCTGCTGGGCGAAGGCTCCGCCGGTGGCTAGGCCGATGCTCCCGCCGACGATGGCGTTGGCGCCCAGCATCCCGATCTCGAAGTCGGCGATGTGCATCGACCCGCCCCGGCCCTTACAGAGGCCGGTCTCGCGCCCGTACAACTCGGCGAGCATGCCAGCGATCGAGCATCCCTTGGCCAGGCAGTGTCCATGCCCGCGGTGGGTGCTGGCGATGAGGTCGTCATCCGACAGGTGGGCGCAGATCCCGGCCGCCACCGCCTCGGCGCCGATGTAGGTGTGGACGAAGCCGGGCATGTCCCCCCGCTGGTACTCGAGCGTGACCCTCTCCTCGAACAGCCGGATCCTCATCATCGTGTCGAACATCTCGAGCAGCGTCCGGT
>WTGW01000023.1 GCA_011523395.1 Acidimicrobiia bacterium
GGAAGCGGAACGCCGCGACGGGGCACCGATGACCGCCAGAACACGCCTGGTTGTTTCGCAGACAGACCACACGCCGGAACCGGGTGGACCCCGATTCCGGGTACCTTGCACGGGCTATTCTTCCGACCGACACCACTACCCGGGGAGGCCAAGATGAGCGATATCAGCTTCGTGGACACGCACGTGCACTTCTGGGAGCGACCCCATCCCACGCTGGCCTGGGTCTGGCTGGAGGACGACTTCATCCACCCCCAGCTGGGCGACACCGTTCTCCTCAAGTCCATGAAGAAGTATGCGATCGACGAGTTCGCAGCCGAGGTCGAGGGTGCGGGCGTCTCGAAGGCGGTCCACGTGCAGGCGGCCATCGGCAGCGAGGACCCGGTGGAGGAGACCAAGTGGCTCCAGGCGATGGTTGACCGCACCGGCTACCCGCTGGCCATCGTAGGGGACGCCCGCATGCAGAGCCCCGACGTCGAAGCGACCATCGAGCGCCATGTCGAGTACGCCAACTTCCGCGGCATGCGCGACTTCGCCCAAGGCGACTACCTGGTCGATCCGGACTTCCATCGCGGCTACGCCCTCTTGGAGAAGTACAACCTCGTCTACGACCTGGACGTCTTCTGGGAGAACATGCACAAGGCAGCGGCCATGGCCGCCAAGTTCCCGAACGTCATCCTCGTGGTCGACCACGCCGGCTTCCCGCAGGAACGGACCGCCGAGTACTTCTACAACTGGCAGAAGGGCATCGCCGAATTTAGGGGCATGGACAACGTCTACATGAAGATCTCCGGCCTGGGCATGGGCGACCACATGGCCGGGCGGAAGTGGACGCTCGACACCATCAGGCCATGGGTGGAGTGTTGCCTGGAGGTGTTCGGGGTGGAGCAGAGCTTCTTCGGCACCAACTGGCCGGTCGACAAGGACTACTCCACCTACCCGGTTCTGGTCGACGCCTACCGCGATCTGATCTCGGGCTACAGCGAGTCCGAGCAGACGGCGCTCCTCTCCGGCAACGCCGAGAAGGTCTACCGGATCTAGTGGTCAGTGGTCAGTGACAACGACTGACAATTAAGGGGGTGGAAGGCCAATCGCGATGAGTAGAACGGCTCTGGTCACCGGATCGGCCCGTGGTATGGGCGCGGCGATCTGCCGGGCCCTCCGCAAGGACGGTCTACGCGTGATCGGCGCCGACATCATCGAGCACGAGCACGACGACTCTGACCTCTACATCGAGATCGACCTCTCCGATCCCGCCGAATGCGAACGCCTCGTCGCCGAGGCCGGTGAAGTAGACGTGCTGGTCAACAACGCCGCCATCTTCTTCCACAAGCCGATACCCGAGTTCACCGTTGACGACTTCGACTACACCATCGCGGTGAACCTGCGCGCCAACTTCCTCATCTGCCGGGGTCTGGTGGAGGGTATGAAGGAGCGTGGCTGGGGGCGGATCATCAACATCTCCAGCGTCGGCGCCCGCACGGGCGGGGTGTCGGACTCGGCGGTGTACAACGCCACCAAGGCGGCCATGATCTCGCTCACCAAGAACTTCGCCCGTAACTACGGCCCCCACGGCGTCACCTCCAACGCCATAGCGCCCGGGTTCGTGGAGGGCTTCATGACCAGCCACGTCACCGATGCGGACCGCGCCCTGTACCTGAGCCAGATACCCGTGGGTCGATCCTGCCAACCGGAGGAGATCGCCAACGTGGTCTCATTCCTGGCCGGGGACGGCGCCTCGTTCGTAACCGGCGCCACCATCGACATCAACGGCGGCTGGGTGATGACCTAGTGGTCTCTGCTGGTAGTTGATACTTGCCGGGAGTAGCTGGCGGTGGTGTCGGAATATGTCCGCGTGGTCTTCGCTCGCCGTGGTTCCCGCGCCGGCTTGTCCTGACCAGACTGTGAGCGAACTCCGATGACTCCATCCGGGTCGAGACCGACCATCAAGGAAGTCGCACAGCGGGCCGGGGTGGCCCTCTCATCCGTGTCCCGCGTGTTGAACGACCACCCGGACGTCAGCGAGAACATGCGGACCCGAGTGCTCGAGGCGATCGCCGAGCTGGGCTACGAACCCAACCTGCTCGCGGCCAGCCTTCGCACGGGCAGCAGCCGCACGATCGGATTCATCGTCCCCGACCTGCGCAACCCCCTGTTCGGTTCGATAGTCACCGCCGCCCAAGACGTGTTGAGCCGGCTGGCTTATGCGGCGGTCATCACCACCTCGAGCAGCGATGCCGACCGGGACGCCGAAATGGCCCGCCTGCTGCGACACCGCCAAGTGGACGCTCTGATCGTCTCGCTCGCCGACCAGACACGTGAGGACCTGATCGAGGAGCTCCGCAGGTTCAGAGGACCGATCGTCCTCCTGGACCGCGAGGTGGCCGGACTGCCGCACGCTTCCATAGTCGAGACCGACCACGGCGGCGGGATGGGACAGGCGACCAGGCATCTCCTATCGCTCGGGCACCAACGAGTGGCCCTGTTGACCGGATCCCTGCACGTCAAGCCCTCTGCCCAACGAGTGCAGGCCTTTCGGGAGGCATACAGAGAATCCGGTCTTGACTGCCCGGAGGATCTGGTCCGGCCTACCGGTTTCGCCCCCGAGTACGGGGAGCAGTCGACCATCGAAGTCCTGGGTATGCCCTCCCCGCCCACGGCCCTGATCGTCGGGGGCAACCAACTCCTCACCGGAGTCCTGAGGAGCCTGCAAGGCCTCGGGTTCAGTCCGGGAGTCGACATCGCGGTTATCTCGTGCGACGACGTGCCGCTGTCGCAATTCCACAACCCACCCATCACGGTGATCGATCGCGACGTGACGGAGATAGGCAGCTCGGCCGCTCGTCTCGCCCTGGAACGTCTCGAGGATCCGGAGCAGCCTCCCCGTCGCATAGTGCTGCCCACGACCCTGGTGCTGCGGGACTCGACCCATCCCCTCAAGAGATGACGGCTACCGCGCCTCTGCTCTGAACCTACGGAAAAGAAACTCCTCGTAGACGACACGCCGGTGGCGCCGGACGGCACCTCGTAACCTGGGATCTCGCGATGTGGCTGTGCAATCGTCAGGCTCGCGCTCCGGTCGCATGCGCGCCTGTTAGGCCAGAACGCGACGGATGGCCGCGTTGAGCGCCAGGAACTTGAAGCCCGAGAGACCCTCGATCGCGCTCTCGAAGAGGGACCGTGTCGTTGCCAGCCTCGAATGGTCCAGGAGTCCGCGCTTGGACCTTCATTCATACGACCGGTTTGAGATCGAAGACGCTCTCAGGTCTCGATGATGCAGACGGGGGTACCTACGGTTACCTCGTCGTCGATCTCGACCAGCAACTCCACGACCGTTCCGGCCACAGGCGATGGAAGCTCGGCCTCCACCTTGTCGGTCTCCACTGTCATCAGGGTGTCGCCCTCCGCCACCCTGTCTCCTACCGAGACGGTCCACTCGAGGACCAGAACCTCGTCGACGGTCTCGCCGAGTTTCGGCATCTTCACGTTGCTACGAATGTCGGTCCCCCCTGTTCCAGGTTGCGGGCAATCTACCAGTGGCAGGCTCGACGATTGAGGCGCGCCCGCGCCTCGACATCCACGCGTAGGTCTCCGCTACGGGGCGTAGATGTTCCGGAACATGTCGTCCACCGTCGCCGGGTCTCCGGCTGCGGCGGTGGCCTCGGCTTCCACGACGCGGCGGGCGGCCCGGGCCTCGACTTCCCCGGCCTCCTCGGCTGTGAGCACCCCCTCCTCTATGAGGCGGCTGCGGTAGGTGTTGATCGGATCGCGCTCGTACCAGCGGTCGAACTCTCCCTCAGGCCGGTAGGGAGCGGTATCGGCCCTCGAGTGGCCCGCGTAGCGGTAGGTCTTCATCTCGAGCAGGGACGGCCCGTGGCCCGCCCGAGCCCTTTCCAGAGCCTCCCCCACGGCCGAGGCCACCACATCCACGTCCTGGCCGTCGACCACGTGGCCCGGGATGCCGTAGGAACCCGCCCTATCGGCGATGTTCTCGACAGGGGTCGTCAGGTGGATGGCGCTGTACTCCCCGTACTGGTTGTTCTCGCACACGAACACCGCCGGGAGCTTCCAGATGGCGGCCAGGTTCAGCCCCTCGTGGAAGGCGCCGATGTTGGAGGCCCCGTCCCCGAAGATCGCGATCGCAGCATCGTCCGTGCCCTTCACCTGGGCGGTCAGGGCGGCGCCGGCCGCCACCGGGATGCCGGCGCCGACGATGGCGAACGTCGGGAGCAGGCCGATCGAGGTGTCACATAGGTGCATGGATCCGCCCACGCCGCCGACCGAGCCGGCTCTCCGCCCCATGATCTCCCCCAGCACCGTCACCGGGGGCATACCCAACGCCAGGGCGTGACCGTGGCCGCGGTAGGTGCAGGTCACCGTGTCGGTGGGCCGGGCGGCCGCCGCTATCCCCACGGCCACCGCCTCCTGGCCCTGGCAGGTGTGGGTGGTGCCGTGGACGGTGCCCTCGAAGAACATGGCCTGGACCCGGTCCTCGAAGGCCCGTATCTCGCACATGGCCTCGTAGCGCCCGGCCCGGCCCGATTGGAGCCGGAGCCGCCGATCCAGGGATACGCCGGCGCCGCTCATGCCACCACCTCCCGGCTCTCCCACCAGTGGGGCGGGCGGGTTCCGGTTTCGAGAAGGGAACCGACCTGTCGGGCGATGTAGTCGGGACCGGGGAGGTAGCGCTGCTCCAGTTCCTTCCCGTACGGCACGTGGACATCCGGGCACGTGATGCGGACGGGCGGCGCCTGGAGGTCTCCGAACAGCTCGCTCGTCACGAAGGAGGCTATCTCGCCTCCCCACCCGCCGGTCAGCGGGTTCTCCTCCACCGTCACCAGGCGTCCGGTCTTCGAGACCGACTGCGCCAACGTCTCCTTGTCGTAGGGAACCAGGGTCTGGAGGTCGATCACCTCTGCCGACCAGGATGCTCCCTCGGCAGCCGCCAGAGCGGCGGGGACCATCGCTCCCAGAGCCACGAGCGTGACATCGGACCCCTCCCTGACGGTCGCCGCCCGACCGAGCGGGATGATGGCGTCCTCCCCGGTCTGCACCATCTCCCGTTTGGCGTACAGAACCCGAGGCTCCAGGAAGACGACCGGGTTGTCGTCACGGATGGCCGCCCGCAGAAGACCGTAGGCATTGCCGGCGCCCGAGGCGACTGCCAGCTTGAGCCCCGGAGTGCTGTACATCCACGATTCCAGCGTCTGGGAATGCTGGCACCCGAAGCCGAGGCCCGCCCCGATCGACCCCCGGACGGTAAGCGGCACCGAGACCGTCCCGCGCGACAGGTAGTGGAACTTGGCCGCCTCGGTGACCAGTTGGTCGAGAGCCACCCCGATGAACTCGATGAACATGATCTCCGCCACCGGACGGAGCCCGGTCGAGGCGGCGCCCACGGCGGCCCCCATGAAACCCATCTCCGAGATCGGCGTGTCCCGCACCCGCGAGGGCCCGAACTCTTTGAGAAGCCCCGCGGAGGTCTTGAAGGGGCCTTCGGCCACCGCGACATCCTCGCCGAACATGACCACATCGGGGTTGCTGCGCATCTCGTCGGCCAGCGCCGTGGCAATCGCTTGATTCATCCGCATCCTGCGCATGCTGACCTCCTAGGGTGTCGCCCGACTATATACCGAGGCCCGCCGCCCTCACATGCCGGTGGATTCTGACGAAGGGGACCGGTCAGACCGAGGTGGCGCGCCACAGCCGATGGGCCTCGACTGCGAACATGAGGGGGAGAGCAGTGTCTATCACGTGCCACACGATGGGCTTCGAATTCGAACCCCATGCATACTCGAACCAGTTGGGAACGAAGGCGAGCGCGAGCAGGACCGTTCCGTAGAACATCACGTTGGATCGGAGCCAGGGGCGAAGGTCCACCGAACTGTCACCTTCGTGCCTGCGCTTCTCCCGCCAGGTGGTCAGCATCATGAGCACCAGACCGGCGGCCATGAGCACGTCGAGTACATGCCACACGTTGTGCGCGGCATCCATGATCTCTCCGCCGGAGTCGTACGCGTACAGCGGGAACACCATGAAATGCACCGCCACCGCCACGGCTACGAGAAGCAGGTAGGCGCTCATCAGCTTGTGTACGGCCATCGTTAACTCCGCTTCATCCGAGCCGGTGATTCCGGAATGATCGTGCCGACTCCCGGTCGCCCTTGACGCTCGCGGGCTCTGCTCCTAACCCGTAGGGGATGGACAAGGCCTGAACCATCTCGGTCATTCTGGATGGTCCTCTGCGTTAGCGCAACTTGCTGGACCCTTCTTAGTCTGGTCTGGCTAAGCTATGTACATGGCTACCACGATAGTGAACACTCATGAGGCCAAGTCGCGACTGTCGGAGTTGATCCGCAACGTCCAGGAAGGCGGCGAGGTAGTAGTCGCCCGGAACGGACAACCTGTTGCCAAGATCATCGCCTGGCCACCGCCGCGCCCCGAACGCCGACCGGGCGCATGGGCGGGACGGGTCATATACCACGGCGACATCGTCGGACCCGATGAGGATGTCATTGCGATGTTCTCCGAATCGGCCGAAAGCGGGAAGGCTTGAGACTGCTGGTCGACAGTCACGTAGCGCTCTGGTGGCTGGAAGGAAATCCATCGTTGGGACCGGCGTGCCGGAACTCCATCGAGCGCGCCGATCAGGTGTTCTTCTCGGCCGTTACCCCGTGGGAACTCGGGATCAAGAAGGCTCTCGGCAAGGTCTCCTTCCCGGACGGATTGACGGACAGGCTCGAGGCCGAGGGGTTCGAAGCTCTTTCGATATCGGCACGGCATGCCGAACAGGCAGCCACCCTCCCGCCGCACCACCGTGACCCCTTCGACCGGATGCTGGTTGCCCAAGCACAACTCGAAGCCCTGGCGCTGGTGACCGCCGACCGCGTCCTCCATCCCTATAACACGTCGATGATCGAAGCCTTGGAGTGATCGCGCGCCGCCACCCCTCCACCGCGGGGAGAGTCCGAATTCATGACTCCATTACACCGATATCCTCCTGACGCCATGGGAGGGCGATCGGGAGCAACTCGGGTTCGTATGCCTGTCAGGTGTTGAGACCCTCGGCTGCGATAAGGCGGCTTCGCGCGCTGGGATCGCGCCGGCCCCTGCTCCTGCTCAGCGTTTCGGCGGTGGCCTTCAGCACCGCACCTATCTTCATCCAGGCCTCATCGACGAGCGGTCCGGTGTTCGCGTTCTGGCGGTCATGGATCGGGATCGTGGCGATCTTCGCCGCGGTCACGCTGGCCGGCCGCATCCGCATAGCCTTCCCGCGGGGCCGCGATTGGAGGATTCCCTTCTGGGCCGGCTTCTTCAACGCCGTCTCGATGGTCTGTTTCATGACCGCTGTCAAGTTCACCTCGGTGGTGGACATCTCGTTACTGACGATGCTCAACCCGGTCCTGATCGCGTTGTGGGCGATCCCGATGTTCGGGGAACGTCCCGGGCTGCGCTTCCGCCTCTGGACGTTCGTGGCGATCCTCGGGTCCGGGGTGGTCATCCTCGGAGGATCGACGGGTCCGGACGGCGACCCGCTGGGAATCGCCCTGGGCATCATGTCGGTCCTGTGCTGGTCTTTCCAGTTCGTGAGCATGAAGCGGGCCCGCGCAACCATGGACACCATCCCGCTGATGGTCGGCATGCTGGTGGTCAGCACCCTGTTCGTGTCCTTGTTCTGCTTCGCCACCCGCGCCGCCGTCTGGAGCCTGTCCGGCGCGGACATGCTCAACGTGGTGGGAGTGGTGGTCGTGCCCGGAGGGATGGGCGCCATGCTGCTCTCCTGGAGCCTGCGTTGGGTACCGGCGAACGTCCCCCCGCTCATGTACCTGCCGGCGCCTTTCCTGGCAGGCGCCATGGCCTGGTTCTTCCTCGGGGAAGGCGTGACCCTGGTCCATGTGGGGGGCGGGGCGATGACGCTGGCGGGGGTGGCGGCCGCTCTGCTCAGCCGTTCGGGCAAGGCGCTGCTGGCGACCGAGTACACCCACCCCACGGCCTCCCCGCCCCCGGTCTGAAGGCGACCATCAGCGTGCTTGCCAGAGCCTCCAGACCTCCTTGGCGGCCTCCTTGCGGGTCTTCCCGTCCATGGAGATGCTGATGTGGGCGGCCTCCTCGTACAGGTGCTTGCGGGCCTCCCAGATCTCGGTGTAGCGCGCGGCCAAGTCGTCATGGCCCAGCAGCAAAGGGCGGTTCTTGGTCTTGCCCTTGGCGATCAGGGAAGCGATCGAGGGTTTGAGCCACACCACCATTCCGGTCTCACGCATCAAGGAGCGGTTCTGCTCGTCGAGGATGGCGCCGCCGCCGGTGGCCACCACCAGCCGCTCCGAACCCCCGGCGATCCTCGCCACCTCCTCGCACTCCATCGTCCGGAAGGCGGGCTCGCCGTGCGTGGCGAAGATCTCGGGAATGGCCATCCCGGCCCGCTCCACGATCTGATCGTCCGTATCCGCCAAGCGAAACCCACTGAGTTTGGAGAGCCTCCGGCCCACCTTGGTCTTCCCGGAACTCATCATCCCGATCAGCCACAGCTTGGAAGTCATGCCTCCACCCTATCCGGACGGGGCGGAGGACACTGCCGAGCATCGCTCACCGCGATCCGAGGCCGCAGGGCCAAGGGGGGTCTGGCGCTGGCGCTCGGGCGACCTGCGGGCGGGAGGACTCAACCGGGATCGCCGACCCGGTATCCCACAGGTCGTTGTTCTCCGGTCAGATGATCTACGAGATGGGGTAGGCAACCCGAGGCTTGGGAACGACAAGTTTTCTCCCCTTGTGAACACCCTCCCGCTATTTGTCATAATATCATGACCTTTATGAACCGACTGGATCGACACCTCCAACGTGGCCCGCTTCCACTGTGGTTCCAGATCAAAGAACAACTTCGGCGCGCAATCGACATGGGCGAGTGGGCACCAGGCGAACAGCTTCCGACCGAAAGCGAGCTAACCGAGTTCTTCGGTGTCAGCCGGATCACGGTCCGCACTGCTTTCGAACGGCTAGGCGACCAGGGCCTGGTCGTACGGACCCCGGGAAGGGGCACGTTCGTCGCCCAACGTAGTTTCGAGCAGCCGGTCACCCGTCTCGCCGGATTCCACGAGGACATGGCCAGCCGTGGCTTCGTCCCTTCCGCTCACACTCTCTCGGTGCGGATCGTTCCCGGTCCCTCCGATGCGGCATCGGCTCTCGGAGCTGAGGGCGAGGAACTGGTGGAGATCCGACGCCTCCTCCTTGCTGACGACGCGCCGATGGCAATCCAACACGGATACCTCCCCACCTGGGTCTTGGGAAACAGTGAGTTCGCCGCCGCCGACCTTCACAACAAGTCGCTCTACAGAATCATGGAGGAACGAACCGCGTCGCATCCGGCGACCGCGGAGGAGACGATCGAGGCAGTGCGAGCCGACGACATCCAAGCGGACCTGCTGGGCGTGTCAGGGGGGTCGCCTCTTCTACTCGCCACCCGCCTGTCTCTCGATAGGTCCGGGAGGCCCGTCGAGTGGGTACACCTGTGGTACCGGGCTGACCGTTATCGCTTCCGGGTGGAGTTGCAACTCCCATGATCGACGTGGTGGGCGACGCCTGTGTCGATCTGGTCCTGCCGGTCCCCAGGGTGCCCGAACCGGACCAGAAAGTGCACACCCGCACCGCGGCGATGAACCCGGGAGGAGTGGCGCTCAATGTGGCGGTCGCCTTGGCTCGGCTCGGTTCGGAGGTGGCGCTACATGCCCGAATCGGCCGGGACGCCTTCGGCTCCATGGTCCTGGAGGCACTTCACCACGAGGCCGTGGACGCCACGGGCGTGGCCGTCGACACCTCGATCGATACCTATTTCACCATGTCGCTGATCGCTGACGATTCACCGGAGAAGCGGATGGTGGTGGCGGTGACACCCGGTCTCTATCCCAAGACGACCAGCCTGGGGCCCGCGTCCTGGGGTCATACGGCTCCCTTCCATCCGAATGCCGCGGCCCGGGTCACCGACCGCTGGCGCATGCTGGACGTCCCGTTCTCGATCGATCTGGAACCGGCATGTCTTCCGGACGATCCGACCGGCATAGCGTCGGTGACCGCCGGCGCCGACACCCTGATTGCCAACGCCCGGGCCCGAGACCTGCTGGCAGAGTCCGCCGAGGAGGCGCTCTGTGTCCTTTCCGGACCACTGGGCGGTCGTCACGCCGTGATAACCCAGGGGGCTGACGGCATCGTGTTCCGGTCGGAAGGGACCACGGGGCGGATCCCCGCTCACCCGGTCGAGGCGGTCGACACCACCGGGGCGGGCGACGGCTTCGCCGCCGGATACATCTGGGCCCGCACCCAGGGTGCGGGGGTGGTTGAAGCACTGGAGGTCGGCGTGTTGGTGGGAGGGATGGCCTGCCGGACGATGGGAGCACTCCCATCGTTCCCGCGCATCGCCGAAGTTGAACCCTGGCTGGGGACCCTCGGGAAGGTCGGATTGTGAGTCAATTACTGCCCAAGAAGCCGGACGCCCTGTCTGATATCTTCGATCGACCGAAACCGATCATCGGGGTAATCCATCTCCCTCCCCTTCCGGGAGCACCCCGATACGACGGTCAACCGGTGGAGGACATCTACGCCGCCGGGGTTACGGATGGACTGGCCATGTCCCGGGCCGGTATCGACGGGATCATCGTAGAGAACGCCTTCGACCTTCCCTTTTCCCGTCCCGAGTCGATCGGCCACGAGACTGTGGCCGCCCTGACCGGGGCATGTCTGCGGGTCGGCGACGCGGTGGATCTCCCCATAGGGATCACCTGCGTCGCCAACGGAGTCATGCCTGCCCTGGCCATCGCCAAGGCGGTGGATGCCCGCTTCGTGCGAGCCAACCAATGGGCCAACGCGTATGTCGCCAACGAGGGGATCATCAACGGTCCGTCCGGCGAAGCGCTCCGTTACCGGTCGGCGATCGGGGCCCGCGACGTGCGGATCTTTGCCGACGTCCACGTCAAATTCGGCGCGCATGCGATCACGTCGGACCGTACGGTCTCAGAGCAGGCCCGCGACGCCGAGTTCTTCGACGCCGACGTGCTGATCGGTAGTGGGCAACGGACCGGATCGATGACCGAGCCGGACGAAATACGCGCCATCCAGGCCGGCACCTCGCTTCCGGTCCTGGTGGGAAGCGGCCTAGACGTGGACAACGCGGCCGGATTGCTGTCGGTGGCGGACGGCGCAATCGTGGGAAGTTCACTCAAATACGGAGGCACCTGGTGGAACCCGGTCGACCCTTCCATCGCCAGAAGGCTGATGAAGGTCGCGCGGAGCGTAAGAGACAAGACATGAAAGCAAGACCTAGGAGGTCAATATGAAACATCACCTGCGGTTGTGGACCGCACTGTTTGCCATACTGGCTCTAGTGGCCGCATCCTGTGGCGACGCCGATGGCGACGCCGAGGTCGCCGAGCCGACCACCACGGCCGCGGCCCCCGCGCCGGAACCCGAGCCCGAGGTGACCGACCCAGGCACCCTCGGCAACATTCCCGACCCGGGCGCGGCAGCCGGGCGGTTCGACGGAGTCGAGGTTGTAGTGGCCGGACCGGCCGGCCAACTCGACTACATGAAGGCCAAGGCCGCCGAATGGGCCGCCGAGACCGGCGCCACCGTTCGGGTCGACGAAATCCCCTTCGGCGAACTCAACGACAAGGTGCTGGCGGCGCTCTCCACCGACACCTTCATCGCCGACGTCATCAACATCGGTTCTAACCTGGGCGGCGACCTGATGGGCGGCGGGTTCATGGCCGCCGCGCCCGAGTGGGCCCAGCAGCGGGCCGATTGGGAGGGCATCCTTCCCATCTTCCGGTCGAACCAGTTGTCGTTCGGCGGGGTCGCCTATGGCATGCCCTGGGACGGCGACGTCCTGATGTACTACTGGCGCGCCGACGCCTTCGAGGAGTACGCCGACGAGTACGAGGCGGCCACCGGGAATGCTCTCGCTCCGGCGGAGTCGTGGAGTGAGTACGCGTCCATCGCCAAGTTCTTCACCGAGAACGCCTGGTCGGACCAGGACGAGGGGTACGGCCTGGTCGAGTTGCCCATGCGCAACAACCAGGGATGGAACGGCTTCATGACCCGGGCGGCGGGATACGCCAAGGCGCCTAACGACCCCGGATTCTTCTTCGATCCCGAGACCATGGAACCCCGGATCAACAATCCGGGCTTCGTCCGAGCTCTCGAGGACTGGGGCGCCGTGATCGAGTACGGCCCTCCGGGAATGCTCAACTTCGGTTGGATCGAGAACGCTCTGAGCTTTGTGGGCGGCATCGCCGCGCAGGACATCCAGTGGGGAGACATCGGCCCGATGTCCAAGTCTTCCGACTCGGTCGTCGAGGGAGCGGTCGGTTACGGCCCCGCGCCCGGCGCGGACGAGTACTGGGATCCGGTGGCCGGAGCATGGGCTTCCGGAGACGGCCCCAACAAGGCTCCCTTCCTGGGCTTCGGTGGATGGTTCAACCTGGTTCCCGCCACGTCCAACAACCTGGCGGCCGCCTTCGACCTGGCCTCGTTCCTCGGTAGCCCGGAAGTGCTGGCCGAGGCGGCCGTGACGGCAGGTACCGGCGTCAATCCGGGAACCGCCGCCACGCTCGATCCGGCGCTATGGGTGAGCGCCGGATGGCCCGAGGACGAGGCGAGGGCCTACACCGACGCCATCCGGGCGTCGCTCGATCACCCCAACGCGGTGTTTGACATGAGGCTGCCCGGCTTCCCCGAGTACAAGGACGCATTGGAACTGGCTGTGTCAGAGGCACTGTCCGGTCAGGCCAGCGCCCAGGACGCCCTCGACGAGGCCGCGGAGAAGTGGAACGAGATCACCGACCGCTTGGGTCGAGATGAACAACTCCGCATCTACCGCGAGGCCCTGGGGCTCGCCGGCTGACAACTAGACCAGAGCGCGCCCTGGTCCGTCCCGGCAAGTCGCCGGGACGGACCAGGCTTGCGCCGCGCTGGTTCATCTCGCCCGCCACCACCGCGGTGCTGGCCCTGAGCATCTTTCCGCTGCTCTTCTCGCTGGGCCTCACCTTTACCAACGTCAACCTCTTCCGGCGGACGCCGCTTCGCTTCGTCGGGCTGGAGAACTGGGCGCGCATCTTCTCGGACGAGGCGCTCTTAGAGACGCTGATCAACACCGTCATCTTCGTGGGTGGCGGCGTGGCTATCCAGTACACCCTGGGCCTGGCGCTGGCGGTGGCACTCAACCGGGGACTGCGCGAACAGCGCTTGATGCGGGTGCTGTTCCTGCTGCCGATGATGGTGAGTCCCATCGCGGTGGGCTTCATCATCGGCCGGATGGTGTTCAGCGAGGGGTTCGGGCCGATCAACGACATGCTGGACGCCCTGGGACTGCCCGCCGTGGCCTGGGTCACCTCGCCGGCCACAGCCAAGTTGACCATCATCCTGGTCGACACCTGGCAGTGGACGCCGCTGATGATGCTCCTGATACTGGTCGGTCTGCAGGGCATCCCCGGCGAACCCCTCCAGGCGGCCCCGGGTGGACGGCGCCTCGGAATGGCAGATCTTCCGCCACATCGTCTTCCCGCTGCTGCTCCCGGTCAGTATCACCGCCATCCTGATCCGCGCCCTGGAGGCATTCAAGATCATCGACATCATCCGGGTGGTGACCGGAGGCGGCCCGGGCCGGGCCACCGAGTCGGTGACCGCCTACGTGTACAACGTCGGCGCCAAGCAGGGAGACCTTTCATACGCCGCATCGGCCGCCTACGTCCTGTTGTTCGTGGTGATCGGGGTCAGCTTGCTGGCGCTCTATGTCATGCGCCGGGTGCAGGAGCGGTACGCATGAAGGGCCGTGTGATAACCCGGGCGTTTCTGTGGCTGGCGGCGTTCATCACCCTGTTCCCCCTCTACTGGATCATCATCACCTCGTTCAAGACCCAACTGGACATCGGGGTGAGTCCCACCTACCTGCCCTGGGTGGACTTCTTGCCGACCCTCGAGGGCTGGCGGTGGCTGCTGTCCGAGGCGCGGGCCGACGTCATCAGAGCCATCACGAACAGCTTGATCGTATCCGGAGGCAGCGCCGTCCTTGCCACCATGCTGGGCGCCGCCGCCGGGTACGGCCTGACACGCTATGAGTACCGGTGGCGATTCTGGAGAAACGAGGACATCGCCTTCTGGTTCATCTCCCAGCGAATGCTGCCGCCGGTGGCCATTGTGCTGGCCTTCCTCCTCATGTTCCGGTCGCTCAGCCTGCTGGATACCCAACTGGGACTGATCATCGCCTACACCGGTTTCGCCATTCCCTTCACGGTGTGGATCATGCGCGACGCCTTCGCGCAGGTGCCGATCGAATTGGAGGAGAGCGCCGGGGTGGACGGCGCGTCGGCCGCCGGCGTCTTCTTCCGCATCTCACTTCCCCTGGCCGTCCCCGGCCTGGTCGGGTCGCTCCTGTTCGCCTTCGTCTTCGCCTGGAACGAGTATCTCTTCGCCCTCATGCTCACCTTCCAGGAAGCCACCACGGTTCCCTTGCTTCTGGCCTCCCGGATCACCTCGTTCGGAGCCCAGTGGGACCAACTCTCCGCGCTCACCCTCACCAACCTGATCCCGGCTGCGATACTGGGCGTCATGCTGGAACGGTTCTTGATTCGGAACAGAACACAAGGATCCCTCAAGTGACCACCGGCGTCACCTTCATTGCCGACGATCTGCGGCTGGGCGCATCGACCCGTCACCTCTCCCGTGCTTTCGGCGATCTCGCAGATGAGGGCTGGCTACTCGATCCCCAGCACATCGCCGGTCGCCGGAAGAGCCGCACGCCCACCATCTACTGGTCGGAGCCCTTCCAGGAGACCGCCGCGTTCGGCCTGTTCGAAGCCCCGGGTCCCCGCGCAGCCCACCGGCAGATCAGCAGGCTGGTCAAAGCGGGCTGGGGACGGATGTTCGGACGGACGAAGTGGATCGTGGGCGCCCGCGACCTCCCTCCCGCGTTGGGGGATGGACCCTTCGACCAGGGCCTGGGCTTCTTGGCGCTGTGGGATTGGAACGACGCCTGGCACGCCGCGACGCCGGAGGAGCGTGCGGTCTACGATCGTGACTGCGACGCGGCATTCGAGTACGACGTGGAACTGGGAATCGACATCTTCGGCCGCTTCGACGCGAGCGCCGCTTCGGACTGGGACCATGCGGCGTTGTGGGAAGTGCCGGACCTTCCGACGCTCGCCGAGGCAATGCATGGCCACGAGATCCAGGACGATTTCATGTTCACCACGTCGTATCATCTCATCGGGCGTCCGATCGCCTTCGACCAACTGGGGGAACGGCTTCGGTGATCACCTGGATACACACCTACCGGCCACGGCCAGGCTGGTACGAGGAGACCGAACTCAACCGGGATGGAATGCTCGCCGGTTGGGAGGAGGCCGTCTCGGTTTCAATCGACGAAGGGGCCACCCGGGTGGGTCCGCTGTCGATTCGAGGCCAGTCGCGGCAGGAGCGTCTGGAGGTCTGGACCTTCCCCACACTCAAGGCGCTTGAGAACCACTGGTTGCGGCTTCGCCGGCTCGGCTACACGGATTGGCGGGAATCAGAGAACACGGTCGCAACCGAGATAGTCGAGAGCCGACTCACCGGACCGGCACGCTGAGGAACCGGAGCTCGAAGTCCCCGGCGACTCTCGATTATCCGCCTGGTTTCGCTGGCTGCGACCGAGCCAACGGGACACTTTCGGCACCCTCCTAGCCGACGGTGCCGACCCGGTATCCCGGGGGCGGCGCTTCTCCCAGTAGATGCTCCACGAAGAAGTCCCAGCGCCGGCGGGTGAAATACGGGTCCTCGTTCCAGGTTCCCCACGTGGCGGCATAGTCATGGTTCCGGTTGGGAAGCACCAGCAGGTCGAAGTCGCGGTTCGCCTCGATCAGAGCATCGACCAGCTGAAAGGTCGCGGCGGGATTGACGTTGTCGTCCAAGTCCCCTGTGACCAGGAGGAGCTTGCCTCGAAGGTTCTCCGCCAGCGTCCGGTTGGCCTGTGTGTCCCAGCCTGGTCCCCGAAACGGCCCGACCCAGCGTTCGCCCCATGTGACGTTGGTGAGCGCCTGGTCGTGGTTGCCCGACGACGCCACACCCACCCGGTACAGGTCGGGGTACTCCAGCATCGCCCGGACCGCGGCGTACGCGCCCGCCGAGTGGCCATAGATTCCGACCCGGCTGAGATCGAGATAGGGTCTGGCCTCGGCCAACTGCGCCAGGACTGCGGCGTGATCGGCCAGGCCTCCCGCCCCTCCCTGCCCACCGTAGGGCGCGTCGAGGAAGGCCCTGGACCTCCCCGGTGTCCCCGACCCGTCGACGGTGACCACCACGAATCCGAGGTCGGCCAGGCAGCGGGTGCTCTCGCCCACCAGGTCGGTGAAACCGCTGGGAGTTCTCGTGGCCTGCGGGCCGGGATAGATGCTCTCGACTACCGGATACCTCGCAGCCGGGTCGAAGTCGTAGGGCAGGACGATCATCCCGTAGAGGTCGGTCTCGCCGTCGCTCGCCTTGGCGGAGAACCGTTCGGGGTACCGCCACCCCGATGCCAGGAGGGCCGAGACGTCGGCTTCGACGATCCGCGCCACCAACTCGCCCGAGGACTTCCTCAGGACCGTCCTGGGCGGTTGGTCGATCCGCGAGAAACGGTCCACGAAGTAGCGTCCATCCGGCGAGAAGTCCACCCACGGGGGCCACTCCCCGTGGGCGGCGTCCTCCGGCGTCAGCAGGCGCGGCGCCCCTCCGTCAAGGCTCACCGCATACAGGTGGTGGTAGTACGGATCCCTGGAGGCTTCCCGCCCCGTGGCCATGAAGTAGGCGGTCCGGGTCTCCTCGTCGACCCTCAACAGGTCGGTGACCAGCCAATCGCCGCTCGTCAGCTGCCTGACGGGATGACCACCACCGTCGAGCAGGTACAGGTGGCCCCAGCCGCTCCTGGCCGAGTACCAGATGATCTCCTGCCGATCCCCGCTGACCCAGACATTGGGACGGCCGTAGTAGACAGCGTTGAGGTCGATCGGGGTCTCGCTCTCCTCCTCCACGAGCACCGAACATCCCCCGGTCGCCGGATCGCCCCAGACCAGCCGGACCGAGCGCCGGTCTCGATCCCAATGCACGAAGTACACCGCGTCGCTGCCGGCGGACCACCAGGCGTGCTCCAGCTCGATCGGGGTCAGGAACGACGACTCCAGCGGGTTCCACGACAGGTCGGCGCGCCTACCGGTCCCGGTCTCGAACACGACCAGGTGTGCCAGCGGCAACTCGGCATCGCCCGGCAAGGCCTGGCGGTAGGTGTGGATGCGTGGTCGCAGCGACCCGTCCGGCGGGGCCGGCTGCCACAGGTGCATCGTCCCGACCCGCCGCTCGTCGAGCCTATGGGTCAGGAGGTAGCGCTCGTCGGGGGACCAGAGCACCCTCGGGATCAGGTCCCGGTTCCCCAGGCGGTCGGTGACCGCCGAGTTGCGACCCTCCGGAGAGGACCCGTAGCCGAAGGCGGCCTCGGCATCATCGGTGAGAGTTGCCGACCTGCCCTCGACGTGATCGACCAGCACAAGGTCTCCCCCGGTCACCGTCACCCCGTGTCTCCCGGAGGGTGAGACGTTCCCCTGCCGGGTTCCTCCTGGGACGGGCCGCTCCCGCAACGAGGAGCCGTCCAGCCGGCATTCCCACCGGCCGCCATCCACCGCGAAACCTATCCGGGAACCATCAGCTGCGAATTCGAACGTCTCGAACGGGAGCCGCTGGGGCTCGATCCCCCTTTCGAGGACCGCCGAGAGAGCCCTGGCCACCATCCGGTGGTCGAACGCCTCTCGCTGGTGACCGGTCTGCGCGTCCACGAGCATGAAGCGGTGGCCTGATGCCGATTCGGAGCGGTACCAGAAGGCGGTGGAATCCGGTAACCATCGTACCTTCGTTTCGAGGTTGAACACCAGGGACTTGGCATTCCGGTAGAGCATCGCTTCCGCGCGCCGGTACCGCTCCCACATGGCCGGCTGCTGCTCAGGGCCCATCCGACTCGATCCGGCGACCGGCTTGGACGGCCACGCTCAGCATGCCGAGCCCGGCCCGGCGCCGCTCCAACCACGGCTGGCCCTTCGAACGAGGGGACCCCCTCCGCGGATCAAACGAGTCCCCGGAGGAGTTCCTGCCTGACGCCTGCGACGTAGGTAACCGTCGGGTTCACCACCTGGGTGGCGCGCGCCTCGAGGACCTGGCTCAGTAGCAGGACGGCTTCTCGGGGTTCGAGCCCGTAGTCGGCATGGAGCCAGCGGATCAACTCGGTCACCGCCACCCTGAGGGAGCTCTCCGCCGGCCGGTCGGCCGCCACCGTGAAGATACGATCCGAGGTGACGATCCGGGGCCAGATCATCTCGGCCGGACGTGGCATGAGTTGGACCCTCAGCCGGAGGAGGGCACTCGTCTCGATACCGGTACCCGAGACCTCGCCGTCCCCCTGCACGGCGTGAACATCGCCGATATGCAGCAGGGCCCCGGGGACATTGACGACCAGACGCACCCTGGCGCCCGGCCCGACCTCCTGCACGTCCATGTTCCCGCCCCAGTTGCCGACCCGCACCGTCGACTGCGCTTCGTGAGCGGGAGCAACGGCCACCATCCCCACCATCGGGCGGGCAGGGATGGTCAATCCCCGGCTCCAGATCACATGGTCGCCACGTATCCGGACGACACGCGCCGCGGCCAAGTCTCCAACCGGAACGGGTGAGCTCGGAAAGAGCCGGTTGCTCCCCGCGAACGTGGTGTACCCGACCGGCGCCAGTTCCATGTCCTCGATCACGACTTCTATCGCCATCCCCGGCTCGGCGCCCTCCACCCAGATGGCGCCCGAGGACGGGTTGGCACCCTCGACCTCGTAGGAATGGTGTTCCGACCACTCCTCCCGAAGGTCGTCAGGCACGGCGGAGATGTCAGGACCCCGGTTCATCTGGGTGGCCACCTCGAACACCTCGCCCGGCTCCACGCGCAGGGTGGGAGGGTTGTTCGGGCTCGCTTCGTAGTAGAGGGGAGAAGGCCCCTGGCGCCGGATCATCTGCCGATCATCCTCCCAGGATCTCCGCCAACCTGTCGGCGATGATCTTCTCCTGGCCGGCCTGCAAGGTGGAGACGCGTACGTCGAGATAGTCCCGATCCGGGTCTACCCACTGGTAGTGGGGGCGAAGGATGATGCACGGCTCCCCGTCGTGTAGCTCCCTGACCACTTCCGCCAGGGTCTTGGGTGAGCGGAAGCGGTCGAACGTGACCCGCAGAGAGTCCGGCGGCTTCGGATCGGCGGTAACGGAGCCGTCCTCGTAGGAGAAGCTCAGGAACGGGAACGCCTGGAGGCGAGACCGCATGTTCTCCATGAGCCGCCGGTAGTTCCGGAAGCGCCGGCCGTGGTCCATCTCCAGCCAGTTCCTGAGCGCTGCGTAGGCAGCCATTATCTCGGCGCGACCGACCTTCATGTGCCTTCCGAACGCCTGCGCGTCCGGCCCCTCGAAGGCCAGGTAGCTGTTCCTACGGGCAGCCGCGATGCCGGCGGCCGTTCCGGTGAGGATTCCCGCCATCGAACCGGCGCCGAAGAACTTCCCGCTGTAGGTGGCGAAGTCGGCGCCGGCGCGAACGTACTTGCTGAAGTTCTCGAGGGGGTAGACCTGCTCGGCCGCGTCGACGATCACCGCCAGGCGATGGCGCCGGGCAATCTCGAGGACCCGCTCGAACGGGACCACGTTGGGCGCACCGGGAGCGTAGAAGAAGATCCCGGCCGTCCGCTCGCCGATGACCTTCTCGATGTCTCCCTCCGAGGTGGAACACTCGTCGCCGGCCGGCACGATCCTGCCGCCGGCGCCCTCGAGACACCGGTCGTAGAAAGTCCGCCTTCCGGCCTGGACCACGAACTCGTTGCGGAGCCCGGTGGTATCGGGGATCCGCGCCACCAGGTCCTTCCTTCCTTCGGTCATGCAGGCCGCCGTGGCCAGGACTGCCGCGGCCGCGGCTCCAGGGGTCACCATCGCTGCCTCGATCCCGAGCATCCCGGCGATCGCCTCGCCGGCCGCGTCGGAGAGGCTCTCCACCTCCAGGAAGGATTCGTTGGCTGCCGACACGGCTTCGAGCACCGTTCCCCGGGGGAGGCTGCCGCCTAGCCCCGTCAGGTCGTTGTGGGCGTTGATCACAGGACGAACACCCAGTTCGGAAAGAAGCACGTGCCCGGTCCACCCACCGCTCATAGGGCGGACCCACCCCCGATCATCGACACGATCCGCCGCCGATCATCCCTCGGCCGGGGTCGTGAGTATCTCCGCCAGCCGGTTGGCGCCGATGCTCCCGCCGCTCAGGACGCAGGCGACGGGGCCGTCCCGCCGCTCCCCGAGGGCCGCCGCCAGCGACATGGCGCCGGAGCCCTCCACGACCAGCTTGTTCCCCAGCGCCAGGCTCGCGATCGCGGTACGCACATCGTCCTCGGAGACCAGAGCCACCCTGTCAACCACGGAGCTCACCAGCGGGTACATCTCGTCGACCACGACCGGCACGGCCGTGCCATCGCAGATCGTCGCCCCTGCTTGCACCCAGGTCGGCTTTCCGGCCTCCAGAGCCGCTCCCAGCGAGGGGCACGCCGTGCTCTGCACTCCCACCACCTCCACGGCCGGCCGAAGCTCCTTGATCACGCTGCCTATCGCCGCCACCAGACCGCCGCCACCCACAGGTATGTAGACGGCCTTCAACTCGGGCAGCTCGTCGAGTATCTCCATTCCGATCGTT
Organism: Acidimicrobiia bacterium; assembly: GCA_011523395.1. GTDB lineage: Bacteria > Actinomycetota > Acidimicrobiia > Spongiisociales > Spongiisociaceae > Spongiisocius. Next base: position 20,737 of record WTGW01000023.1, read on the forward strand.
CCGGAACCCGCCAGCATCGAGGGGTCGCCCCACGGGTTGAGGTAGCTGTACGGCTCCCGCTCCCACCCCCTGTCGAAGACGTAGTCCATCAGCGCCGAGAACGGCACCGGCACCGGGGTAACACCGTAGGAGCGGACACCGTCGACCTTCACTCTCGGGGCACTGTCCGGCAGGAGGCTCCTGGCCGGGACCCCTAGAAGCCGGGCCACGTACCCGAGGGCCTGGGCGGTATTGCCGGCGCTCTGCGTGCTCAGCCCTCTCTCCCTCTCGACGGGGGACAGCGACATGCCCCAGTTCAGCACGCCCCGCAGCTTGAACGACCCGGCCGGCTGGAGGCACTCCGCCTTGAGCCAGACCGGTTCGCCGTCCTCCATGGTCTTGTACCGCAACAGCGGTGTCCGCAACGCCACTCCTTCGATGCGGCCGGCCGCCTCCTCCACGTCCCGGATCGACGGAGGGGGAATGGGTGGGCCGCCCGATCCGGTTCTCATCTCGCTCATTCGTTCAACTCCCGTCCATCGCTGCCGGAATGGATCGGAGCGTAGGGTATGCACATCGGTGAGCCGGTCTTCGGGTCGGCGACCACGGCGGCCTCGACCCCGAAGCATTCCCGGAGCAGTCCCGGCGTCAACACCTCGTCAGGAGCGCCGTCGGCGACGACGTCACCACCGGACATGGCGATCATACGATCCGAGAACCTGGCCGCATGGTTGAGGTCGTGGAGCACCATGACGATGGTCACCCTACGGTCCCGGTTCAGGCTTGACACCAGCTCCAGCAGATCCAGTTGGTGACCGACGTCCAGGAAGGTGGTGGGCTCGTCCAGGAGGAGGATCTCGGTCTGCTGGGCGAGGGCGAGCGCCATCCAGGCCCTCTGGCGTTCGCCCCCGGACAGCGTGTCGATGGGACGGTGGACGAATTCCTCGAGGCGGGTCAGCCGGATGGCTTCTTCGATCGCGTCATCGTCCTGGCGGCGGAGCATGCCGAGCGCGCCCACATGGGGGAACCGGCCCTGCTCCACCAACTCCACCACGGTTAGCTCGGCCGGGACCTCGTGCACCTGCGGGAGAATCGCCATCTGGCGAGCCACCTGCCGGGTCGGCAGGCCGTTTATGTCCTGGCCGTTGAGGTAAACGGCGCCCGCCAGGGGAGCGAGCAGGCGCGCCAGCGTCTTGAGGGTGGTGCTCTTCCCCGATCCGTTCGGACCCACCAGCGACGTCCTGCTCCCCTTCTCCACGCTCAGGCTGAGGCGCTGCGACACAACGTGCCTTCCGTATCCGGTGGAGATCCCCTCGGTCAGGATGGCGGGGTCGGCGGCCATCGGCTCCCTCCCGGTCATCGCGTGCGTTCCCGCATGAGGTAGAGGAAGAACGGTGCTCCCACCAGGGCGGTGAAGGCGCCAACCGGGATGCGGCTACCGCTTTCGGTGCGGATGTCAACGAACGGGATCCAGTCGAGCGAGAAGACGCGAGCCAGAAGGTCGGCGGCCACGAGGATGACGGCGCCCACCAGAGCGGAGCAGACCAGCAGCCTCCGGAGGTCCGAGCCCACCAGGGTGCGAGCCAGGTGGGGACCGATGAGGCCCAGAAAGGCGATACCGCCGACCACGGATACCGATCCGGCCGCCAGCACGACCGCCGTCATGAGGATGAACGCACGGGCCAACTCGGAACGCAGTCCGAGGCTCACCGACGTGCTATCTCCCAACTGGAGCGCATTGGCCAGCGGTATGACCAGCACCACCAGGGGAAGGGCCAGCGCCGCAACGGGCACCAGGAAGACCAGGTGGTCCCACGTCCGCGTGCTCAGCGATCCCACCAGCCACCTGACGATCGAGTCGATGTGGCTACCCGAGATCAGGACCATGAACGACGTGACCGACGAGAGTGCGGCGGCAACGACCACCCCGGTCAGGATGAGCCGGATGGGATCGGTGCCGGCGCGGCGGTAGCTGAGCACGTAGACGATGGCTCCTGCTGCCAGACCACCCGCAATCGCCCCCAGCGGCACCAGGGCGTTCAGATCGTTCAGCGCCCCCTCCGACCCGAAGGTGATCACCAGGGCCAGGACCGCACCCAGGACGGCGCCCTGCGTCACCCCGACCGTCGCGGGAGCGGCCAGGGGATTCCGGAGAACCGACTGGAGCAGCGCCCCGGACGAGGACAGCATCGCCCCGGCCAGCGCGGCGATCAGGACACGGGGCACCCGGACCTCCCACACCGAGATACGGTGGTGAAGCTCGTCCGCCTGATCGATCAGGGCTTTGAGGACGAGATCGGGACCGAAGACGACCGGGCCCAGCATCACGTAGGCGAACATCACGGCCAGGAGCAACGCGCCGAGCGCCACCAGTACCTGCCGGGTCCGGACCTCCGGAGTGACGCCGGCCTTCCCGCGCCGGTCTACGGCGGCGGTGACGGTCAAGGGATGGCCCTTCGCCGCACTAGCCCTCTTTGCATGAGCACCAGTAATGCCGGGGCGCCTAAGACGACCGTCCACAGACCGACCGCGATCTCGTGCGGATGGAGGGCGAGCCGGGCAGCCATGTCGGCGCTGACAACGAGGATCGCCCCCACCGCCGCGGAGACGGGGAGGACGATCCGGGCGTCCGAAGTCCGCAGCAACCTGCGGACGATGTGGGGCGAGACGAGCGCCACGAATCCGATCGGGCCCGCAATGGCGATCACCGGCGCCACCAGCAGGACCGCCGCGGCGAAGAGAAGTGCCCTGGTACGCCGGACGCCGACACCGAGTCCTTCGGCCATCTCGTCACCCAAGGCCAGGATGTTCAGAGGCCTTCCGGCGAGGAGGAAGACAACCGGCAGAGCAACGGTCCAGGGGGCCACCAAGCGCACCTCCTCCCATTGAACGTCGGAGAGACTCCCGACCAGGAAACGGTAGATGATCGAGACACCTCCGAAGTTGGGAGCAAGCGTTATAACCGCTATCACCAGCGCGTTCAGCAGGGCCGTGAACGCTGCTCCCACCAGCAGCATGCGCATGGGGTTGCTCTTGAGGCTCACCAACGACAGGATCAGCGTTCCCGTAGCCAGTCCCGCCGCGAGAGCGGCCAGCGGCAGGGCGATACCTGGAAACGGGAGTCGGAAGGCGACGATGGTGGCGACTGCCAGCGAGGCTCCTGCGGACACGCCGATCAGCTCAGGACCGGCGAGAGGGTTCCGGAGCGTGTCCTGCATCACCGCGCCCGAAACGCCGAGCATCCCACCCGCCACGAGTCCGCCGATCACTCTCGGAAGCCGGAGGTTCTGGACGATGAACCGCTGGTTTCCCTCGGACGTGCCCGATCCGGACAGTGCGTCCAGTACCTGCCCGACCGACAGGTCGGGGGTTCCCTGCATGAGTGACACCACGGCCACCGCTGCGCACAGGCAGGCGATGAGGAGCACCACGATGGCAGCCCGGGCCGACCTGCCGCGGAACAGGGAGCGCCTCCTCAGTAAGCCCCGATCATTCATGGATGGAGGTTTGTGGGGGTGACGGGAATAGGTGCTCCTCGCTCCTGACCTGGGGTTATAGGCATTTTGGCAGCCCTATCTCCCGGCCGGGTGTGAAGTCAACCGCCGGGTGAAGGGTGGCTATTTCGCAAGTGATGTGCTTGACGTGGCCTGATCCGCGCCGAAGGGCTGAGAACAGGAATAGTCGGAGCTAGGGGAGGGTCGAGAGACCGACGACCCTCCCCTAACCGGCTTGCCCCCCGGGGGTGATCCCACCTAGGCAGCAGGCATCCAAACCGATAGATCTCCTGGATGGTCGTAGATGGCCGGCCAGCCGGCATTCAGGTAGCACTGGTAAGCCCACTGGAGCATCAGCAGCCCGTGACCGAAGGCACCCGCCGAGTCCTCCTCACACACCCGGCCTTCGCGGTGGGCGGTGGTGTTGAGCCACACTTCCTGGGTGACGGTGTCGTAGCGGGCGCTTCCGGGCCAGGTGATCATGACCCAAACCTCGGGATCCGTCTCCACGATGAACTCCCAGGAGAACTCGCTGTCCGGGGATCCGTATTCGGATTCGCCCTGGTCCGGGAAGGCACACGTCCCGGCCCCCTCGGAGTGGAGGAACTCGCAGAACGAGGACGAGTCCCAGATCATCCAGTTGGTATCCCCGAATCCGACGGCCACCCGGGTGTCCACGGCTCCGGCGGGAAGATCGGCCGCCAGGGCTGCGACGTTGGCCTCGAACCTGGCGATGGCCGCGGTCGCCTCTTCTTCCCTGCCCGTCAGGATGCCCACATCGATCCATCCCTCCTTGAGAGTCTCGACGCCGCCGATATCGACCAGATACACCGGGGCGACGACTTCTAGCGCGTCCCGGACCTCTTCCTCACCGACCCGTCCGATGATCAGGTCGGGCTCGAACTGGGCGACTTCCTCCACGGACATACGATCACCGAGCACCGGAATGTCAGCAGCTCCGTCGCCGTAGTAGGCGGCGGCACTACCCCAACCATCGCCTCGATGCTGGGCGATAGGCACTATTCCCAGGTCGGAGGTGAGGTCGGTGCAGTTGTCCTGCACGCACAGGACCCGCTCGGCAGGACTGTCGAGCGTGATCTCGCGCCCGCTTCCGTCCGTGACCGTCAGGGTCATGGGCTCGTCCTCGTGCTCGTGGTCGTCCTCGTCGTCCTCGTGCTCGTGGTCGTCTTCCTCGTGCTCGTCCTCGTGCTCGTCGTCCTCTTCGTGCTCGTCCTCGTGCTCGTCGTCCTCTTCGTGCTCGTCCTCGTCCTCGTGCTCCTCGGTTGCAGGGGGCGCGGAGGTGGTGGTTGTGGCCGCGGTGGTGGTTGTGGCCGCCGTGGTGTCGCCCGCGTCCTCGCCACCGCATGCGGTCGCTACCAGAAACAGTGCCGCAACCACGACGCAGACCCGGATGCTCCGTGGGGACAAGAACTCGAAGATCCTCAGATTGACCATGGTGAAGTAGTGCCCTTTCAATAGTCGCTCCCATAATGATAATGATTCTCATTCTTATGTCAATGCCCCGGAGTGGTGCCCGCGCGCCGTTTCGACGTTGGTATGGCCGCGACTCCTGCATTTCGACAACGGTGGTGAACGCGCCCGCTCTATGAGGTAGAAGACATTTGGTTTGGCCGAGTACGCACAAGTCACTCGCGATCGCTATGTGTGAGCACTCACCAGCTATATATTTTCGCACTTACACCTGCTATAATCTCGCACTCAGACGGCTTCGAGACAAGGAGGTGGCTGGTGCGCGGAGCTTTGACACCGCCCGGCTACCTACCTCGCATGGTGGACACCGAGGTGGATTTCGCGCTGCGGGCCGCGCCGGCGGTTGTCATTGAAGGAGCGCGGGCAACCGGCAAGACATGGACGGGGCGCCGGTTCGCCGCCAGTGCGGTGACCATCGACGACACCGACGACGTCCGGCTGGCGGTCGCGCTTGATCCCGGCGCCCTACTCGATGGCGACACTCCCCGGCTCTTGGACGAATGGCAGCTGGCCCCGCGCATCTGGAATCCGATGAGGCATGCCTGCGACCGCCGAGCCCGGCCGGGCCAGTTCATCCTCACCGGCTCCGCCGATCCCCCCGACGACGTGACCAGGCATTCCGGCGCCGGACGGGTGCTGCGAGTGCGGATGAGACCGATGTCGCTGTTCGAGTCGGGTGAGTCGAGCGGATCGGCGTCGCTGGGTCGGCTTCTTGACGGCGAGCGGGCCGCGGGCGGGCGCTCCGATCTGAGCATCGCCGATCTGGTGGACCTCGTGTGCCGCGGCGGATGGCCCTGGCTCCTCGGCGAGTCGCCCGATGTGGCACAGACCCGGCTGCGCGGCTACCTCGGCGAGGTGGCCAGAACCGATGTGGCCCGGTCGGGCGGCCCGGCTCATGATCCCGTCGGCGTGCGCCGGCTGCTCGTCTCGCTCGGCCGCAACGAGTCAACGGATGCCTCCTACAAGACGCTGGCCGGCGACATGAGCGGCAGCCGGGAGACCCCTACGCATCCCCGCACCGTCAAGCGGTACGTCGACGCCCTATCGCGGTTGTTCGTCGTGGAGGGGCTACCGGCCTGGGCGCCTCACCTGCGGTCGAGGGCGCAGCTGAGGCGTTCGGAGAAGCGGTACTTCGTTGATCCGTCCCTGGCGGTGGCGGCGCTCCGGACAGGACCCCGACGGCTACGCGCCGACCTCGGCTTCTTCGGTCTGCTCTTCGAGTCCCTGGTGATGCGAGACCTGCGGGTGTACGCCCAGACCAACAACTGCCGGGTGTCCTACTTCCGCGACAACACGTCACTGGAGGTAGACGCGGTGATCGAGCGAGGTGACGGCGAGTGGATGGCCGCCGAGATCAAGCTCGGTGGTGAGAGGCTGATCGAGCAGGGCGTGAACTCCCTGCTACGGCTGCGCAGAAGGGTCGACACCGACCGGGTGGGCGAGCCCTCGGCAATGGCGGTCATCACGGCCACCGGCTACAGCTTCGAGCACCGCGATGGTGTCCAGGTAGTACCCATAGCGACCCTTGGCCCCTGACCGATTACGCGAGCCGTATGGCCTCGAGTAGCCAGGCGATGCTCTCGGCGACCATGCGGTCTTCGTCGCTTCCAGGCGGAAGCGTGGCCAGTTCCACGCACAACAGTCCCTCGAACCCGACCGACCGGAGCTCCGCCAACACGCCTTGAAGGTCCAGATCGCCCGCCCCGAGTGACGTGCACGGCCACCATCCTCCCGGGTCGCCGAACCCGGCTTCCGAGAGATCCAAGTCCTTCATGTGCACCATGTCGGTCAGGGGCGCCAGCAGGCGGGCGGCTTCCACCAGATCGCTGCCTACCCGGACCACGTTGGCCGTGTCGAGCACCACGCCGAGGTTGGGGGCTTCGACCCGGCGCACGAGGTCGGCCAGGGCTTCGACCGGGAGGGCGGTGTGGGTCTCGATCGACAACCGGACTCCGGCATCCCCGGCGTGCCGGCACGCCGCCTCCACCCTGGGCACGAGTCTGTCGACGGAGACATGGGGCGGCTCCTCTCCCCAGTGGGTGAAGGTGCCGACCACGAGCCGTACCAAAGGCACGCCCATCTCCGCGGCGTAGTCGATGACGCGGAGCAGGTCCTCGAGCCTCTCGGCGGACTTACCCATCTCCAGACCTCCGGGATGGCCCCAGGCCAGCACGGCCTCGAGGCCGGCCTCGTCCAGGGTCAGGGCCAGACGATCCCGGAAGGTCGGATCGTCAAGATCCAGGTAGCAGGTCTCCAGGCTGACCCCGTCCACACGGAGTTCGGCAGCCCGGTCGACGAAGTCCCAGGTCGTCCAGCGGGTTCCGGGATCCTCCTCACCCTCCCTTATCTCGCCGAAGAAGCGATGGTACGAGTAGGTGTCGATCCCGACCCTCATGGCAGGGTCTGTGGAAGACCGCTACTCGACGCCGGAGACCCTGGCCAATCCTCCCGTCCTAAGGCTCTCGTAGGCGGCCGCCACCACCTCGACGGACCTGGCGCCTACCTCTGCCGGTGACCGGTTGGGCACGTCCTTGCCCTGGGTGAGGTCGATCAGCGTGCTGGGCGGGCCGTCGCACTGGTACAGCCCGGCGTGATCGGGCAGCTCGGGCTTGGCATCGACCCCGTCCTCGCGGAAGTGCCAGAGGAAGTCCCGCTCCAGATCCACGATCAGCTGTCCTTCGGAGCCGTAGAAGCGCACCTGCAGCTGGTGGCGGGGCCACGGCTCGTCGGCGATGTCGCCGATACCTGCCTGGCTGGGACAGCTGGCGCCGCTCAGCACCCCGGTTGCGCCCGACTGGTAGCGGATGCTGATGGCGTCGTGCAGGTCGACCCGGGCGCCGACGTTGTTCATCAGGGCGAACACGTCCTTGGCCCGCTCGCCGCTCAGCCACAGGGCCAGTCCCATGGCGTGGCTCAGCTGCGCGGGGGCATAGCCACCTCCGGACATGGCCGGGTCGGTCCAGGTGTCCCAATCGGGCATGAAGTCGGAGGCCGAGCCCTCGTAGGCGCCGGTGGCCTTCAGCAGTTCCCTGGTTCCGGAGGCCATCGCCACGAGGATGTGCTCGATATCCCCTACCCCGCCGTCCTCGGTCATCATCCGCTTGGCCTCGATGACGGTGGGCCGGTAGTGCCAGCCAAAGGAGATCACCAGATGCCGTCCCAGCGCCTTGGCCGTGGCGTCGAGATCCCAGGCGTCGGCTGGATCGATGGTCACCGGCTTCTCGCAAAGGACGTTGGCGCCTGCCTCCATGGCGGCCTTGGCGTGCTCATGGTGGAAAACCGACGGGCTCCCGACCACGACCGCGTCCAGATCGTGCTCGAGCGCCTCCCGGTAGTCCTCGGTGATGTGCTCGAAGCCGAAGCGGTCCTTCAGCATCTCGAGGGCATCCCAGCCCTTGCGAACGGCCACCACCAGTTCCACGTCGTCCCGCGCCTTCAGTACGGGGATGTGGTTGCTCGCCGCCCAAGAACCGGCGCCGATCACACCTACCCGCACCCGATCGTTCGCACCCATGAACCCTCCATTCCGCTGTCGATACCGAGCCCTCCGAACAATAATCGCGGCTCGGGGCCGGTCACATTCCCGGAGTACCGGGTCAGGCAGGCCCCAAGGCAGACAGTGCGGGTGTCGGCCGGCGTCTCAGAGTTGCTAGATTCGAGCGGGCACCCAGACGGTTTGGAGGAGGCTTCCATGGAACGAGCGTGCTTCACGTTCGAGATCTATCCGGACAAGGCCGACGAGTACAAGAAGCGCCACGATGAGATCTGGCCCGAACTTGTCGAGGAGATTCAGAAGGCCGGGCTCAAGAACTACAGCCTGTTCCGCCGCGGCACCCAGGTCATCGCCTACGTGGAGGCCCACCCGGATGTGGCCACCGCCTTCAGCAAGATCGGACCCACCGAGGTGAACGCCCGCTGGTCGAAATGGTTCGAGGATGTGATCCTCAGCCTCGTCGACGAGGACGGCAACCTCTACTGGGCCGAAGAGGTCTGGCACCTCGACTGACCACCTCCACGGCCGCGAGGCCGTCCAAGCCTCAAGACCTGCCCGGAGGCCGACGCGGGGCCAACCACGGCGCGGTAGGTTGTAGCCGCGCCGGGGGGTAGAAGCCGGGCCGGGCCGCCAGGACGGCGGGAACCGCATTGACGAGCAGGGCCGCGGTGGTCGAAACGGCCGGCATACCCGGCTCCATCGTAAGGTAAAGTTCGTTCTCCCCGTAGATCCGGATGCGGTCGCGGGTCTGCCAACCGACCTCGCCCGGAGCCACGTGCAGGGAGAGTTCGAAGCGGAGCCACTCCTGTCCCTCGACCCATGCCGTGGCTAGCTGGACGACCCCTGCGGTCTCGGGCGGTTCGATCGTGTAACCGGCCAGGACGTGGACACGATCGGCCAGCACCGGCTCGATCTCCTCCTCGAACCGCTCGATCTCCAACCCCATCCCGTCCGCCACGATACGAGCGCTCTCCGCGAAGCCGATATGCCCGCGGACCCTGCGGGAACGGACGGCGCTCCGGAACTCGGCCTCGCTGTAGCCGACACCGAGCGAACGGTGTACGTCCCGGCCGAACACGGATGCGTCGAGCGTGCGCTGGACGACGATCCGCGAGACGTCCCAGGCGGCTGCCGCGAGCACAAGCGGGAGGGCGTCGAAGGCGAAGCCCGGATTGATGCCGGTGGCCGCGATCACCACCCCGGCCTCCTCGGCGGCGCGTTGCAGCGAGGCGCCGGCTCCCGGCTGTTCCACATCCGGCCAGGAGAGTTCCTCGCTGGTACTTACGACGTGAACACCCTTCCGGGCACACAGCCGGATCAGGGGAAGTACGGAGCCGAGTTCGGACCTGGTCGCTATGAGCGCGACTTCGGGGCGTGCCTCATCGAGCATGGCTTCCGGGTCCGTCCAGATCCGTACGCCGGTCCAGGCGCCGGCGGTCGACCGGGCGGCAGCCGATGAGGGGCTACGGACGGCAGCGGTGACGGCCATCCAGGAGCGTTGGCGGCACAGGTTCAACGCCGCGGTCGCGACGCTGCCCACACCGAAGAAAGCGATCCTCACCCGCTCCGACGTGTCGAGGTTCGCCTCCGGTAACTCCATCAGGCCTCCTGCCAAGACACCTGAGCGACGGCTCCGGTGCTCGCGCTCTCGTATGCGGCGCTCAACAGCTCGACGGTCCTGGCTCCCACATCAGCGGGAGATCGGTTCTCCGCCGCCTTGCCGAGGGCCAGATCGATCAGCACATCGGGTGGGTCCTCGCACCCGTAGAGACCGGCGCCCGGTGGCAGCTCGACCTTGACATCCCTGCCGTCGTCGCGGAAGAGCCACAGGAAGTCCCGTTCCAGATCGGCCACGAGATGGCCCTCCGTGCCATACACCCGGACCTGCAGCTGGTGCCTGGGCCATGGGGCGTCCTCGTGGTCGACCGCGCTCCCGCCGGGTGGTGACGACGCGCCGGATATCGAACCCGTGGCTCCGGAGCGGAACCGGACGCTGATCGCGTCATGAAGGTCGACGGCGGCGCCCTCGTTGTTCATGAAGGCGAAGACCTGGGAAGCACGCTGGCCCGTGACCCACAACGCCAGCCCGAGGGCGTGGCTCAGGGCCGCCGGGGCGTACCCGCCGCCGGACAGCCTGGGGTCGGTCCAGGTCTCCTGGGCAGGTCGGAAGAATGAATCCTGGCCCCGGTAGCTCCCCGTGCCGTGGAGGAGCCCGCGCAGGCCGGAGGCCATTGCCACCAGGACGTGCTGGACTTCTCCGACACCGGGATCCTCCATCAGGCGCTTGGCCTCTACGGCGGTCGGACGGTAGTTCCAGCCGAGCGCGAGGACCAGGTGACGGCCGAGTTCCGAGGCGATGTCATGGAGTTCCCAGGCGTGGTCCGGTTCGGTGGTGAAGGGCTTCTCGCACAGCACGTGGGCGCCCGCCTCCAGCGCCGCTCTCACATGCTCGTAGTGGAGCCCCGCCGGGCTGGCCACGACCAGTGCGTCCAAGTCGAGCGCCAACGCGTCCCGGTAGTCGTGGCTGACATGTTGGAACCCGAACTTGTCAGCCAGCATGGCCAGCGCCTCACGGTTGGTACGGACGGCGCTCACCAGCTCGACATCGTCCCGTCCGGCCAGGATCGGGATGTGGTTGGCGATCGCCCAGGAGCCGGCGCCGATCACACCCACCCGGACCCGGCGACCCGATCCCATGTGCGCTAGCCGTAGGGGTTGACGAACGGGCTCTCGACCTCGAACGGCCTTCCCCCGTCGGCGAACTGGATCAACTCGATCGAGATGCCGTCCGGGTCGCGCAGGTAGCAGGTGAGGGCGCCCTCGTACCTACCCCAGGCGCAGCGGACCGGCTCCGCCGACACGAACACGGCGTGGTCGCGCATCCGTTCGTAATCCCGGTAGATGTCCTCTGTCTCCAGGCACAGGTGCGTGTTGCCGGCGTTGTAGGTGGCCATGTCCACCCGGCCGGGCGGCGGGTTGTGGTACTGCAGCATCTCGAGCACCGAACCACCCGGCAGCGCCCAGAACGCTCCCGACATGTCACAGTTGGGGTATCCCACGATCTTGCCCACGTAGTCCTCGATGTCGGCGGCTATCCAGGTGCCCTGCATGAACGGCTCCTCCTCGAGGAACCGGGTCCACCAGGGAACCGATACTTCCAGGTCGGTTACCGCCACCCCGACGTGGTCGATCGAAAGAAAGCTCACCGGTCTACCTCCCTGGCCGTCCCATCCACCACCGCGGAGCGATGGCCCTCCGTCTACTGTCCACGAACAAGTTAGTGATGCTTGACAGCCGCTGCACGGTCCGGCGTACCATCCGACCGGATCCGGTCTCGATCCGCAACGACTCAGGGGACGACCCAACCGAGGAGGTCCACGTATGCCCAGCTTCGACCGCTCAGACGTACCGCAGGCCGACCTGGAGTTCGTGGTGATCGCCGACACCCATCACCTGGTCGATCCGGGTATGTACTCGACCAAGGGCGATTCGGTCACTCCGGAGATCGTGCGCGAGTGGTCTGACCGGGGTGACTGGGCACTGGCTCTCACCAAGGCGACCGAGACCGAGCTGGTCTTCCATGTGGGGGATCTTGCCCAGGAGTACCCGGGATCCCGATTCTTCGACACCGGGAGACGAGCCGCCGTAGCCCAGTTCGAGGAGTCGGGCCTGGAGGTCAACTTCGCGGCCGGCAACATGGACATCGGCGACAAGCCGGATCCCACGGTGCCCGCCGGCTGGGTGGAACCGGGATTCCTGAAACGCTGGGACGAGGACTTCGGCAAGTCGTTCTTCAGCCGGACCGAAGGCGATACTCACTTCGTCGTCCTCAACTCCCAGATCATGAACACCACCCTCCCCGAGGCGATAGAACAGCGCGAGTGGGTGGAGGCCGACCTCGCCGCCCACGCCTCGTACCGGATCTTCTTGTTCATGCACCTTCCGCCATACCTCGTCGACGAGGACGAGCCCGGCCTGGGCAGCTACGACGTGCTCGGCAACCCGGACCGGACCTGGCTGCTGGACCTGTGCAGGCGCTACGAAGTCGAGGCCCTGTTCAGCGGTCACACCCATTTCCAGGTCTTCAACCGAACCGGCGGCACCCGCTTGTACACCCTTCCCTCGACGACCACCACCAGGCCGGGCTTCTACGAGGCCTTCAACGTGTGTCCGCCCGACCGGGGATGGATCGACACCACCAAGCTCGGTTTCTTCCTGGTCCGGGTCACCGATGACGCGACCTCGGTACATCTCATCCGCACCAGCGGGGAGACCCACGCCAACCACCCGGCCGGGTCCCGGATCCTGACCGGCACGACCGTCGATGTGCCCCACTCCCCCGCAGCCACCTACCTGCGACTGCCCATCACCAACCAGAGCGACGGGGCGATCTCCTATCCCAACCACGTGAGGCACAGGATCCGTGACGACTACCCCCTGCTCTCCTGCGTAGAGGCGGGTATCCGCCATGTGCGGTTCCCGATCCATGACCTAGACGTGGCTCTACAGGCCGGACAACTCGCTGTGCTGCGGAGCGAAGGGGTGCAGCTGACCGCGACCGTCCTGTGTCCGAGGCCCGGCCACATAGCCGCTGCGGCTCGGAAGGCCTCCGAAGCAGACTTCATCGAGGTCCAGCTGACCAACCGTTTCCTGCCGGAGGGTGAGGATCTCGAGGCCCTCGCGGAGCTGCGGGAAGCGGGAGTTGGGGTTGCGATGGCCCCGCTGGCGCTGGAGGACACCGGCAAGGTGCACCTGCGAAGCCGGACCGGCTTCCGACCCCGGGAACTGCCGGACCTCGACGACATGGTCAGCGAACATGGCGTTCATCTGGACCGGGCGGTCTGCATGGTCGACGACTCGGAGTCGGTGTGGAACGACATCCGGGCCTTCGACACGCCGCTCCGCTCCGTGGGAGGTCTCGACTTCCTAGTCCCGCTTGGCGCCGACGACGGAGCCAACGCCCAGGCGGCCGCCGAGGCCCTGTTCGCAGCCGCCACGATGCCCGGTTGCCGCCTCTATCTCGACCCGCTACAGGATCTCGACCGGGTGACCAAGGTCGTAAACGGGCTGCTCGACCGGTTGTCGAACCCGCGCCCGGCCTTCCACGTGACGAGGGTACTGAACACCGTGCTGTTCGGGGAAGGTCGCAGACCGGGAACCTACACACCTGTGGGTTCCGGCGGGCTACCGGGTGCCGCAGACGTACGGGTAATCAAGGATCGGAGAGCCGAGTTCTGGCTGGTGCCCGATCAGGAGAGGCGGAGGGCTGCCGAGACCCTGCGGCAGGAGATCGACGAGCACCAAACTCTTAGGCTGATTGACCCGATAGCCGGAATGTCCTGGCAGATGCCACGCGGACCTGTGGCTGACCTGGTGGCCTCCCCCGAAAGCGGCCCGATGCCGGTGGTTCAGATCCCTTCGTTGTGACCTGTCTGGTCGGATGAATCCGGCCTTGAGTCAGCAAGGCTCCAGGACCACCTCAAACCCGGCAGGCTTTCAGTACATGAGGGCGCCGCCGGTGACGCTGATGGCGGCGCCGCTTATGTAGCTCGCGTGATCCGAGGCCAGAAAGACGACCACCGAAGCGACCTCGGACGGTTGGCCCAGCCGCCCCAGCGGGCACGCGGCTACTCCGGCCGCCACGACCTCCTCGGTGTTGTCGGTGTGCTGCATGGGCGTGTCGATCGGTCCGGGAAGGAGGGAATTGACGGTGATCCCGTGCGGCCCGTACC
>WTGW01000200.1 GCA_011523395.1 Acidimicrobiia bacterium
TCGTCGATGGTGGCGGAGCCTTCGGGGGGGATGACGGTGGTGGCGGTGGCCTCCTCGACGATGGCGGGGCCGGCGATGGCGCTGCCGGGCATCAGGTATTCGCGGTGGAACCGGGCGGTGGGGTAGGAGCCGGTGGCGAACAGCACCGGGGTGGTCTTGGACGGCGCGTCGGAGGGGTGGTCGGGGCGGTAGTTGGGCTGGAGGAGCGGGCGTCCCACGTCGCCGAGGGCGGTGAGTCGCAGGTTGACGGTCTCGAGCGAGGCGTCGGGGTTGGAGTGGCCGTAGCGGGCGCGGTAGGTGTCCTCGAAGCGCCGGCGCAGGGCGGCGAGATGGCCATCGGCGGAGGGGGAGGCATGGTCGGGCAGCGTGACGGTGAGGGTGTGCTCCTGGCCCTGGTAGCGCATGTCGAGGCGCCGTACGAGGGAGATGGCATCGTGGCCCACGCCCTCTCCGAGCAGGCTGGAGACGGCATTCTCGCCGAGCGTGGCGAAGCGGGCCTCCATGTCGGTGGTGTCGAGGTCGGCGAAGTCCCGGAAGAAGGCCTCGCTGAAGTCCTGGCGGACCGCCGACTGGAGCATGCCCCAGGCCGAGAAGCCGCCCGGGTCGGGGGGGACGATCACCTCGGCTATGCCCAACTCCTGGGCGAGGGCCACGGCGTGCATGGGCCCGGCGCCGCCGAAGGCCACCAGGCTGAACATTCGGGGCTCGATCCCCCGTTCCACGGTGAGGGTGCGGATGGCCTGGGACATCTTGGCGTTGATCACCTCGATGATCCCGAGCGCCAGTTTCTCCCCGTCCAGTCCCAGCCTGGCCCCTAGATCCTCGAGGGCGTGGCGGGCCGCATCCACGTCGAGGGAGAGGTTTCCGCCCAGGAAGTAGGTGGGGTCGATCCTGCCCAGGTACAGGTTGGCGTCGGTGACGGTGGGCCGCGTCCCTCCCCTGCCGTAGCAGGCGGGGCCGGGATGGGCGCCGGCGCTCTCGGGTCCCACCCGCAGGCCGCCGGCCTCCTGGTAGGCGAGAGATCCGCCTCCCGCCCCGATGGTGTGGATGTCGACCACGGGCATCAACACGGGGAGGCCCTCCAGCAGGGCCGAGGGGGAGCTGTCGGCCTGGCCGGCGGTGACCAGGCTCACGTCGAAGCTGGTGCCGCCCAGGTCGATGCAGATCAGGTTGGGCCGGTCCAGGACCTCGGCGAGGGCGACCCCTCCCGCCGCGCCTCCCACCGGGCCGGACAGGAGGGTCTGGAGGGGCCGCTCGGAGGCCGAGCGGGCCGAGATGACTCCCCCGTTGGACTGCATCACCAGCAGGGGAGCCTCCATGCCTAGGCCGGCGAGGCGGGTGGAGAGGTCGGCCATGTAGCGGGAGACGGAGGGGGCGATGTAGGCGTCCATGACCGTGGAGGCGGTCCGCTCGTACTCCCGCCACTCGGCAGCCACCTGGTGGGAGAGGGAGACGGACACCTCGGGCAGCAGTTCGGCTAGCACTTGGGCGGCGGCCAGTTCGTGGGAGGGGTCCACGTAGGAGAACAGGAAGGCCACGGCCACCGAGCGCACCTTCTCGGAGCGGATGCGCTCGGCCGCCCGGCGGAGGTCGTCGTGGTCGAGGGGGGCCAGCTCGTTGCCGTCAGAGTCCAGCCGTCCCCCGACGGGGATGATGTCGCGGCGCGGGATGAGGGGGACGGGCTTGCGGTAGCGGATGTTGAACATGTCGAGGCGGTTGCCCCGGGCGACGTGGTAGATATCGCTGGCGCCCCTGGTGGCCAGGAGGATGACCCGCTCCCCGCGCCGCTGCAGGAAGGCGTTGAGCCCCACCGTGGAGCCATGCACGAAGGACTCGATCCCCGCCGGGTCGTCGACCACGAGGGCGAGGGCGTCCATCACCCCTCCGGCCAGGTCGTCGCCGCGGCTGGGGGCCTTGGCGGTGGCGTACCTGCCGAGGCCCGGGTCGTACGCCACCACGTCGGTGAAGGTGCCGCCGATGTCGGTTGCTACCCGTAGCTTCAAGTCCGCTTCCAGCAGGCGACGCGGTGTTGAGCCCCGATGTCCACCAGCACCTGGGGCGTGTCGGCGCAGACGTCCTCAGCGATCGGGCACCTCCCGTAGAGGGGGCAGCCGGGGGCCCGGTCCAGGGCGGAGGGCTGCTCGCCGACCAGGTAGACG
>WTGW01000069.1 GCA_011523395.1 Acidimicrobiia bacterium
GCGTTGACGTCCAGCATGTGCGCACCGGCCGCCACCTGCGCCAGGGCGTCGGCCTCCACCCGGCTGTAATCCCCCACCTTCATCTCGGCGGCCAGCAGCTTGCGGCCGGTCGGGTTGATCCGCTCCCCGATCACCACGAAGGGCCGGTCCGGGCCGATGACCACCTCGCGGGTGGATGAGCTGACCACGGTATGGATCATGCCGGTTCTCCGGTGGAGAGGGTCTCCTCCAAGCCGCCGTTGGACGCGATCCGCCGCACGCGATCCTTCGGGTATTCCCTCTCGATCCGGGCGGCGGCGGCCTCGGCCTCCGCCTCGACATCCTCCCCGCAGGGCTCGGAGGTGCGGCGCCACTCCTCGATGTACTGGTCGTAGGTCTTCTTTCCGGCCACCATCGCCGCCCGGTCGATAGCCCTCTGGAACCGGGGCGGCAACTCGACCGCCATCTTGTTCCGGCCTGACCGGGCGGTGACCTGGGCCGGGATGTCACGCCAGTAGATGACGATCAGCTCCGACCGGGCACGCTGGTTTCGGGAGACACCCCGGCGGCTGGTCATGGCCGGTGAATCCTGCGGCTGGCGCGAGTTGCCATGACGATCAAGCGGCGGGCCAGGAGACGAAGGTCTCCAAGCCGGTTGCCAAGTCGCCCAATCCCACCGGCCGGTATTGGTACTCGAGGCCCAGCCTGCGGGCGGCCTCCTCGGCCATTGTCCGCAGTTCCGGACGGTCGAACTGGGATATGTACACCAGCTTGCGGTAGTTCCCGAAGTACATGTCACGGAGTTGCGGGTAACGGTCGAGTCCCAGGGACTGCCATACGAGGCGATCGAAGTGCCGGGTGAGGAAGTCGGTCAGGTAGAAGGTGCCCAGTTCCGCCGCGTGCAGATCGTGGAACACCGGCGGGGTGGCGTAGAACTCGTAGCAGTGGGCGCCGGGGAGGCGCTCCACGTTCTCCCACTTCTCCAGGAGCGCGTCCAGATGGCCTCCGGTTCCGCAGTCGGCGTAGCCGATGAGCACGCGATCGTACCGAGCGGCATCGGTCTGCAGGCGGGCCTCCAGCTCCGGCACGATCCGGTCGGGTGTGTTGTGGAGGCGGGCCGGTAGGCAGGCGAGCGACACATGATCCCAGCCGTTGAGCCTGATGAAGTAGAGGATCTCCGCGGCGAGCGCCCCGCAGGCCAGTACCAGCAACCGGGGTGGCCGGTTCCGTTCGCGCGCTCCCGGCCCGGTCCCGTTCGAGATCCGGTGGCGGGAGACCAATTCAGACCTGCTCGCTCATGAGGATCCGCTTCCTGGCCACCAGGTCCTTGGCGGTCTCGGCGGCCACCGCCGCATCCCGGCAGTAGGCGTCGGCGCCCACCGCCAGGCCGAATTCCTCGTTGAGGGGAGCGCCACCCACCATGACGATGTAGTCATCCCGCATGCCCCGGTCGGACAGGGTGTCGACCACCACCTTCATGTAGGGCATCGTGGTGGTGAGCAGTGCCGACATGCCGAGGATGTCGGGCTGGTGCTCCAGTATGGCCTCGATGAACTCCTCTACGTCGGTATTGATGCCCAGGTCGATGACCTCGAACCCGGCTCCCTCCATCATCATGGCCACCAGGTTCTTGCCGATGTCGTGGATGTCCCCCTTGACCGTCCCGATAACCACCTTCCCGACCGTCTCGGCACCGGTCTCGGCCAGGAGGGGCCGCAAGACGGCCATCCCGGCCTTCATGGCGTTGGCCGCCATCAGCACCTCTGGGACGAACAGGATGCCGTCCCGGAAGTCGATGCCGACGATGCGCATCCCCTCGACCAGGGCGTCGTTCAGGACTTCGGGCGCCGACCAGCCGCGCTCCAGCAGGATCCGGGTTCCCTCGTCGATCTCGTCGGCGAGACCGTCATACAGATCGTCATGCATCTGCTCGACGAGCTCGTCGTCGGGAAGCGTGCGGAGGTCGAGATCTTCGTCGAACATATCCATGAGAGCAGCTAGGACCCTTACCCCGATAACGGGAAAGCCGTTAGTGATTGTCTCATGATGCGGAACAGTCCTACATCGTGGAACAGCATACCTGAAAACCGAGGTCGGCAAGCTACATAATCCTGGTTTCTGTGCCAGTGGGCAGTGGGCAGTGGGCAGTG
>WTGW01000054.1 GCA_011523395.1 Acidimicrobiia bacterium
CGATGTGGTACCAGAGCCCGGCGTCACCCGTGAAGCAGACCACGGGGCGGTCCGGAGCGGCACACTTGGCGCCCAGCGCGGCGGGGAACGCCCAGCCGAGGTGTCCGGCGCTGCGGAGGTAGCGCTGGTCGGGCGTCCGGACGTCGAACATGCCGCCCATCCACATGCCGGCGTGGCCGGTGTCGACCACCACGCACGCGTCGTCAGGCACGAGGTCCGTCAACTCAGCGCAGATCCGCTCCGGACGGATCGGCACCGCATCCGAACGAAGGTGTCGCAGATGCTGCCGGCGCCACGCTGCCACCTCACCGCGGGCGGTGGCGAGCCATTCCTCCCGGCGCGCAGGGTTCGGGCCGGTTCCTCCGAGGATGGCGGCGAGAGTTTCCCGGGCATCGGCGTTGACCGCGACCCGTAGCGGGTAGTTGCGACCCAGCATTTCCGGGTCGATATCGATCTGGATTGCGGGAACCCCGGGTGGCGGAACCCGCCAGAAGTGGGTCGTCATGCTGCCGGTGCTCGACCCTACGAAACACACCAGGTCGGCCTGGTTGACTACCCGGTTGGCGGCGCTCCGCGAGTAGGTGCCCACCACCCCGACGCACAGGGGGTGGCTACCGGGAATCGTGTCCTTCCCGTTGAGGGAGGTCACCACGGGGATGGAGATCCGTTCCGCAACGGCCACCAGTTCGTCCGAGGCCCGGGAGGTCCGCACGCCGCCGCCCGCCACCAGTACCGGCCGCTCGGCGCGCGCGAGCAGGTCCAGAGCAGTTGCCACGTCACGCGGGTCGGGAAGGGGACGATCCGGAGGCACCGAAGCGAACCGTGGCTCGACGGAGGGGTCGAGGTCTCCCTCCCCGAGGTCGACCTGGCCCTCGTTACCGACGAACTGGACATGGGCCGGGCCGGGACGGTCGGAGACCGCCGAGCGGAATGCCCGACGAACCAGTTCGGGAATCTGCTCCACCGAGTCGACCAGCGCGTTGAACTTGGTGACGTTGACGAAGGCGGGCAGGTCGTCCACCTCCTGGTAGACGCCCTTGCCGGTCGCGGCCGGGTCGTGACCCCCGGTGAGGGCGATGACAGGGGAATTGGCCAGGTGGGCGTCGCGGAGGCCGGCGGCCAGGTTCAGCGCCCCCACCGCCTGGGCCATGCACACCCCGGGCCGACCCGCCATCCTGGCGTACCCGTCGGCCATGTACGCGGCCGGCTTCTCCCCATGGGTGTGGATGCGCCGCACCCCGAAGGGCTCCAGTTCAGCGAGCGTTCGCCGCAGGACGGCCGGAACCATGAAAACATGGGTCACTCCGTATCCGTCGAGCATCTCCGCCAAGGCCTTGGCGCCCGTCACCATGCCGGGCACGTTAACCCGACGGCTTGTTGAGGCTCTATCCCTCTCTCCCCAACACAGGGCTGGGGGACACGGAACTCCCCATTGATGCCGAGACCCGCGTCGTCTATAGACCCGGCCCACGGATAGGATTCGCGGTTCAACGGACCACTTCGCGGGGGACTCCTTGATGTCTTGGGACACTCCACCAGTTCGTGAAGGTGACCGGCGCGGCGCCGGCATTGACAGGCGCCGCATCCGGACAACCGTCATGGTGCTCGCACTGCTGGTAGCGGCCTGCTCGTCACAGGACGACGCGGCCGGTGGGGAGGCCGATGAACCGGCGACCACGACTCTTGCCTCCACGGTCAGCGAGCCGGTAACCACCACGTCTACTTCCGCCATTGGCGAGCCGGTTACCACTACGACCACCGCGCCCAGCGCTACGGTGACGACCGGTCCTGATCCGAGCGTGGCGACCACCGTCACTTCGGTCGCAGCCACGGACCCTACGGGCGACCCGGACAGTCCGGACGAAGGCGACGCGGCGGATCCGGTCGACGAGACCGACGCCGTGGATGGCACGGATGGGACCCCTGCGGTGCCCGAGAGTGGCGTCCGGTGGATCGACTGTGATGTCGTGGGGCTCGAGTGCGGTGTCGTGACGGTGCCGCTCGACTTCCGCGACCCGGGTGCGGGAGAGTTGGCGCTCGCCATCGCCGTGCACCGCGCTACCGATCCGGACCGGCGCATCGGCTACCTGGTGGTGAATCCCGGAGGACCCGGCGCCAGCGGC
>WTGW01000098.1 GCA_011523395.1 Acidimicrobiia bacterium
CACCGGACAGGGTTACCCTTTGTTCTCTAGGCGGAAGGTGACAGAGGAACTGATGCCATGATGGCTGCTCGGAGGGCCGTACCGGTTATAGCGGTTGTCCTGGCGCTCGGCGCGTGCGGCGGGGATGACTCGACGTCCGAGACCACATCGGCTCCGACCGGCGCGTCGCCCACCACCACCAGTACCGCGGTCATCGAAATGGTGGAGTCGGACGCCGACACCTCCGCTACGGCTGCTTCGGTCGCAGAGGACGCTGTCGAGCCCGAGGGCGAGGGCGATTCGCAGGAGGAGGGGGCGGACACCACCCTGCCACCGGCCATTCCACCGTACGAGGTGATACACCGTCTCATCGCGAATGATCGCACCACCCTCGTGATCCTGGTCGAGCCCGGCGCCTATACGACCGTCCAGCTCGAGAACCTGGTCTACGACGTGGTGGACACGTATTCCCCCAACACGGCCATCGTCGTGGACGACCGGTCGGCCGCCGATTTGGCCATCAAGGACGATCTCACCCCTGAGGAGCAGTCGACCCTCGACGCCCGGACGTTCCTGAGGATCGAGAACGGAGTGGACGTGACGTTCCACGGTCCTTATGCCGATGCCGGGGGCATGACAGTCGGCAGCTGAGCCTGACGGCTACTGGCCAGTGGCCGGTTGCCAGTGGCCAGTTAGCAACCTAGAGGTAATCAAGTCCCTCGTGCCCTAAACCCGTCGGGTTGTCTGTTCTTCCCGAGTTACAACACTTCACTGCCCACTGCCCACTGCCCACTGCCCACTGCCCACTGCCCACTGCCCACTGCCCACTAGCGAAGCAATAGGGTGGCGACCATGAGGAACCCGCCGAACCCGACTACATCGGTGACCAGCGTCAGGAAGATGTTCGAGGCCAGTGCCGGATCCAGCCCCAACTTGCGAAGCAACAGAGGGATACCGGTGCCGGACAGCGTTCCTATGACAAGGTTGACGACAGTGGCTATCCCCATAGTGACGGCGAAGTTCACCGTTCCGCCGAACACCAGCCCGACAGTTCCGGCGAGCAGACCGACCGGTATGGAGTTGATCACGCCGATGGCAACCTGATTCATCAGCACGCGCCCTGCCCGACTCGGCGTGACGCCGTCAATCGCCATCGACCGGATAACCACGGCCAGGCTCTGTGCCCCGGCGTTGCCGCCCATCAGCGCGACCACCGGCATGAGCGCGGCCAGCACCGGGCCGATGTCGTCGATCACCGCGGACTGCCGCTCGATGACCAGCGCCACCACCAGGGCCATGGCCAGGTTCACGAGCATCCACGGAAGGCGCATGCCGGCCGCTCGTGCTACGGGCGTGAAGACCGTCTCCTCGGGCCCGGCGCCCATCGCGGCGGCGAAGTCCTCGGAGGCCTCGGCCTGGACCGACTCCACCACGGCCTCGTGGGTGACCATGCCCAGCAGGACGCCCGAGTGATCGACCACCGGCAATCCGAACAGGCCGTAGCGCTGCGCCAGCTCGGAGACCTCTTCCCGATCAGTGTCAGGACGTACGGCGACCGGTTGGTGCACCATGGTCTCGTCGAGTCCCACCCCGGGCCGCGCGAACACCAGGTCCCGGAACGACACCACGCCGACCAGCAGGCGCCGATGATCGACCACGTAGACATAGGAGAGGTCCTCGATCTGGTCGTGGAGCTGGCGGAGACGCTCGATGGCTTCCCCCGCGGTCATCCCCACCTGCAGGAATGCCACATCAGTCGTCATCAGCCCGCCCGCCGAGTCAGGAGCGTGCTGGAGGAGAGCCAGCAACTCGTGGGAGATCCCAGGATCGAGGCCGGCCAGTACCTGCTCCCGGTTCTTCTCGTCCAGCTGGCCGAGGAGGTCGGCCGCCATGTCGGCATCCATGGCGGCGACGAGATCCGAAGTTCGGGCCGGGTTGAGTCCTTCGAGAACATCAACGCCCAACTCGGGGCGCATCTCGTTGAGGATTCCGGCTGCGTCAGCGGTGTCGAGGTCGGAGAGGAGGTCGGTGGCCGCGTCGGTGTCCAGTTCCTCGAGGATGTCCGCCGCGTCATGGGGGTCGGCGCTGGCCAGTTCCTGCCACTCGGCCGTATGGGTGTCCA
>WTGW01000100.1 GCA_011523395.1 Acidimicrobiia bacterium
CGTCGCCCCGACCGTGACCGACTCACCCTCCTCGACCGTCACCTCGATGCTGTGGCCGCCATTCAACAACAAACGCAGCCGCGGCCGCGCATCGGTGCTGTCACCGCTGTGCCCGTACACGGTCAGAGTGGCGGTCCGCACCTCGGCGAACTCTCCCCATTGATCACCCGCCGTGTTCCGGCGGGAGGGGTATTGGTCTGAGATGCGCACCTTCCATGTCCCCGAGGGGTTCTCTCCCAGATGCCGGGTGGAACCGAAGTTGAAACTGCCGCCGATCCCGCACCCTCCATCACATCCTCCTGCCCAGGGCTCCAGCAGCAGAGACTCGGCGCCCGTGGGCGACACCAACCTGATATCGAGATCGCGGGCATGCTCCGTCCGCAGGTCCAGAGTCACATCGACATGCTCCACGAAGTCGATCGAAGTGGAAAGGGTGAACGGTATCTCGACCACCCGACGGTCCTCGGGAATCCGATACGTCACAGACGTTGAGGCCGAGGCGGTCTGCATCGGCGGCAGAAGCGGCCACTCGAAGGCCAGGTCCACCGCCGCCGACGCGTCGACCAGACCGAACCCGTATTTGTGGCTGTAGTGATAGTTTCCGTCGGAGTCGCTGTACTTGGAGGCGCCGCTGCTCCAACTGCTGTCGCCGCGATCGTTTTTGCGGGCGGTGTCCGCCAGAATCAGCTTTACGTCCCGCCAGGTCAACTCGGCATTCACACCGCGCACCAGCGCCACCACCCCCGACACCATGGGCGCCGCAGCACTGGTACCCCCAAAAAACTGCGTGTATCGAGAATGACCTTTTGTGGTCAGAATCCGGGGTTTCCCCGTACCGTCGCTGGAGGGGGCGCAGACCCACAGATTGTCCCCCTCCGACGAATAGGCTGACGACTCGCCCGCATAGTTGACCGCGCAAACATTGACAATGCTCCGGTGATTGCGGAGTTCGTCCAAACCGACCAGTCGGGAAAGTCCTCTTCGTTTGCTGTTCCCGGCGGCCGCCACCCGGACCGTGCCCCGCCCCGAAGCACCGTGGGTCAAGCCGCTTTCGAGAGCATCGATCAGCAGTTTCGGCGCCCGAATCAGACGACCCGTATCACTCTTCCCCTGGCCGTAGCTGTGGTTGGAGACCCCCACCTCCTCCTTGTGACGGGTCAGCGAATCGACCTGGTTGCCGAGTGTGATTTCGCTCAGCAGGTTGTAGGGGTAGATCGTGGCCCTGGGCGCCACCCCCCGAGTCCCCAGCTCGTTGTCCGCCGCCGCCGCCACCCCGGCGGCCTGTGTTCCGTGTTCGGTGCTGTCATATGGACCCTTGTCCCGGTAGTTGACGCCCTTGTCCGTCCTGAGGTTCGGCGCCAAGTCCTCATGGCGATGATCAATCCTGGTGTCCACAATGGCGATATTGACCCCCGCCCCCCGGGTCTTCTCCCACGCGTCAGCGACATTGATGTCGACCACCGGGTCCAAACGGTACTCGCGGTACTCGGTGTCGCTTTTCAGATGCCACAGACAAGCGGACAGAGGATCGGAAAGCCAAGCCGGAAAAGCCGTGCAATAGGTAACCGTGGGAGAGTCCACCCCGGCCCCCGAACCGTCGATAGAAAGCGGCAAAATCCAGTCGGGGCTGACACTGCGCACCACCGGCTCACCCGCCAGGGCATCGGCGATCAGCAACGCATCCAGGGGAGAGTCGGTGGCGACGTAGTAGCTGTCCGGCAGACCCTCGAACACCGACACCGCCCCGCTCCTGACGTCGTGGTTCGTCAACACCCCCCGAGCCTCACCATTCGTAGTGCCGGGCTGAAACTGGACGATCACCCCACCGCGGAGGGCCATCACCTGCCCGGTGTCGGTCGCAACCCACCTGGCCCCCTCGAACACAGACGTGGCGTTGCCATCGAAATCGGGCAGTACCGCCGCCGCCTCCTCCTCGCCCAGCCACTCGGCCACCTCCCCCTCCCCCAACGGCCGGACCGGGACACCCCGACCACCGTCATCCCAAACCCACCAACCATCATCACCGAAAACGGCCGCCGCCGACCAATCATCCTCCGCCGGACCCAACGGATCGCCCGGCAGCTCCTCCCCAC
>WTGW01000159.1 GCA_011523395.1 Acidimicrobiia bacterium
CCCTGAGCAACACCCAGGCCGCCAACACCGAGACGCGGTCCATGTACGCCATGTCCCCCGAGTTCATCGTGGCGGGGCCCATCCACGTGTCCCTGAGCGCCAGCGACGCCGTCATGACCGAGGGCAGCAGCACGGACACGGCCACCGTCGAGGTCAGCCTGAGCCGCTCCCTGGTCGCGGGCGAGACCATCACCGCCACGTTCCATTCCCAGAGTCTGTTTCTGGGAGGCGATTACAACCTCGCCCTGGACGGCACGCCCGCCGGGGTGACTCTGGACACCACCGCGTGGACCATCACCTTCAGCGGCACCGAAGCGCCCCGCGCGGTGACCCTCATCGGCACGGCCGGCGCCAACTCGGTGGCCACCTCGGGCACGGAGACGAAATCCCTCTACTTCACCGGCGTGAGCGGCATCGCGGGCGCCACCTACGATGGCTCGAAGTTTCCGACTGCCCTGTTCATCAAGAGCACCAGCGCGACGGGCCGTTCGATGACCCTGACGGTGTCGCCGGAGCGGGTGGCCGAGGGCGGCACCGTCACCGTCACCGTCGACATGTCATCGACGCGCTCCAGCGCTATCATTGTGCAGGTCAATATCCCAGGGCTCAGATCCACGCACGGCGTTACGTCGGTGACGGCGGTATCCGGGTCCGTCACCCAGATCTGGGATAACTTAAACGTCCGGATCGCCGGAAACACGACGCAGGCCCGGTTCACCTTCGTCATTCCGGACGACAACAACGCCGAGCAAGCCCAACCGTTGACCGCTTTGTTCCTCGACATTGCCGATAACAACCTGCAGCCCGGCTCAGCGGTTCAGGACTGGTTCACGATCGAGCCCAGCGACCACACGGCCGCCAGCCCGCTGGTCAAGGTGGGCCTGCCCGACATCGAGGGCATCAGCCGCAACGACTACGACCAGCAGGTGCGCGAGGAGAACCAGAGCCCCTTGAGCTTCACCATCACCGCCGACCCGGCGCCGACCGCCAACAAGGACATCTGCGTGGACGTGGTGGAGACGGGCGGCAACCGGGTGTCGGCGGCCAACGAGGGCCGCCGCACGGTCACCATCTTGGCCAACAGCATGACGGGCACCCTGTCGGTGCCCTACACCGACACGGCCGTGGACGAGCCCGACGGCGCCATCACCGCCCGCGTGGTCGGGGGGACGGGCTGCACCGGGTACACGGTCTCCACGGAAGAACCGATAGACGAGGCGCTGATCAAGGACGGCGAGGCCACCCTGGTCTCGCTGACCAGCGACGACACCCGGATGACCGAGGGCGACGCCGCCGACACCGCGGTGGCCAAGCTCGCCCTCTCCCGCCCCCTGATGGCCCGCGAGATGATCGAGGTCCGGCTGACCCTGACCACCGCGACGGGGGCGCGGCTGCCCGGCCACGCCACGCCCGACTTCGCGGTGGCGGCCCAGGGAACCGGCGTCACCGTCGAGGGTCTCACCTCGGCGGAGCCGAAGCTGTTCTTCACCGGCTCCGGGTCCGAGACGGTGCAGGAGGCGACCATCACCATCACCCCGGTGTCCGGCCTGGACGACGGCGACACGGGGCATGAGATCATCACGATGGCCCTGGTCTCGGACTCGGTGCTCAGCGGCCGGGGCCTTGCCACCACGGTCAGCGGCGGCGTGGGCCGGGGCAGCGACTTCTCCCAGCAGCTGGTGCTGACCGACGACGAGGGCGGCGCGCTGCCCACTCTCACCGTGTCGGTGGTGGGCGGCCACGGCCACATCGCCGAGGGCGGCACCCGCCGCCTGCGCATCCAGTCGGACCAGGCCGCGCTGCCCGGGGGCATCGCGATCGCCAACCTCGCCTCGGGTTCTTCCTACAGCTCAGGCTACGCGGGGGCTGTCCCGTCGAGCGCCACGATCCCCTCGGGCAGCACGAGCGTGGACTTCGACATCAGCGTCACCGACAACAGCGCCGACGCCGCCTACGGCACGCTGACGTGGACGCTGCCGATGAACGATGCCGTGTACAGCCGGGGCGATCCGCACTCGGTGAGCCTGGTGATCGCCGACGACGAAATCGGCGCGTCGATTCCCAAGCCCGAGGTGTACGAGTTCCCCTACCTCAAGTGGCATCTGCCGTCGTTCTACTACCTGCCCCGGGCGAAGATCCTGGCGGACGGCAGGCGTACCCTCACGAGCTACGACAAGCCCGAGGCGCACAATGCCGACGGGTCGATCAACACCACCGACTACTACTGGCACCGCGACCTGTACGTCCTGCACGATCCCAACCGGAACAACCCGATGTACTACTACTTCTGGTTCCATCCCGGCTACCAGCCCACCGGGCCGGTGACGCTGACCGTCAAGGCGGTGGACCACCAGAACAACGCCAACGCGGAGACGGGCCGGGTCGCCTTCGCGCTGGATCTCGATCTGACGGCTCCCCCCTATGGGGAGAACGGCCCCTTCACCGATGACGAGCTCACGGTCACGCTCAACCCCGAGGACCTGGTCCGCCACAGCGGCGGCGCCGTCCACTTCAGGCCCGGGTTCGCGATATACGTGAATCCGCGGGTGTACAACGAGTGCGTGGACATCACCCACACCCTCTCGGGCGGCGGCTACGGCTCGGTCACCGTGGAGACGATGCGGGTCCACCTGTCGCCGCAGGGGGAAATGGGGCCAACCGACCGCACCAACACGGCGTGCGGCTCGCCCGGGCTCCTTGACTCGGAGCTCCGCACCACGGGGCGGCAGGGGGGCTACGCGTGGACGTCCCTCGCGATCGACATGACGGGCAGCAGCGACGCCCCTGTCCAGCCGCCAACGGTCCGCCTGGCCGTCGGCCAGTACTGGACCGCCCAGCGCGATGGGGAGAGCGGGAACCCCATCAGAGAGGGCCAGTACGCCACCTTCACCGTCCGCTACATCGGCGACATCTACGAACCGGTGACCGTCAAGTACACGGTCAGCCAGACGGGCGACGTGATCGACACGGCCCGCTTCAACCCGAACATACAACACTCGGTGACGATTCCCGCCAGTTCGTACTTCAGCGGGGCCGTCAGCTTCGACATCCCCACCAAGGGTGACAACGTCACCGAGCCCGACGGGTCGATCACAGCGAGGCTGGTGGCGGACAGCGCCTACATCTCCACTGCCAACCCCATCACGGTGCAGGTGACCGACGGCGGCGGGCGGGTCGGCATGAACTCGCCGCCCCAGCCCCCGCAGCCGGACACGAACGGCCGGCCGCAGATACAGGGCGGCCCCGGCGATGAGAACGGCAACCCGGTCGGCCCCATCGGCTCCAACGCGCCGCCCTCCGACGCCATCGGCTCCAACGCGCCGCCATCGACGGACTCCGATGGGTCCGACGCCCTCGGCTCCGGCGGTTCCAGCACGCCCACGCCGAAGCCGGCGGGTTGGCCGCACGGTCTGGCCCAACTGGTGGAGGGCGGCGACAGCGAGATCATCGCGATCAGCCTCGCCGGCGGCGCCCTCGGGGAAAACCAGGAGGTGGTGGCGACGTTGCGCTCATCCGGCGCCACGCCGCTGGACGACTACACCCTGACGCTGGACAGCGCGTCCAGCCCGGGCGTGAGCGTCAGCCGGGACCATCCGCTCAACGCCGCCGAGTCGCGGATCACCTTCGGGCCCGGCGCGGAACGCGCCGTGCTCATGCTGCGCGCCATCGGCGACGACGTCGACGAGTACGAGCGGCTCACCCTGACGGTCACCGGCACGGTCTACTTCGACGGCTCAGACACCACGAACATCCCGGTCAACCGGAGCCTGGAGTTCGCCATCATGGACAGCGCAGCCCCCGACGCCGAGTTGGCGGAGGCGGAGCGTCTCATCCTGGCCATGATAGAGCGGCACAGGAACGTGACGGGCAACGCACGCGCCCTTGCCAACTGGGAGAAGGCGCTCAAGACGATCCTCGGCCAGGAGGGCGGGTTCACCATCGAGGAGCTCGAGGCGCACGCGGCAAGCGTCCGGGCTGGGAAGCCGACGGAGCGCTGGGCACTGGTGCTGAAGGTGGCGAAGAAGCTCGATGCGCTGCGCCGGCAGCAGGCGCAGCAGGCGCAGCAGGCAACGCCGGAGGTCAGCGTCGCCGCCGGCGGCGGGATAACCGAGGGCGGCTCCGCCTCCTTCACCGTCACCGCCAGCCCGGCCCCGGCCAGAGCGTTGAGTGTCAACGTGGCCGTCACCCAGAGCGGCGACTACGGCGTGTCCACCGGAACAGCGACGGTGACGATACCCACGAGCGGCAGCATCACCCACACCGTCGCCACCCTCGACGACGGCGCCGACGAAGCCGACGGCTCGGTCACGCTGAGCGTGAATGCGGGCGACGGCTACACCGTGTCCTCCACCCAGGGCGCGGCTACGGTGAACGTCTCCGACGACGACGTGCCGGAGGTCAGCGTCGCCGCCGGCGGCGGGATAACCGAGGGCGGCTCCGCCTCCTTCACCGTCACCGCCAGTCCGGCGCCGGCGTCTCCCCTCTCGGTGAGCCTGACGGTCTCTGAGACCGGCGACTATGCCGCATCGGGGACGACCGGCGCCCGGACGGTGACGATACCGACGAGCGGCAGCGTCAGCCATGCCGTGGCCACGGTCAACGACGATGTCGACGAGGCCGACGGATCGGTCACCTTCACGGTGAACGCGGGCCAGGGCTACACGGTGTCCTCCACCAGTGGTGCGGCAACGGTGGCTGTCGCCGACGATGACACGTCGGTGATACCCGAGAACTGTGTCACCACCGACGCCGGCCTGCTGGCCTTGGTGGAGGCCAAGACCCGGGACCCGTGGAAGGGGACCAGGTCGGACCTGTTGGAGATGTTCACCCGCTCCTACAACACGATGAAGGGCACGGACACCTACACCACCGCCGACATCAAAGCCCGGACGGACAAACAGGACGCCAACTGGCAGGGCGACGGCCCCAACCCACTGTGGCAGAAGGTGTACGCCGAACTGGACCTCCTCGAAACCTGCCGCGGGGCGGACCAGAAGACACCCCCACCCCCGCCGCCGGACCCGGACCCGGAGATCAGCGTCACCGCCGGGTCGGGAGTGACCGAGGGCGGCGCCGCCACGTTCACCGTAACCGCCGACCCGGCACCTTCAGCCCCGTTGACAGTGACGGTAACGGTCACCCAGCAGGGTGACTACGCCGCGTCGGGCGCCACCGGCGCACAGACGGTGACCATCCCCACCACCGGGTCGGCGCAGCCTGAGGTGGCAACGGTGAACGACGCCTTGGACGAGGCCGACGGGTCGATCACCGTCACACTGAACACCGGCCAGGGCTACACCGTGTCCTCCTCGCAGAACGCGGCATCGGTGGCCGTCTCGGACGACGACACACCACCCCCACCCCCACCGCCGGACCCGCCGCCGCCGACGGATCCCGAACCGGACACCGACGTCACCGAGGACCCGCCGTCGACTCAAGGCGCGCCCACGCTGTCGGTGCACGACGCCTCGGGTGATGAAGGCTGGGAGCTCGTGTTCCGGGTGACCCTGTCACAGGCTTCCGACCAGGAGGTGAAGGTGCGCTGGACCACCCACCCCTACCAAGGCCTGCACGGGCGGGCGCACAGCGGCGCCGACTACCTGTCCGCCTGGGGCACGATAACGATCCCCGCCGGAAAGACCGTCTGGGAAGGCACCATACTCCTCGAACAGGACGACCAATCGGAAGGCGACGAGCACTTCGAAGTCTGGCTGTCCCAGCCGGAAGGCGCCACCATAGCCGACGGCACCGGGGTCATGACCATCATCGACGACTAGGACCTGTTGACACTATTCGGATCGATGTCCGTTAGCATTAGTTAGAGTGTGATCACGTTCTCGATCAGTGAAATCGAAGGGGAGAAGTGTGACGATACTGGTTTTTATATTCTACTAACTAACGATTCAGCAGGCGATTAGGGGGGCGTCAACAGGCCCCTAGTTCCAGCCGCACAGCTACGAGGCCGGTTATGCGTGGAGGAGATCGCCAACAGCGACCTCCATTTCTTGGTCCTCGAAGACCGCGGTGATCCGAAGCTTGCCGCCGGTGGCTTCGATGAAACGGACCAAGGTAGCGAGATGGAGGTTGCCTCGCCTTTCGATGCGTGACACCTCACCCTGGCTGATCTGGAGCTGATCTGACAGCTGCTGTTGGGTGAGACCGCGTGCCTTGCGGATCGCTTTGAGTGTTCGGACCCGGTTGGTGATCTCCGCGAACGTCTCGGCCTCGACCGCGGCTGCTCGGGGGTTAGCGCGGATCTGCTCCCGGATGGCCTCCATCTGCTCCCCTGCTGTAGCCCACTCCCGGTCAGTGAACTCACCAGGTCCGAGTTCTGGGTTGTCGAGAATGGCCCGCACCCTCTCCCAGTTCTGATCCCCGGCTACGTTGTCGGTCCCCTGATTCTCAGCCATAGCCGACCTCCCTTCACCCCACCAAGGACCCAGCGTCTTGTCGTGCTTCAGTCATCGAGTCCCCCTTTACCCGAGCGCGATGGCTCGGCTGATGTTGATGCCACTCTCCGATCATGGCGCCCTCGATCTGCCTGACGGCACGCGGATACCCCACTCGTTGCCCAACTTCGTCTTGTCCCCGACGAGCATCACCACCGCGACCTCGCCGCCACCTCCGATATCGAACCAGACATAGGGGATCCGCAGCACCGGCGGACCGTCGGCATACGGCGTGTAGATAGTTGGCGGGGTTCGCCGCAGCGCGAACAACTCGAACCGCGAGGTCACTATCGGATGGCTCGCATCCCCATCCTGGTAGCCCTCAATATGGTGGCCGTGCTCTTCGAGTGCGCCAACCAGGGCCATAACATCACCCAGCAAATCCATGTACCGATCCTCAGAAACGGCAACAGCATCAGTTCCCGAAGCTGCCGAACGAATGTCGGGTGGTACATGACAGCCGCCACAAGCAGCCAGTATGCCACACAACCTATATGCTGTCAACCTCATAACCAACCGGGGCTCCGACGCGGCCGGCGCAGTTCAGTTCCAGTCAATGGGGCTGTCTTGACGACGAACGCCACCATCTAACGACGGCCCGGCGCACGCCAGGAGCCGGGCGCGGATCGCTCCGAACCAGGAACTTCTCGTCGAACTTCTCGTCCCGGCCCGGAGGCCGGCTTATAATAGTCTGCGCGGTTTTTAAGAGGTTTCGCTAAAAGTCGCGCAGACCCATATAAGTCGGCGCGCCAGCCGGGGAACGAGGGGGTAACTGACGATGTTGACGACTACAGCGCCTGATACACGGGGCGTGCTCGGGTGCTGACCCCAGCAGCTTGTGACACCCCTCGGGTACAATGTGGCGATGAGCACCATCACTGCCGAGCTGCACCCCGACCTGGTGGACTGGCCGCACACACGGCCCGTCAGGGGTGCGTTCGTCTCGGTGGTCAACGCCCTGCGGGAGCAGGACCGGGTGATCGCCACCTTGGACGACCTGGCCGAGTTGCTCCCTGGCCGCGCCCCGCAGAGCACCGCCCGGGCGCTGCGGGAGGCGGGGTGAAGGAGGCAAGCATGAGGGGCATCCCATCTCCGGCGTTCTCGTCCTCCCTCTCAGAAGCATCCCTTCGTTGTCGATGCTGCCGGCACTGGAGTTGACGTGGAAATCCCGAGCTGGTGGATAACTCCCGCAGCCGTTGTCGCTGTGGCCTTGGTAGGCGCCCTAGTCAAGTGGCTGCTCTGGATAGGGTCGATGAATGAGCACAAGTCTGAGGCCAGTTCTCTCCTGAGAGAGATACGAGCGGATATCAAGAAGATATTCCAGCGGTTGCCTGCTGAACCGATAGGTTCAGCTAGTCCAAGAGCGCTAACAGATTACGGCCAAAGGATCGCTGACGCTGTTGACGCTAAG
This sequence comes from Acidimicrobiia bacterium, assembly GCA_011523395.1. Classification (GTDB taxonomy): domain Bacteria; phylum Actinomycetota; class Acidimicrobiia; order Spongiisociales; family Spongiisociaceae; genus Spongiisocius. Next base: position 7,861 of record WTGW01000159.1, read on the forward strand.
ATATGGGCGGAGCGGGAAGCCCAGAATCTCGATGCCCAGGCCGAGGGAAGGCGTGGCTACGAGATCGAAGACCTCGCCTTCCAGCACGTAGAGACCCATGAGTTGAGCCCCGACATTCGGGAAACTGCGTTAGAGCAGGAGTTTACCGTTGCTCATGTGAGGGATGTTCTCGCTGTTGTGCTCAGGGACGTGCTGCTAGATAGGCGTGAACCGGTCTAGCGAGACGGGTACGTAGGCATCTCCGGTGTCGGCATCCTCGGTGTGGGTAGCGGCATCTTCGGCTCCTTTAGCTTGGCTGTGGGCGGGGTCCGCAGACCTGCTCACCGGCGATGAGGTCACGACACATGAGCCGCTTCCTCTCCATGCCCTTCGCCAACGCGCCATCTGGTCGAGCGTGTCTAGTGTCCTGAGTCGTTGGAAGAGCGCGAAGAACGCCTCCGGCGGGCCGGGCCTCCCCCGACGGGTCCCTCCCCCGCCGCCGCCACCATGGTCCGGGGCGTGAGCGACCATACCCGGCCTGGCGCCGGGTGAAACGGCGGGTCGCTCCACGAAACCCCTTCTGTATGTTCCCTCCAT
>WTGW01000155.1 GCA_011523395.1 Acidimicrobiia bacterium
GCGTCATGGGGGTCGGCGCTGGCCAGTTCCTGCCACTCGGCCGTATGGGTGTCCAGGTACTGCTCGACCTCATCGGGCTGGACCCGGGCCGTGCTCCGCAACCGCTGGGCGAGTTCCCTTGGCCGGGGCAGCTTTATTCGCATCGGCTTGTCTCCACCGGGGTCGGATCCTGCTGCCGGAGCATGATGGGGACCGCTAGGAGGATGCTGGAAGAGGCGGGGTTTGGTTGGCCCGCGATCCCTTGACCGGGGGGTTCATTTGAGGCCGTCGGGTGAACTGGACATCATTCAGTACCCTCCCCGGGTCAGCCCTCGTAGGGTCGGACCGCGAGCACCGTGACTTTGAACCTGCCGCCTGGCGCTTCGTAGGTGACGTCATCGCCCACTACCGCACCCACCAAGGCGGTACCCAGAGGACCCTCGGGCGAAGCCAGCAGGAAGCCGGGAACCCGGTTTTCCGGAATGGCTACCAGGTAGTCCTCCTCGTACCCGTCCTCGTCCGCCAGCCTGACGACCGATCCGATCTGCACGGTGCCGTCGCTGGAGGCGTCGCCGACGGTGGAGTTGTCGAGTAGATGCCGGAGCTTTCGGATCCGCGCTTCCATGAGGCCCTGTTCGGTCTTGGCGGCGTCATAGTCGGCGTTCTCCCGGATGTCCCCGTGTGACCTCGCCTCGGCCAGGCGCTCGGCGATCTGGGTACGCCCCACGGTGGTGAGCATGCCGTATTCTTCTTCTAGTTTCCGGTACGCGGCAGGGGTCAGCCAGGTCTCAGGGGTGCTCATGCGGCCAGGATACCCGTTGGGATGGCATCGCCGGCCGGGCGGTCGACCGACGGGAGACGGAGGCCGGGTTCTGCCCGCATCGTGCCAAACTCCTACACCGGTGGAATGGTCCGGCGAGATACATGTGATAAGGAGGTGAGACATGTCCGAGATCCGACTTACGTCCTTCTCGCCGGGCGGCGGCTGAGCGTCCAAGCTCGGCGCTGACGAGCTGGCGCAGGTCTTGCGCCCCCTCAGAACTCACCGAGCGACGTCCCACTCCGACCTCCTGGTGGGAATCGCCACTTCCGACGATGCGGGCGTGTTCCGCCTGGACGACGACCGCGCGCTGGTCCAGACGGTGGACTTCTTCACCCCGATCGTGGACGAGGCCTACGACTGGGGACGGATCGCGGCCGCCAACGCACTGTCGGACATCTACGCGATGGGCGGGCGTCCGCTCACGGCCCTCCAACTGGTGGGATGGCCCCGATCAGTGCTGCCGCTCGAGGCATTGAGCGAGGTCATGGCCGGCGGGGCCGACGTGATGGTGGAGGCCGGGGTCACGATCACGGGTGGGCACTCGATTGACAACGAGGCACCTGTGTACGGGTTCGCGGTCACCGGAACGGTATCTCCGGGCCGGGTCGTGACCAACGGCACCGCCCGACCGGGCGACCTCGTAGTGATCACCAAACCCCTCGGAACCGGTGTTGCTGCTTCCGCCCTCAAGGCCGGGTTGGCCGATCCTGCCGTGCGGAGCGCAGCGGTGGAGACCATGGTTGCTCTCAACGGGCCGGCCTCCGCAGTGATGGTGGAGGCGGGTGTGACGTGCGCCACCGACATAACGGGCTACGGGCTGGTGGGTCACCTCAGGGAGGTAACGGCCGTCTCCGGAGTGTCGGCGCGGCTCGACATGGACTCGGTTCCGGTGCTGGCCGGGGTAGCGGACCTGATCGAGGCGGGGGTGTATCCGGGCGGTAGCCTGCGGAACCTGGAGGCCGCGCAAACCTCCCTCAGGACTTCTCGGAGCAGGACGGAACAGAAGATCCTGGCGGATGCCCAGACCAGCGGGGGCCTGCTGATGGCGGTTCCCGCGCTCCGGTCGGGCCGGCTTCTCGAGAAGCTCCGGCGGGTTGCGCCCGCGGCTACGGTCATAGGCGAGTTCACGACCGCCGGCGAAGAACCCGTGATAGAGGTGGTATGACCGACGTGGCGGATGGTCTGCAGCGTCTCCGGATGATCGCCTCCGGCCTGTCTATCGGAGGTCTGCAACGCCACATGTTCCTGTGCGCCCAGCAGTCGACTCCCCGCTGCTCGACCTACGAGGAGAGCAAGGCAGCGTGGAGGCAGCTGAAACGGATCACCAAGGCCCTCGACATAGCCTCGGCGCCGCCGAAGTGGCAGGCCAACTTCTCGCGGCCGCCGACGCCGGTGGAGCCGGGCAACGGGACGATCCTCAGATCCAAGGTGGACTGCCTGCGCATATGCGAGCGGGGACCGATCGCGGTGATCTATCCGGACGGGGTGTGGTACCACTCGGTGGCCGGCGAGGTTCTCGACCGGATCGTCCGCGAGCATCTGGTGGGGGGCCGAGCGGTCGACGAGTACGTGTTCGCGGTGGACGACCTGTCGGCCCCCTCCTGAGCGTGATGCGTCTCCGTGTAGCCGCCCCGGCCGTGGCCCTGGCCCTGGTGGTCTCGGCCTGTTCCCAGCCTTCTCCCGAGCTGCCACCGGTCGATATCCCCGCCGAGGTCGTTCCTGACCTCGTCAACCCTTCTGATGTCGACAGGATGTTCCCGCTCGGTCGTGGTTGCCTGCTGGCGGTTGGAAGCGGCGTGCGGGTGCTGGACGTGGTGGACGGTACGGGTGCCTCGGATGCGCTGCGGCCCGGTGACATCATGACCTCGGTTGACGGCACACCGGTCAGCTCCCGGGAGATACTGCTCCAGGTGCTCGAGGACCGGCGGGTAGGGGAGCGCGTGGTCGTGGAGGGAACTCGCGTCGGAGCCCCGTTCAGCGCTTCGATTGCCCTTTCTCCGGTTCCCGGCCAGACGGGACGGGCCATCCTCGGCGTCATCACCGAGACCAAGCTGGAGGCCGTTCGGCCGACGAGCCTCTCCGAAGCGGTGATCGACGACCAGCTGGCCCGCCCGGTGATCGTCGATGGCTGGATCTACCGTTACGTGCCCTTGGGCGCGGTCTGGACGCCCTATCCGGGGACTCCCGCCGAGCATATGGCGGAATTGGGCTCCGACATCTACGCCGTGGCAGCCGAGGAGCCCCTCTCCCTGGTCCGGGTGGGCGACGGGGAACCCATCGCCATCGATCCCGGGCCGGTCGTTTACGAGACGCCGGTAGGTCCGCTCGAGGTGGTGGCCTCCGGATTCGACGAGGTGGTCGGATCGGTGGGAGGGTTGCTGCTCATAGCCGGGGAGGCGGAGGCCGGGCCGGGAGATACCGCCGCGGCGGTCCACGGGGTCGATCCGGTGAAGGCGACGGTGGAATGGATCCGCCCCCTGGCCCTGTCGGATGAGGGGAATCAGTTGGCTGCCGTTGATGCCTACCGGAGCCCGTCCGGTGATCGTGCGTTGGTTGCGCTGGCCGAGTATGACGAGGAAGGCGGCGGGTTAGAGCTGTTCAATTACTACCTGGTGGACGAGGAGGGCGAGGGGACGGTGGGTCCTCCCGGCATCGATCAGTTCTTCCCCACCGAAGGGGTGACCGGCTGGTACGACGACAACTCCCTCATCTACCTGGTCGATGTCGAGGTTCCCCAGATAGTCCTGTGGTCGTTGGGCACCGGCGAGCACACCCTGCTGAGGGCCTATTCGGCTGAGGAGGCCTTCAGTCTGCGCACGGTCCTACCGGTAGGGGACGGAGAGCACATTGTGGAGGTGCGTGACGGCGAGGTGTTCCTGGTTGACGTGGACCGCCCCGAGCTCACCCGCCTGGTCTCCCGGGGATGCCGGCACGAGCCGATAGAAGGCATGAGCCTGGGCTAGACCACTAGCACCCGGTAGAGGCGCCCGGGGGTTCCGCCCGGGCTATTCGGTCTTATCGGCGTCTACGGTCTCGGGAGCCGGGGCTGTGACCGGGAGGCCTCCGTTGCCCTCCACGTCCTCCGGAGCGGCCAGACCTAGGGCGGACCGATGATCCTCCACGCTCACCGCTGCGAACCCGACGGGATTCTCCTTGGTTATCACCCCTGCTTCGAGGCCGATGATCTCGGCAACCTCGTCACCCGAGATGGTCTTCTTCTCCTGGAGACGGACCGCCACGTTGAACACCGCCGCCTTGTGCTGTTCGAGCATCTCGTAGACCTCGTCGTAGAGCCGCTGAAGCCTCCGCTCCACCTGGGAGGCCATGGTCTTGGCTATCTCGCCACTCGGGTCGGGCGGCTGGTCGAGTGCATGGCGGGGCATACCGGCGCTCGAAGCGATATTGTCGCCCATTCCCCAGACCCCGATCATGCGGCTCTCGATAGTGGTGGCGTTACGGAGATCACCCCCCACCCCCATCGAGTTGTCGCCCTTGAAGAACATGCGCTCTCCGGCAAGGCTGGCCAGCGACACCTTTATGTCCACCTCCAACTCGGTCTTCCATTGGACGAACCGGTCCTCGAGGGAGATGTATGAGACGAAGCCGCCGACATCACCCCGGCGCTCGATGGTGGCCACATCGACGTTGGCGTGGGACTTGAGAAGGTGGGCGGCCACCGCGTGGCTGGACTCGTGGATGGCGACGGCGAACTCCTCCCGCTCCACGTACTCGAAACCTTCGGCCGGGCCCATTTCCTTGAGGGTCTTGGCCTTCCAGATGTCATCCCACTCGATGATGTCGCGGTCACCCCGCTGGGCCAGGATGAGTGCCTCATTGACCAGATCCTTGATCTTGGCGCCGGAGTAGTACGGGGTCTTGGCGGCGAGCTCCTCGATCTGTTCGTCGCTGATGTTGTGGCTGACCTTGGCCAGATAGCCCTCGAACGTGCGAGCCCGGCCTTCCTTGGTCGGGAATCCGACCTTGTAGATGCGGTCGATCCGTCCCGGCCGCAGCAGGGCCTGGTCGAGCACGCTGGGCAGGTTGGTGGCCATCATGATGAAGATGCGGTACTTGGGTGGAGGCTTGGGCTTTATGCCGAGCGCCTTGCGGGCCTTGTTGGTGATCCCGCGAGGCTTCTTCAGCCCGGATATCTCGGTCAGGAGGGCTTGGAGGGTGCCCATACCGCCGCCTCCGCCGCCCATCATCATCACCCGGTTGATCCACGTTCCGGGAAGCCCTTCCGGTTCGCCGGAAGCCGGGCTCGTCCGGGCCGCATCCCCTTCGATGATGCTGAGGGACTGCGGGCTCAGGTAAAGGGAAGCGTTGCAGCCCATCCCGGCGCTGAGCGGTGTGGTGGGTTGTGGCGGTCCTCCGCCCTGGGCGAGGGCGCCCCGGTTACCGAGGGCGTCGGCTTCGTCGAAGAAGACCACCACGCCCCCATGGCGCAGGGCCAGCTTGCGGAGCTTCCGGAAAAGACCCTTCACCTTCAGGATGCCGACCCCCATGAACATGGCTTGGAAGGCCCCGGGATCGACGAAGACGAAGGGGAGGCCGACCTCACCCGAGGTGGCTTCGGCGATGAGCGTCTTCCCCGTTCCCGGGGGGCCCCACAGCAGGATTCCACCGGGCACATAGCCGCCCTTGGCTTCGATCTCATCCGGTTTCTCGAGGAACCCGACGTTCTCCCGGACCAACTCGAGCACATGGTCCTGACCCCAGACATCGGAGTAACGGGTCTCTATCTCCTCCGGCATGATCGTGTCGACGCCCCCTCGGGACAGGAACCAGAAGAGGGCGGCGAATTGCATGATCAGGAAGAGGGGATAGAACAGGAACATGATGAACTGCTGCAGGTTGCGGGCCAGGATGCGGGGGAGTTGGATCACCGCCTCGATCGGTCCGTTCACGTCGGCCACGAAGTAGTCCACCACCGATCCCAGGATCAGCAGGAAGATCAGGATCCGGACGTAGCGGCCGAGCCGGAAGCGGGTCCACGGCTTGAAGCGTCGGTGAGCCTGGCGTTCTATCCCCCCGAAGAACCCTTGGGCCCAGAACCGGTTGTAGCGGGCCCACTTCTCCGAGACGTAGTAGTGGATCTGGCGGAGCAACTCGATGGGCAGGGCGATCATCAGCACCCGACCGAATGTCTCGTTCCAGGTGTCCCCGAAGGCCTGGCCGAAAGTGGTGAACGGGGCGGTGACCTTGGCGCTGATCAGGATGCCGAGGAAGAACAGGATCAGCACCACGAACTTGATGCGGTCCCACGTAGGGGAGCGCCTGCGGACGTCTGTCTTCATAATCGGCTTCCTTATCGCCGGGTGTTCACGATCCACGACTCGACCGCCGCCACGATGTGCTCACCCTCCCGGGCGAAGCACTCCAGGGAGCAGCCCGCTGCCATCGAGTACAGCTCGGTGGCCTGAGGATTGGTGACGGCCAGCACGTAGACGAGCCCCTGGCTCTGCCCGTCCTGGGCGGTGAGCCCTACCGTGGCGCCGATGCCCTCGAAGTCCCTCCCGAACGTGAAGTCCCACGTGTCGATCTCCACTCCCTGGCCCGGGTTGGTGACGTCGTAGGCCGACACGGCCATCAAGCGGCGTGAGAGCAGGTCCTTCTCCTCCGGGCTGATCTGGCGGATTATCTGGGCTCCCACCGGGAACGGGGAGGTTGCCGCATCGAGGGACAGGTTGTTCAGGTCGCGTCCTGCGGCGCCGTCGAACGCCACGAAGCTGATCGGCCGGTAACCACCGATGTCCGGCACGAACGGCACCGGAGCGATCTGGGACAACTCGTCGGCCCGGTAGAGGTTCCAACTCTTGGGCAGTTCGAAGAGGGACCGATTCTCCGCGTCCCGGTAGACGGTGATGTCGGGATCGCCCCCGCCGCACGCGGTCAGCAGCAGGGCCCCGACCAGTCCAAGGACCCCGATCCTCGAGTGCGCTTTCATGGGTCTTGCTGTCCTCGCCGTAAGACGCCGTCTGGGTATTCTACGCTAGTGGTCTGGTTACGTAACGGCTGGTTGTTTGGCAGACAGACGACCGGGAGGAGCTGATGGGGCCGCGTGCGATCCCCTCAGGCTCAGCGGAGATCGATTCGCGAGTGTTGTGACCGTGCCCCTCGTGACCTTGCTGGCCCACCACCCCTACGACACCGTTCTGGGCTTTTCGATCGCGCTCGTGGGGATAGTCCTGATCATGTGGGCCGAGAGGAGGGCCAGGGCGCGGCGCCAGGACGAGGACCGCCGACCCGCGCCTCCGGATCGTCAACCGGCCACCGGCAGGTCCCGGCCACCGGCGGACTAGCACGCACATGGTTGCCTAACAGACAGGCCACTAAGATTCCCGCCGATGTCCGACGCACGTGTGGCCGCTATCGGCGAGATACTCGGAGGCGCTCCCGACCATCTGGTGGAGCGATCGGCTGAGGCTCGCGCGGCGGCACAGGGGATAACGGTCGATGAGGTGTTGAGCGCCTGGTCCGGCGGGGCGGTTCTGGCCCCTACGTCTCCACCTCCGGCATCCGATCCGGTCGTTGCACAGACCGAAGCTCCTGCGCCGCCGGCACCGGCGCCGGCAGATCCGATCCCTGGCTCCGTGCCGCAGCCTGCGCTCGAGCCGGTAGCCGTCGCGGCGGTCGAGGTCGTAGAGGAGGAGGAAGAGGTCGAGCCGGTGGATCCGGCGCCGTTGGCGGATCGGGTTCGCCTGGGCGCCAAGGTGGGAGCCGGCTTCGGCGCAGTCCTCGGCCTGGTGTCGTTCGTGGCGATGGCGCCGCTGATGCTGCCCCGACTGTCGGAGGCCACCGCGGACGGCGCCCCTGCCGGTGAGGTCACCTGGACCTACGTAGCCGCCACCGGCGTTGTCTGGCTCGTGGCGGGCGCCATCATCAACGTGGCCTCACGGGGGATGGGCCGGTTCAGGTCGCCGGCCTACGACACGGAGACCAGTTGGGTCGGTTCCGTGTTCTCGGGGGGTTTCGTGGGACTGGTGGTCGGCGCCGCCTTCGGGGGCGTTCTGTATGCCACCGGCGAGGCATCCCTGTCGGGGACGCAACTACTCGCCGTCAGCCCTCTCTCGATCATGTGGACCTGGTTGGGCTGGACGGTGCTGGGCGCGCTGATCGGCGGGCTCGGCCAGGCCATGGCGCAGCCGGCCGCCCTGGTCGGTACCGAGGCGGAGGAGGCCCGCGAGGTCCGGAAGCGCCTCACCGACGGGTTGGCCATGCCGGTGCTCGCGACGCTGGTCATCGCGGTCATCGTGGTTGCGTTCGGGTCCCTGCTCCTTCGCTATTCGGGGTTCGCTCCGCTGATAGCCATCCTGGTTTCCATCGGAACGATCGGCTTCGCGGCGCTGATGTCGTCCCGTCCCAACCTGCGGGTCACCAAGGGAGAGTTCTTGGTGGCGGCGGCCGGCGTCGGGGTGGTACTCACGATGCTGGCGCTGATCGCCGCCGCGGTCTCCGGCGACGGCCATGAGGAGGAAGCCGGAGATCCGGCCGGCCACGCACTGGAGTACGTCATCACCGATCCGGCCAGCCGCTAGCCCTCAACCCAGCAGGAGGAGCAAGCCTCCGATCGTGAAGGCGATCATCGCCGCCAGCATCGGATACTGGGACCGGACCGCCATCTCCG
>WTGW01000189.1 GCA_011523395.1 Acidimicrobiia bacterium
CGCCCGCCCAGGACAACCCGACGCTGCCCGCCCAGGACGATCCGCCGCCCGCCCAAGCCACACCCGAGATCAGCATCACCGTCGGAGGAGACTTGACAGAAGGCGGCGCCGCCACCTTCACCATCACCGCCAACCCCGCTCCCTCCGCGCCGCTCACCGTATCTCTAACCGTCAGCCAGACCGGCGACTACGCCCAAGCGGGCGCCACCGGCGTCCGAACGGTGACCATCCCCACCGGCGGCGCCGCCCAGCACGCCGTGGCCACCGTCAACGACCAAACCGACGAACCCGACGGATCCATCACCGCCACCCTCCAAAGCGGCGCCGGCTACACGATCTCGACAACCCAGGGAACCGCCACCGCCGACATCGCAGACGACGATGACCCGCCGCCTCCGCAGCCGTCGGCGATCGAGCAGGAGATACTGGCGATGATCCGGAGGCATCGAGACGTGACCGGAAACGAGGGAGCGCTGGCCAACTGGGAGAGGGCGCTGCGGACTGTTCGCGGTGAGACGGGTGGATTCACCCTGGCGCAACTGGAAGAGCGCATTGCCGGCCTCACCGGGCTGCCGTTGGAGCGATGGCAGCGCGTGCTGGAAGCGGCCAAGGCCCTCTGAGCCGCCGGGCTGTCGGCGCAAACCGTGTTGGCAGCTCCACAGGGCACGCTTGTGGACACGCCGAAGGCGGGCTTATCGACCCCGATGACGCAGACGCTTCTCGGCTGGCTCTGCTTCTCTGCCGACCTGTTCCCGCCTTGCGGTCTGCTTGTTAACACTGGTAAAACATCTTCCGAGCCGGATCCTGCGGGAGCGAGGGTTCGGTACGGCAGGTCGCCTCTCGACCTGGGGCGGACGTTGGGCAGCGGTCGCCGTAGGCCGGCGCCTTCACCGACAGCTACATCCCCCACCACATGGCGTTCAACCCCCCGCCGCGGCGCTTTTATAACGCCAGGCCACCCCATATCGAACCGCGGTCAGAAGTCCGCCGGGGCGAGTGCCTCTGGCAAGACCGGCCGGGACGAGTCCGCCACATTCCCATCTCGCCGGCCGGCGGGAGACATGCCGGATGCACGGGCCAACATGAGCCCGTGGTCACGCGCGCACCAAACTCCTACCGGGAGACCTGCCTCTGGGGGACGCGGGCTTCGGGGCGTAGCCCCTGCCTCCGATGCCCGTCAGCGGGCAGGTCGCTCTACACAACCTTCACCAACCGGTCCGTGCACGTGACGGTGGCGCGTCCGGTACCGTTCGGCTAGCTTCCGGTTTGCAATGTCTGTTCCTGATGTCCCCCACATCGTCGACGGTATCGAAGTCGAGTTCACCGAGGACGGGAACTGGATACAGAAGCGCTACCGTGCAGCGGAACTACCGGAAGTATTGGCGCGAGACCGTGATGTACCGCGTGCTGCTGCCACCGCCCTCGTCCAGTTTTGCCGTGACTGGAGGGCTTGGCCTGAAGATCGCGAATGGATGCTCGAAGGGGCGCCCGACCTAGACGCCAACGATCCTTACGACCTGGCCAAGGTTGCCGCCGTCGTCCGCGGGTTGTGCGAACGGTGGCAGCACCCGACCCCCGACTGGATCGAAGGGATCCGGGCACCGACCGAGATACTCCTGTTCCTCGAAAACGCCCCGCTTCATCCGGCCTACGAACGCCAGGTTCGGGCTATCGCTCCCCCGGCCTGCGCCCAGCACGACGTCTACTACGAAGCCGACATGCTCGAATACAAGAAGGACGTGATGCAGCGGATCCGAGCCGAGATGCGGGCGGCCGGAGAACAGAGCTCCTTGCCTGACCGGCTGTCTAGGAGGGGCACCACTGGCCCAGAGCTTTGACTACCGCACACTGACCGGGGTTCTCCTCCCCGAACTCGATGCTCAGTTCGACAAGTTGCTCACGTCGCCCAGCCGGGGCCTGTTCGTAGCTCCACCGGAGTCCGTCCGCATTCTGGTATTAGGCGGTGCAGCGATGATGGCGTACCGGACGGATCGGATGACTACCGATGTCGACAGCATCACAGAACTTCATCGGGCTTGTTGGCGATCACCGAAATTC
>WTGW01000111.1 GCA_011523395.1 Acidimicrobiia bacterium
ACGCCGATCAGGAGGGTGCCTCCGTACCAGGAGTTGGCGAAGCCGGCGATGGTCTTGATGGCGGCGGTCTCCATGGCCTTGGATTTCTGTTGCTGCTTGATGTCCCAGCGGAGGGTGGACTTGTACTCGAGGTAGAGGGACTCGCGGTCGGGGCCCAGCAGGTCGCCGATCGGACAGGTCTGTTGGTGGGCGACGGTGGCCTGCTTCTGGACCTTCGCGGCATAGACGGCTGCCACGGCGGCCTGCATTTCCTTGTTGTCGAGATAGGTGAACACGACATCGCCAAAGCTGTCGTACCGCGACACGAGGGCTTTCTCAAACTGTCCGGGGAAGACCTCGTCGCGGAAGGTGTCTTCATCGTTGTTGACGGCCTGGTTCTGGATCTGTTCATCATCGACTAGCTCTTGGGCAGCGGCGTCCCAGACGAGGCGATCCTTGTCAGTCCAGTTGGTGCCGAAGCGTTCGTTGATGCGGGCGATGATCTCTGACAGGCGTTCCGCATCGGGGTCGCCGAGGCGTCCGGCGCCGGAGTAGATCGTCTTGACCACGCCTTCGTCGCCGGGGAGGGAGATGGAGCCGTCGAATATCTTGTCGTGGCGGAGATGGGTGAGTTCGACCTCGGAGTCCAGATCGATCTGCTCACCGGGCTTGCCGCGTATGAGCCTCGCCAGGGCCCGGCAGTAGAGGTAGTCACCTTCGAGGGTCGGGTTGGCGAACTTCACGATCTGGGCGAGGAAGCCGTAGACGCGCACGAAACGGGTTAGGGCGTCCCGGAACGTGTCTTGGTCCTCGTCGCTCAGGTCCTTGAAGCGTTCGACGGCGGGCTGCATGGTGGCGTGTATCTGAGCGTGGTGACTGCCTTTGTCCAGGATGAGCGCCGCCACCTGTTGCATCTCACCGGGATCGAGGATGTCGTAGTCGTTCAGTTCGTCACGGGTGTCGAACATCAGGTTCGGGTCGGTGGGGGGCGCCACCGTCTTGCCGTGGTACACCTCGAAGGCGTCGCGGATGTCGTCGGTGTCGTTGACGAAGTCGAGGACGACCGTGCCGTCCTTGTCCGGGTGGATCCGGTTGAGGCGCGACAGGGTCTGCACCGCGGCAAGGCCGGTCAGGGTCTTGTCGACGTACATGGCCACCAGCTTGGGCTGGTCGAAACCGGTCTGGAACTTCTCGGCCACCACCATGATCCGGTACTCGTCGCCGTCGAAGCGGGTGGCGGTCTCAGACTCGGGAAACCCGTTGGCCTTGGTCTCGGTCAGACCGTCGACCTCCCCGGAGAAGGCCACCAGGACCCCTAGATCGTGGCCGTTGTTGTTGATGTGCTTGCGGAGCGCCTCCCACATCCGCACCGCGTGGGGCCGGGAGGAGCAGACCACCATGGCCTTCGCCTTGCCCTTCATCCGGTGCGCGATCTTGTCGAGGAAGTGCTCGACCACGATCTCGGCCTTCTGGGCCAGGTTCTCGGGGTGGAGGGTGACGAAGCGGGCCAGGGCTGCCCGGGCCTTGGCCGTCTCGTATTTGGGGTCATCGAGAAGGGTCTTCTCGAGGTGGTAGTAGCGGTTGTAGGTGAGGTAGTTGGCCAGCACGTCCTCGATGAAACCTTCCTCGATGGCCTGGCGCATCGGATAGAGGTGGAACGGCTGGTGCTTTCCGTCCGCGCCCTTCTCGCCGAACAACTCCAGCGTCCGGCCCTTGGGGGTGGCGGTGAACGCGAAGAACGACAGGTTGGGCTGGCGGCCCCGAGCCGCCACCGCGTCGGCCAGCAGCGTCTCGGCGTCGGTGGCTTCGTCATCGATATCCACCTCGGCCGTTCCCAGAGCCCGGCGGAGGTCCTTCGCCGCCTCACCGGTCTGTGAGGAATGGGCCTCGTCCACGATCACCGCATAGGTCCGCTCCGGCAGCGAAAGGACATGATCGAACACGAACGGGAACTTCTGGAGGGTGGTGACGATGATCCGGGCCTCTCACCCTTCAGCGCCTCCGCCAGCTGGCCGGCGTCCTTGTCTATCGACTGGACGACGCCGATGGCGTGCTCGAACTGGCCGATCGTGTCCTGGAGTTGGCGGTCGAGGATGATCCGGTCGGTGATCACCACCACCTTGTCGAACACCTTCTGGTCCTCGGCATCATGCAGCGACGAGAACCGGTGCGCCAGCCAGGCGATCGAGTTGGACTTGCCCGACCCCGCCGAATGCTGCACCAGATAGTTACGCCCCGCCCCGGTCACCTTGGCGTCGGCCTCCAGCCGGCACACCGCATCCCACTGATGGAACCGGGGGAAGATAACGGTCGGACGGGCCTTAGAACCCTTGGACGGCTTCTCGACATGGATGAAACGGCCCAGGATGTCCATCCACGCGTCCCGGGACCACACCTGCTCCCAGAGGTACGAAGTCCGGTGTCCACCCGGGTTGGGGGGATTCCCCGCCCCCAGGTCATGGCCCTGGTTGAACGGCAGGAACCTCGTCCGCTTGCCCGCCAGGTGGGTGGTCATGGCCACCGAGGACGGATCGACCGCGAAGTGCACCGTTCCCACCCGGCGGAGCGTCCGGTTCTTCGGATCGCGGTCCTGGCGGTACTGCGCCATCGCCTGCTCGACGCTCTGGCCGGTCAGCGGGTTCTTCAACTCGGCGGTCGCCACCGGGATCCCGTTCACGAACAATCCCAAGTCTACGGTCTTGTTGCTCCCGGGCTCGTAGCGCAACTGGCGGGTCACCGACAGGATGTTCGCCTCGTACCGCTCCACCAACTCTGGAGTGAGCCCGTGACCCGGCTTGAAGTACGCCAGCCGGAACCGCACGTTGTAATCGGTCACCCCCCGCCGCAGCACATCCACCGTGCCCCGCTTGTCGAGTTGGGTAGCCACCCGCTGTACAAACTTCGCCCTCGCGACGTCCGGATCGCCGCCGTAGCCCGAGTCCACCAACTTGTCCCACCGCTCAGCCTGGGTGGCATTGATGAACTCGAAGAGGTCGGCCGTGTCCACGCCGCCATTGCCGTCGAAGTCGGATTCGTAGCCCTTACTGGTGGTCTTCACCCCCCGGTAGCCGCCATGCTCCACCAGCCACCCGGCGATGTGAGCCTCGAACGCAGCCTCGTGAATAGAACTACTCATCCGTCAATCACCATCTCGCAGAACTTCATGATCCGGGCATATTAAGGGGAGGATGTGACACGAACCGCGGTGGCCGACGGTCGATCACGCGCTGGAGGCAGCCGTGGGTGGTGGCCGCCAAGGCGCGGGAGGTGTACGGCGAAAACTCGATTCGAGGTGTTGCTGTGCGGCTCGGCCTAGAGGACTATCCGATTTCAGCGAGGAACTCGGAGAGAACGGCGTTGAACCTCTCGGGGTACTCCCAGAACATCATGTGGCCGCCGAAGACCTCCACCCGTGAATTGGGGCAGTGCTCGGCAAGATATGGCTTGGCCGTCTCTCCCCAGTGTTCGGCGACGACGAACAGGGAAGGGATGTCGGAGTCCACTCTTTCGGCCTCAGCCTGATAGTTGCCGAAGCAGGCGTCGGCGAGTAGGGCTCCCGCCATCAGCGGTGGGGTGGAGAGCGACTGGTCCACAATCCATGCGGTCAGTTCGGGCGACATCTCCTGCTCGATCATGACGTTGTCGGCATACCAGATGATCACGCCGCGTTGTCCTTGAGCTGTCTGGACGCCTTGGAAGAACCCGGCCAGTGCCTCGATCGAGCCCTCCATCCAGTCGGTTGCATCACAGCTCATGCCGATCGGCGGCATGTCCACCGACACGTGCCCGGCCAGACCCGAGGTGCCGTGATCCCGGACATAGTGCCAGGTGGCCGTGGATCCCGTCGACCATCCCACGAGCACCGGGTTCTCAACGTCGAGATGGTCCAGCAGCTTCGCCAGATCCGCTGCCTGGGTCCCATAATTGTTGCCTTCCAGCGTCACCGTGGAACGACCCTGGCTGCGTGGGTCGAACGATATGACCCGGTGGCTCCCCGAGAAGGCGGCGAACTGGTGATCAAAGACCTTGGTGGTGAAGGTCCACCCCGGCACCAGAACGAGTGGGGGCCCCTCACCCTCGTCTTCGTAATAGATCGTTACACCTGGATCCACTTCCAAGTAGTCGCCGACACGGTGGGTACCCGAACCGATTGCGCTTGCCATGGGCCGTCTCCTTGTGTGAGATCCACTGTGTTAGGTCTAAAGGGTACAGGTATGTCCCCGGCCTGACCCGAATCCGCCGGGTGTCTGTGTTTGCCTGGTCAGAGGGTGAGGTTGACCCGAGAGACTGCCACGAAGGGGCTCCCATCGGGTGAACGTCTGGAGAACGGGTGAATCGCATGCGAAGGCAAAAGGCCCACACCGGACTACCCTGTGCCCATGACGAGAAATACCAGGGAGGCCTCCGAGGAGCGTTTGATCCAGGCGAGATGGCGAGGGACGCCTGCATGCCCGGGGTGCGAAAGCGGTCGGGCCGCGCCCATCAGAACTATCACCGGACCATGGCGTCGGTGGCGCTGTCGGGACTGCCGCAAGCGCTATGCGGTCACGACCGGTACGGCTATCCACGCGACCAAGCTGCCGCCCGAGCACTGGATCGCAGCTGTCGAGTTGGACTCACCCGGGCCCGCCCAGATTGCACGGACGATCAGGGTTTCGCAGGTTACAGCGCGCAGGATTTCCGTCCTGCTCCGTCCGGCGCGTGATGGAGTGCCGGCGGAGCGGATCCGGTGCCTTCTGCGGGATCGGCAGGAGTCGGCGCCGGACCGGGATCCATGGCAACTCGATCCTCTGCCGGCGACGCTGCGCGCTGAGGACAGCCCCCTCGAAGGGTTGAGCCCCGGCGCCAAGGCGACCCTGAACGCTCTACGTGCCCGGCCGTTCGGCGCCACCGCGGCGAAGCTGGCCCTCCTATCGGGACTGTCCTACTCGCAGACCCTTCGATGCCTCGGCGTCCTTGCGGACCGCGGCTGGGCCGAGCGGGCAAGGGCGACCGTGCAGGTCGGTTACGAGCTGAAGCGGGTGACCCTGTGGACTCTGTCATGGTCCTACGACTGCATGCTGGCGCTGGCATTTCTCCGCGACCGCCCGACCATCCCGCCCGCGGACACGGGTGATCGCGTCCCGCCCAGATTCTGGAGGGGCTTCTGGTCCGGCGCCGCCGCTGACACCCTCAGGATCTCCGAGCACGGACTACACATCGCAGAGACCTTGGTCGGCGGTCGGGATCCTTGCGCGCGCGCTTGGGCACTCGGAAACCTGCCGACCGGGATCCTGGAGGAATGCCGGACCCTGCGAGGCTGCGACACGGGGCTGCGTGCCGAGTTGCTGGACGCCGAAATCGCCCGTAGAGCAGCGCAGGCATGATGGGGGTCCACGACTATTCCGACGTCCTCCCCGGCAATCTCCGGCGGGTCTGGACGCCTGTCGCCGGCTGCGCTCGAAGCGTCGGAGGCATCCTCATGGGCGGCACGGCGGTCGCCATCCACCTGAGGCACCGCGTTTCGGAGGACCTGGATGTGATGACGCTGCGCAGCTTTTCGGGCAGCGCTGTGGAGGAGCGACTCCGGAAAACGGCGAACTCCGTCGAACCGATTGAGGTGTCCGACAACATGTTTCACGGCTTCGTGGACGGTGTGAAGGTCGATGTGTTCCGTGCCCTGCCGACCAACGGCGTAGGGCCGGAGCAGATGCGTTGGATATGTCCCGGTACCAGGATCAGCGGCATTGAGATCGGCTCGATTCCGGACCTGATGGCCACCAAACTCGACACGATCATGTATAGGGCGAAACTGCGGGACTACCTCGACCTTGCCGAACTGGACCGTTCCGGCGCATGCAGCCTCGAAGCTGGCCTGGGCTACTACTGCAGGCGGTTCGGCTATCACTACCCGCCGCCCGTGCTTGAGCGGATCATCCGGCTACTCGAGAGCCCGGGCACGTTACCGGCCGACCCTGACTACGAAGCACGCAGCGAGCCTTCACTGAGCTACTTGCGGGGCCGTGCCCCGGACCTTTGGGGTCGCCTCGCCGCCCTGCGTGACCAAACAACCGGCGAGGCTCGTTAGCCCCGATTGTTCGTGGATCCGAGCTTGCTCGTACCGACCTTCACGCGCTGGTAGGTGCCGCGGTCGACCAGCCACCCGGCAATTGACTTTCTAGCGCCGCCTCGCTGCCCGCGTTCAGTCGTCCGCACCCATGTCGAGAGCTGGTCCCGCGGCTGCGCTCTGGTGGTCTTTTAGGGTCACACCGTCGGAGTCCTTCCACTCGGTCCGGCCGTTGGCGTTACGGCCAAGTAGGGCCGCTGCCGCCGCGCTAGGAGATGAAAAGAGGTGGTCTTTGGCCAACCGGTACCAGTTCGCTTCCTTTAGGAAGGCGCCTTGCTCGACAAGCTGCTTGCGTAGGAGTCCATAACCAGTGTCCATTGAGGGAACAGCCTGAACTCGAGCCTTCGCGCCCTCCAGGACCAGGAACCCATCGGACTGATCCACGCCCTTACCTGCGGCGTCTAGACCCTCCAAGTAGTAGGTGCAGTGGGTCCCGGGTGCAGGAGCACTGGGCTTGTGGAAGGCGCTCACCCCGAGTACGGGCAGGATGGTCAGCATCTCAGACAGGAAGCCATCCGCCTCAACACGTGCGTTCTCGGACAGGGCCGGGGCAGGAGGCTTAGTCTTGTTCGCAATCCGGACCCGCCCTGCTATGTCGGCATGGTCGAGGAGGCGGGACTCGATGTAGAGGATGTGCGCGCGATTCAGACTCCCGTCCTTGGACACGAACACCACAGTCTGCGTCCAGAACTCCATTCCGTCGTTCGACTGATGCTGTCCTAGGCGCTGGCCGACCTTCTCAGCCTGACCCACATAGACCTGTTCATCAAAGCCACCGTCTGGATCATCACCGATCAGAAGGTAGATCCCAGGCGACGCTAGTTCCTGATCAAGTGCACCCTTCAGGTCAGAACGGGAAAAGGTCACCCCTCGACCAGTCCAATTCGACTTACCTACCACTCTGACACCATTAGGGTCGCCCGAAACTACCCGAATCGTCAAGACATAAGAGGTTGTCATACGATCTCCCTCCGTGCGCTGCTTTTCCCAGTCACTACTCCTGTTATCAAGGCCTGACGAAGCTCAAGCAATCGAGAGATCTGGCGTCGAATTGCCTGGTTCGCTCGCGAGATTGAAGTGAACTCCCGATCTAATCTGTCGGCAATCGCAGCTTGTTGCTCCCTCGGCGGCAATAGGACTCTCAACGCCTTCAGTGAGTCCCTGTTGATCTTGGGCATTGCGACCCGGTCAGATTCGAGTATGGCGACTTGAGAGAATGGCTCAGACAGCAGATAGTACGCAAGGTAGCGCGGCACGACTGCGGCGCTACAACGCAGCGGATACATGTCGGCGCTTGTTAGGCACTGCTTAGGCGCGACGATGACCTTCCTAAGAGATGGCCTGATCTTCGAATACACGACATCACCCTCGTTACACAGATACTTACCGCTGATCGCACCTTGTTCTTCGGCCGTCTCCATGGCCAAGAGAACACCGGTGCCACTCTCAATGTGATTAGGCGCTATGAGCACCATTGACTTGTAGGGTTCCTCCTGAGGGTCCACTTGACCCTCAGCGATCTGGACAACGCGAGAGAACGAAGGAGCACTCCACATGTCTGGAGTGTCGGTCGAACTCCAGATGGTCATCCCGGCATGGGGCGTTCTCCCGCCGAAGATGGCAGCAGTCAGCGTCGCGGAACGTCGTTCTTCGAGGAGTTCGGTCATGCGGCGTTTCTTGGTGATGAGGGTGTCGATGCGGCTGGTTTCGGTGTCGAGGAAGTTAGCGATCGCCCTTTGTCGGGAGGGGGGCGGAACAGTAATGGTGATCTTCTTGAGCATTTCACGAGTTATGTGGGTCATCGCAGAACCGTGCATCCAAGGTTTCAAGTGCTCGACCCCAACCGCTAGAACATATCCGAGCCATCGGCGCTCGACTCCCGGAAAGGGATCGACTCTGAATAAGTGCTGATTCAGAAGGGCCCTGCCACCGTACCAATGGCGCACCGCAAGTGTCGCGGACCAGGCAAAAATGAGGTCACCTCGGTCGATGATGACCGGTCGAACCGGTGGAACGGCATGCTCAATCGGTGCCTCTCTATCCAGTAGTTGACGTATCCGGATGACCGGTAATCCTTCGTCTCCTAAGTCGGCTGGCTTGAAAGGGCTACCGTTAACGAAGCTGGCAAGGTGCAAGACCGAGGGGCCGGGAGTGATCACTGTCGCATGAGTTTCAGAAGAGCCCGTATCTCGGTTTCGAGGGACTTGATTTCGTTGTCGATCTGTTCGAGGGGGCGGGGTGGGGTATAGGTGTAGAAG
>WTGW01000181.1 GCA_011523395.1 Acidimicrobiia bacterium
CACCCTTCCGACCACCACGCCCTCGAAGGACGGCCCGAACTCCTCGATCCCCTCCACCTCGTGACCCAGAGAGACCAGTATCCGCTCCAGTTCGTACGGGTCCCGGGTGGGCAGATCGATGAAATCCGCCAACCAGCCGATCGGAACCTTCATCGGAACTGCCCCAGCACCCGCAGGTCGCTGTCGTAGAAATGGCGGATGTCGGTGATGCCGTGGCGGACCATGGCCAGCCGCTCCACGCCCATGCCGAAGGCGAACCCTGTCACCTCCGCCGGGTCGTACCCCACCGCCTCGAACACGTTGGGATCGACCATGCCGCATCCCAACATCTCCAGCCACTCGTCGTTGAACCACACCAGCATCTCCGCTGACGGCTCGGTGAACGGGAAGAAGTGGGGGACGAAGCGGGTACGGGCCGAGACCCCGAAGAACTCCCGGGCGAAGTATGCGAGGGTGCCCTTCAGGTCCCCGAAGGTGATGTCCGAGTCCACGGCCAGGCCTTCGATCTGGTGGAAGACCGGCGAGTGGGTGGCGTCCCAGGTGTCCGTGCGGAAGACCCGGCCCGGTACCACCACGTAGACCGGCGGGGGATTCTTCTCCATGAACCGGGCCTGCATCGGTGAGGTCTGGGTGCGGAGCAACAACTCGTCGGGACCGCTCCGCTCCCTGTCGTCGAACGGCTCCACGTACATGGTGTCGGACTCGAATCGGGAAGGATGGGTGGGCGGGGTGTTGAGGGCGTCGAAGTTGTACCACGCCAGCTCCAACTCCGGCCCTTCCGCCACCTCGTAGCCGATGGCGCGGAAAACGTCGCACACATCCTCCATGGTGCGGGTCAGCAGGTGGTGCGTCCCCCGTGCCGGACGACCGTATGGCAGGGTCAGATCGATCCGATCCTGCTCCAGCAGGGCGTTCTCGGCCTCCGCCTGCAAGGCCGAGCGCCGATCCTCAACCGCGGCGGTCAGCGTGCCGACCGCCTCGTTGATCGCCCGCCCGACGTCGCGCCTACGGTCCGGCGCCAGGCGTCCGATGCCACTTCGCGCAACTGCGATCTCGGACCGCCGCCCCAACGTCTCCGACTCCGCAGCGGACAGCTCCTCCAGGTCGGAGGCAGCCTCGATCCGGGCGCGGGCGTCGCGGATTACGCCGGCTAGACGTTCAAGGTCCATCTTGGTGCTACGCCGCTAGCGGACCACTGTGGACCACTACTGAGCGCGGTTGGCGGACGCCAACTCGACGATCTGGCGAAAGGTGGCGGGATCGTTGACCGCGATATCGGCCAGCATCTTCCGGTCCACCTCGAATTCCGCCGCCTTCAGCCCCGCGATCAGCCTGGAGTAGGTGGTGCCGTTCTCCCGGGCAGCGGCGTTGATACGGGTGATCCACAGCCTCCGGAAGTCGCCCTTGCGCGCCCTCCGGTCGCGATAGGCGTACTGCAGGGACTTCATTACCTGCTCGTTGGCCGCCCGGAAGCTCCGGCTCTTGGCGCCGCGGTAGCCCTTGGCCTTGGCCAGGACCTTCCGATGCCTGGTACGGGAATTGCTCGCGCGCTTGACTCGTGCCATTTCTTCTCTCCGGTGCTCCTCGCCTACATTCCGAGCAGGCGCTTGGCCCGCTTCTCGTCACCCTTGGCCAGATCGGCCTCGCCCTTCAAGCGGCGATAGCTGTCCTTGCCCTTGGCAAGGCGGAGGTGGCCGCGGTGCGACTGGCGGCGCCGGATCCGGCCCGATCCGGTCACCTTGAAACGCTTGGCGGCGCCCTTGTGGCTCTTCATCTTCGGCATGTTGTGTCCTATTCCTCGCTGGTTCTCTAGGCCGAGCCTTCGTCAACGTCCTGGAACGACCGCGCAGGTCGCTTGATCGGCGCCAGGGCCATGGTCATATTGCGGCCCTCGAGCTTGGCCGGCTGATCCACGGTGGCTACTTCGGCGAGGTCCGAGGACAGGCGTTCGAGGATGGCCATACCCAGCTGGGGCCGGCTGGCCTCCCTTCCTCGTAGCCAGACCCGAACCCGGACCCGGTCGCCGTTGGTCAGGAAGCGCAGGGCCCGATCTCGCTTGATCTCGTAGTCGTGGTTGCCGATCTTCACCTTGAAGGTAAGTTCCTTGACCGTGCTGCGCGACTGCTTCTTGCGCGCTTCCCGCTCTTTGACGGACTGCTCGTACTTGAACTTGCCGTAGTCCATCATCCGCGCAACCGGCGGATCGGCTCCGGGCGCCACCTCCACGAGGTCCCATCCCAGGCCATCGGCCAGGTACAGGGCGTTCTGGCGGGGCATGACTCCCAGTTGCTTGCCGAGCGGATCGACAACTCTCAGTTCGGCCGCACGGATTTCGTCGTTGACGCGTAGCTCTGCGATTACATGTCTCCTTGCTCGTCCGCCGAAAGGACGGAATGGAATCTCGTTCGAGAAGAACAGGAACAACCGGCCGCTACTCGGGCCTATGAGGCCCCGCGAGAACCCGATCCATCGCAAATGGTCGGGTTCCTGTACCACGGCACACTCGGGTTCGCAGCCCTGGTGAACGGCTTCGAATCGGCTCCCGGTGGCCGGGTGGGAAGCAACCGGCTTCCACTTTCTCCTGATTGTGACCCGTCATTATAGGAGGAAGCGGGACTCCACACGAAGGTAGCCCGGATCAGGGTGCCGGATGCCGGGTTCGTCCGGGTCCCGCGAAACCCCGCCGGGACACACGAACCTTCGGGATCATGGCTCCCGATCGCACGTTTTCGCGGCCGAGCACGGCGATCGGGGCGAGATCGAACAGATGGTCAAGTGTGTGTCACACCCCCGAGATACGTTGCTTGTCGCCAAGCACCAACACCGGCTGATGGCACTGGTCCGATCGGCCCAGCCGGCCCGGAGGGAACATACGAGGCTCGTGGAGCAAACTGCCGTGCACCCGGCATCCAGCCGGGCATGGCCGCCCACGCTCCGAAACAGGACAGGTGGTGGCGGGGGAGGGAGCCCGGTGCGGAGCACCGGTTGGCCGGCCCGGTTTTCGCGCTCTTGCGGGCTCAGGACATGGAAGGGCGCCCGGAACTACCCGTACGACCGACGGGTCAGTCCTGCTCTGTCCTCTCCCTGACCTCGCCTGGAGGAGGGTCCTCCATGTCGATGACGTGGCCCAGCTTGGCCACCTTGGTGTGCAGATAGTTGCGGTTGTGGTCGTTCTCGCCGACGACCAGGGGAACCCGCTCCACGATCCGTACCCCGTACGCCTCGACGCCGGCCCGCTTGGCCGGATTGTTGGTTAGCAGGCGGAGGCTGTTCACGCCCAGGTCGGCGAGCATCCGGGCTCCGGCTCCGTAGTCACGGCTGTCCTCCGGGAGACCCAGGTCCAGGTTGGCCTCCACCGTGTCCCGCCCCTGCTCCTGGAGGGCGTAGGCGGCGAGCTTGTCGATCAGACCGATGCCTCTCCCTTCGTGACCGCGCATGTAGAGGATCACGCCCCGGCCGGCCTCCCCGATCCGGCGCATCGCCTCCTGCAGCTGGAAGCCGCAGTCGCAGCGGAGGCTGGCGAACACATCCCCCGTGAGGCACTCCGAGTGCATCCGGACCAGCACGCCTTCCTCACCGGCCACGCGGCCCCTGACCAGCGCCACGTGATGGCGGCCGTCGTCGAGCGACTCGTAGCCGATGGCCCGGAAGCGGCCGTAGCGAGTCGGTATGGCGGCCTCGGCACGGCGGCAGATCAGGGGAGGCCAGCCTGCCGGCGGGCGTTCCAGGTCGATCCGGCGATAGGCGGCGCCGATCTCTCCGGCATCCATCACCCGAAGACCGTCCTGCGTCCAGAGACCGTCATGATCTTCCCCGATCCTGGCGTAGTGGCTGGCCGCATCGACCAGACCTGCACTGCGAAGGGCTCCGATCACCTCCACGTCCTCGATCGCCACGTAGAGATGACCACGCTCCGCCAGGCCTGCCAGCTTCCGTCGGGAGGGAAGCGCCGGGCCGTTCGTGGTTGCCAGAAGATGGTCCGCCTCTCCGATCAGGGCGGCGATGTCAACGCTGACCGCATCATCGGCCCGAGCCTCGGCATCAGCCACCACCGCCCGCACGTAGGGCAGGCCCGTCCGCCGATGGTGATGGAACCCGACATCCAACCTGACGGCGTCCTCCCCCATCAGCCCCACCACCGTCTCGATCCCGGCCCGCTGGAGCCTCACCACCCCGCGACCTCTCACCCGGGCATCGGGGTCGTATGCCGCGATCACGACCCGGGCCACCCCGGCCGCCACCAGAGCATCGGCGCACGGCGGGGTTCGTCCGGAATGCGAACAGGGCTCGAGGGTCACGAACGCCGTGGCGCCGCGGGCGGCGCCCCCCGCCTGACCGAGCGCCACCGCCTCGGCGTGGGGAGTGCCGACGCCTCGATGAGCGCCCTCGCCCACCACCTTCCCTCCCGCACCGACGATCACGCATCCCACCCGAGGATTGGGATGGGTGCGGTGCGGACGGGCCAGGTCGATGGCCCGGCGCATCCGGCTGCGCTCGGCGTCCGACCAGGCCCGGCTCATGCTCCGCCTCCCGAGGCGGCGCGCCTCAGGCCGGCGATCGCCGTCACCGGATCCGGTTGTCCGAAGATGGCGGTGCCGGCCACGAACACATCGGCGCCGGCCCGCCGAGCCGAGCCGATGGTCTCCGGGCCGATGCCGCCGTCGATCTCCAGATCCACGTCGAGGCCACGCCGGTCGATGGCCCGGCGGGCCGCCTCTACCTTGGCGAGGACGGCCGGCAGGAAGTCCTGACCACCGAAGCCGGGCTCCACCGACATCACCAGCACCATGTCGCACAGCTCGAGGAACGGATCCAGAGCCTCATAAGGAGTGCCGGGATTGATCACCAGGCCGAAGCCGAGGCCGGCCTGGCGGGCCATGCGTTCCACCGGCCTCGGGTCTGGCACCGCCTCGAGATGGACGGTTATCCCGGTTGCGCCCGCCTCCCGGAGCGGGTCGACCAGCCTGTCCGGATCGGTGACCATCAGATGGCAGTCGAAGGCCAGCCCGGACACCTTCCGCAAGGAACTTATGACCGGGACACCCAATGAGATGTTCGGCACGAAGTGGCCGTCCATGACATCCACGTGGAGCATGTCCAGGTGGGGTTCCACCCGAGCCACCTCCTCGCCCAAACGGGCGAAGTCGGCGGCGAGAATCGAAGCCGCTATGCGAACGCGTTTCCTCACGGTGCGCAGGGTACATCCACCTCGCAACGCCTAGCCCCGATTATTCATGGTGGGGGTCTGTCCGGGTGACGAGAATGGATGCTTCGTACTCCTGGCCTGGGGTTACAACCATCTGACAGCCCGTCTTCCAGTGCGGAATCAACCGCAGGGGTGAAGTGTGGCCGCTTACGAATAGTGTGGTTGAAGTGGCCCGATCCGCGTTGGTGTGCTGGGAACAGGAATAGTCAGGGCTAGGAGCGGGCAGCTCCGTCACCGATCCAAGACCGAGATGAACATGCCGTCGGTACCGGTCAGGTGGGGACCCATGAGCAAGCCGTGGTCGAGGCGGGAACCCGGCAGATCAGCCGGTGGCCGCCCACCCATGTTCTCCACCACTCCCAGGGTCTCAGCCCCCGTCAAGGTACAGACCGAGTAAACCACCCGCCCGCCCGGGCGTACCGCGTCGAGAGCCTCACGGACCATCCGGCGCTGGAGCGCCGCCAGCCGGTCCCGGTCGCCGATCGAGACCCGTAGCCGCACCTCGGGTCGCCGCCGGAGCGTGCCGAGGCCGGTGCATGGTGCGTCCACCAGCACCCGGTCGAACTGCCCACTCCGAAAAGGGAGGCGGGTTCCGTCGGCTCTGATCCACCATCCGCTGCCGCCCGCCCTGTCCAGCCGTCGCGCCGCCTGGCGGATGCGGCGAGCGTGGATGTCGACTGAGGCCAGGGAGGCGGGGCTGCGGTCCCAGATGGCCAGCGTCTTGCCACCGGGAGCAGCTCCCACCTCCAACACCCGATGGTCGGGAGCTACGCCCAGGGCTTCGACCACGGCCACCGATGCGGCGTCCTGGACCACCGCCTTCTCGGGAACCAGGCCCTCCGGGTGGACGAAGGCGCCGGGGACAGGGGTGGGAACCGCGCCGTGGGGTAGAGGATCGCCCGGCCGTATGCGGAAGCTCACCGGCGCGTCCTCGTGGGCGGCCTCGGCGAAGGCCAGCGCCTGATCTCTCCCCCAGGTGCGCGTCAGGTCGTCCATGACCCAGCCGGGCAGGCTGAACACCTCGGCCGGATCGGTGGGTGGGTTGGGTTCGCCTCCTCGTTGCAGGTTCCTGACCAGGGCGTTCACGAACCCGGTAGCCCGACCGTGTCCCAGGCTCCGGGCGGACTCCACGGCCGTATCGGGCACGGCATGAGCGGCGGCCCGGCCGAACAGAACCTCGTGGAAGGCCACCCGCAGGACATCGAGCACGTCGGCATGGATGGCCGCGAGAGGCCGGCTGGACAGACCGCGGATGGCCCGGTCCAGGCGAGGGAGGTTCCTGATGGTGCCGTAGACGAGATGGCGCACCAGGCGAGCATCGTCCGGCGGCAGATCGACCTCCCTGACCACCAGATTCGACCAGGCTCCGCCCCGCACGACCCTGCCGACCAGCCCGGCCGCCACCGACCGGGCCTCCACGCCACGCTTCACCCGAAGCGACCCGGATCGCCCTTGACCCCCCTGATCCATGCCAGAGCGTCCATCGCCTTCCTGCCCTCGGGTTGAACGGTCCTCAGAGCCAGGCATCCCGTGGCCGTGCCGACCCTTGCCCCGATCTCGTCGATCTCCAGGCAACCCGGCTCCAACCTGCCGGGGACCGGCCGGGCCCGGAGGATCTTGAACCGCTTACCCCGCCACATGGTGTGCGCGCCCGGACGGGGACAGAACGCCCGGATGGCCCGCACCACCTGCTCAACAGGCTGGCCGAAGTCGAGTCGAGCTTCGGCAACGACCAGGCGGGGCGCCCAGGTGACCATCGACTCCTCCTGCGCCACCGGCTCCAACTCCCCTCGCTCCAGCGCACCCAGGTGTGTGGCCAGCAACTCGGCGCCGCCCAGGGCGAGGCGCTCCGACAGCGCACCGGCATCCTCGTCCTCGCCGATTGAGGTCCTCCATCCGGCCAGGACCGGGCCGGCATCCAATCCGGCGTCCATCCGCATCAGGCTCACGCCGGTTACCTCGTCGCCGGCCAGAATGGCTCGCTCGACCGGGGCCGCCCCCCGCCACCGGGGCAGCAGGGAGAAATGCAGGTTCACCATGCCCAGCCGGGGACGGGCCAGGGTGACGGCCGGCACGATCATCCCGTAGCTCACCACCACCGCGAGGTCAAGAACCATCCCGGCGACGGCATCGTCCAGCGCAGCGGGGGTGGCGGGCTGCCGGACCGGAATCCCCTGGTCGACCGCTCTGACCTTGGCCTCGGGCGGTGCCGGCGCCCGGCCTCGCCCCCTCCGTCGGTCCGGTCTGGTGATCACGGCGCGCAGGTCGGTCAATCCGGCCAGGATGTCGATCGTGGGAACGGCCTCCTGCGATGTGCCCAGCAGGGCGGTCTTCATCACTCCGGCGCCCGGATCGCCTCGTTACGAAGGGCGCGAAACGCCTCCTTGCGGGTGGCTCGGTCGAGACGGGTTAGCAGGAGGCGGCCCTCGAGGTGGTCGATCTCGTGCTGGAGAACCCTTCCCAAGAGCTCATCCCCGGCAAACTCCACCGGGTTCCCGTCCAGATCCTGGCCGACGGCTCGGGCGAAAGCAGGGCGATTGATGGTCCAGTAGTGACCAGGAACGGACAGGCATCCCTCGTGGTATTCCCAATCCCCCGAAGTCTCGGCCAGGACCGGGTTCACCAGCACCTGGGGACCATCGCCGGCATCGAACACGCAGATGCGCTTCGACACACCGATCTGCGGCGCGGCCAACCCCACTCCGGGAGCGTCGTACATGGTCTCGAGCATGTCATCCGCAAGCCGGCGGAGGGACGCGTCGAAGTCCTTGACGGGCTTGGTACGGACCCTCAGAACAGGATCGCCGAAGGTGCGGATAGGAAAGATGGCCACCGGGTCAGGGAGGATAGTTGCCAACCCGCCCGTCCCGAGCCCCGTGACTCCCCCAGCCGCGGAGCAGAGGCCCGGAAGATGAGGCTCAGAACACCATATGTGGTGCCCTGAACCTGAGGAACAGGGCACCACATATGACGCCTCTGCCTCAAGAACCGCCAGGCGCAAAAGGCGCGAAAATCCGGTGCTCCGCACCGGGCCCCTCCCCCGCCACCACCCATCCTGTTGGAGCGTGGTCGGCCATGCCCGGCTGG
>WTGW01000162.1 GCA_011523395.1 Acidimicrobiia bacterium
GTCCTGGGCCGGGGGTGGGTCGTCAAGGCTGACAGTGGTCTCCCCCGGGTTGTCGGTCCCCGTGTCGTCCTGGCTCTTGTTGAGCTTGGCGGCCCGGTAGGCGTGCAGATCCTCGACGGCGCGGAGCACCCGCTGCCATCGCAAGTACGGGAACCCGACCAGGCTGTCGACCCGCGCCTTCAGTTCCGCAACGGTGAAAGCATCCGCTTCGCCGCGGATGGTACGGAGAGCTTTCTCCCAGTTGAGCCGGGCGTCCACGTTTCCGGTGACGTCTCGGTGTCTTTGGATCATGGTGAGGATTTCCTGCTCGACGGCGTCGGGCACCGAGTCATCGTCCCGGACCGTCACGGTCGCCACCCCCTCGGTCGGGGAGACGATGTAGCCCTCGCCGCTCCGCAGGGTGACGACCACGGTTCCGTGATCCTCGGCGATGTCGTCATCCACCGTGGTTATGGTGAACTTCGCCGGGCGGTTGATGGCCACCGTCACCGTCTGGGCTCCCGTGGCGTCCTCGGGAAGGAAATCGCCGGTCTGGCTGATGGTCAGGGCCACTTTGCGGGTCGTGGCGGAGACCGGGTTGGCGGTGATGGTGAAGGTGGCCCTGCCGCCCTCCACCACCGGGTCGCCCCCTGAGATGCTCACCACCGTTGTGGGACCCAGCAACGCATCGGCGGGAGGGGACTCCCCGGCCGGGCTGATAGTCACCAGGAGGGGCTGGGCCGGAGGGGCGACTCCGATCCTTACTCCGCCGGACATCCGTGCCTGCGCCCCCCGGTCGTAGGTGACGGCCACCGTCCGCTGCTCGGTTTCCTCGGTGGAGAGCGCCAGAAGTTCCAGCGTAGCCTCCTGGGCGCCGGTGGTGAACACCAGCGCCGGGTTCTGCGCGCTGTGCGGGTTGGTGGTGATGAGCCGCACGTTCCGGTTCACGCCGTCGCCTTGCTTCAGACCCAGCCGGTAGTGAGTTTCCGCCTCGGCGCCGCTGACCAGAAGCGGTACGGTGACGGACTCGCCGCTCTTCGGGGTGGCCCCCAATGCGACGGTTATCTCCGTGAGGCCACCCTGGGAGATCGCCTCGACGCCGGCCGCCATGTCGACGCGGATCTTGCACCCGGACGATCCGTAATCCAGCAGTGCGGCCCCCACGCACCTCACGCTCTGATGATCCGATTCGTCCAGGACCGGGGTGGTCGAGGTGGACCCCGGCTTCGGCCAATCGCGGCACCAGCGACTGGACTTGTCAGAAGTTCTTTCCTCTCCCATGGCGGTCCTGCGCAGTTCGCAGTCGAGAGACTGCCACCAGTCTTCGACCGAATCGTGCAAGCCGTCGCCCAGCAGATCTTCGACCAATGCGCCCACCCTCGCCTGGAACCGGTGAAGCAACTCGCTGAAGCGCAAGTCGGTGGAGGTTGTGACATACCGCGCCAATCGTTTCTCCGAGTACAGACCCCCATCATTCCAATCGATGATCCGCGCCCGGGCGGGTGGTTGCAGTACGGCCCACCAGCGCCCCGCGGCGGGGAGGTAACCGTGATCGACGATTGTCACATCGAAACGGCCCGGCGTTCCGGCCACAAGATTCTCCGGCCACTGCTCGGAGGATGTGTCCAAGGCCACTGTCAATTCCTTGTTGTTACCGTTGTAGTCGGGTGGTGTCGACAAAGAGTTGCCCGCGCGGGTGGCGCCGGAGGGTACGACGATGGCCTGACGGGTCGGTTTGAGGAGTTCCCGGTCCGGATTCTGGACATATGAAGACAACGACCGCCCGAAGAGGCGACCCAGTACCACGCAGTCCGTATCATCGACCAGTCGTTCCTCCTCTTTCTCGGTGAGTATGCAGTCCGAACCATCGGCTTCCTTTTCCACGGGGGTGGTTTGTTCCACGGTGACCGGGATCGCGACCTCTTCGTCCAGCGCCTCCGCCAGTTTCACCTCGACATAGATGTGGCCCCCTTCCAAGGCGGCGCGGTATCCCGCGATGGTGACCGTCCCGTCCTGGGAAGGTGTCCGGATGGTCTGATCGTCGTCG
>WTGW01000208.1 GCA_011523395.1 Acidimicrobiia bacterium
ACGCAGCGACGGGACGCCGATGACCGCCAGAGCACGCCAGGCTATTTCGCAGACAGACCACTAGATGTAGTCGAGCCAATCGGTGTATTCGTCCAGCTTGCCGGTGTAGGCGTCGGCGTAGATCTCCTGCGCCCTCCTGGTCACCGGGCCGGGACGGCCCGAACCCACCGGACGATTGTCGACCTCCCGGACCGGTGTCACCTCGGCCGCGGTTCCCGTCATGAACAGCTCGTCGCAGTAGTAGAGGTCTGAGCGGTGGATCGTCTTCTCCACCACCTCGTGCCCGTCGTCGCGGAGCAGCGTCATCACCGAGTTGCGGGTGATGCCGTCAAGACAACCGGCCGAGAGCGGCGGCGTGTAGATGACGCCGTCGCGGATCACGAACAGGTTCTCGCCCGAGCCCTCGGAGATAGCGCCATCCGAGTTGAGCATCAGGGCCTCGTCGTAGCCGTCCGCTACCGCCTCCCGCTTGGCGAGGATCGAGTTGATGTAGGTCCCGGTCGCCTTGGCGTTCGGGAAGGCGTCATGGGAGAAGCGACGCCACGAGGACACCTTGACCCGGATGCCGTTGAGGATGCCCTCCTCGCCGAGGTAGGCGCCCCACTGCCAGGTGATGATCGCCATCTGCACCTTGGCGTTGCGGGGATCCAGACCTAGAGCGCCGAGTCCGAGGAAGACGATCGGGCGGATGTAGGCGGATGAGAACTCGTTGGCCCGGACCACCTCCTTGGCAGCCTCGACCATCTCGTCCACCGAGTACCCGATATCCATGCTGTACGACTTGGCGGAACGAGCCAGACGTCTCATGTGGTCGGTGAGCCGGAAACCGGCCGTACCGCCGGCGGCTTCGTAGGCCCGGATGCCTTCGAAGACACCCGTGCCGTAATGCAATGCGTGGGTCAGTACATGGACGGTGGCATCCTCGAAGTCAACGATCCGACCATCCATCCATATGTATCTTGCCGTATCCATGACCACCATGATAGAACCCCCGCAGGCCGAGGAACCCGGACCTGCCCGGTGGTTCCGGCGGCCGGACCGGACCGGCCGGAGTCCGGAGGCTGCCCGCGCGGTATCCTGCTGGCTGGTCCTGATGCAATGCGTTCGTGAGTAGCCTGCTCTCGCCCGATATCTGGGTGTCCCTCGTGGCCCTTACGGCCCTCGAGATCGTGCTCGGCGTGGACAACCTGGTGTTCATCTCGCTGATGGCCAACAAGCTGCCTGCCGCGTCCCGGGACCGGGTGTGGAAGGCGGGGCTGGCAATGGCCGCCGGCATGCGGGTGGTGCTCCTGTTCGCCATCAACTGGGTCATCGGCCTGACCGCTCCGCTGTTCTCCGTCTTCAACCACAGCGTTTCCGGGCGCGACCTCATCCTCCTGGGCGGCGGCGCGTTCCTGCTCGGCAAGGCCGTGATCGAGATACACGAGCAGCTCTATCCGGGATCGCGCCACGACGGCAGGGCCAAGCGGACCGCCGCCACCTTCAGAGGGGTGTTGGGCCAGATCGCGTTGCTGGATGTCGTCTTCAGTCTGGACTCGGTGATCACCGCCGTAGGTATGGCCGACCGGATCGGGGTCATGATCGCGGCCGTGCTCATCGCGGTCGGCGTGATGATGTGGCTGTCGAGCCCGGTCATGCGGATCGTCAACGAGCATCCGACCATCCGCATGCTGGCGCTGGCCTTCCTCCTGCTTATCGCGGTTTCGCTCGTCGCCGAGGGCGGTGGCGCCCACCTCCCCAAGGGCTACATCTACTCCGCGATGGGGTTCGCCGTGCTGGTCGAGATGCTGAACATGCGCATGCGGCGCAACCAGACGGCCGGCCACTGACATCCGCCGTCGAGTCCAGCGGTCGGGACAGAGAGTCCCCACCGCTACCCTGCCGTCCATGGCCAGGGTCGTAGCGTCGTGGCTCGGGTGCGGGTTCATCCCGCGCCGGCTCCGGGGGTCTGATGAGGGTGCCGGGACGGTCGGTGCCCTGGCCGCTCTGGTGCCGGCGCTTCTCCTGGGCCGGGTGGGCTGGGCGGCCCAGCTCGCGGCAGCCGTGGCCGTATGCGCGCTCTCGGTCTGGGCGAGCGGGTACTTCGCCGATGAGGGAGACCCCGCCTGGGTGGTGGTGGACGAGGCGGCCGGAACGTTCATCGCCACCATCGGGGTGTCCCTCGTGCCGGCTCTGGTGGGCTTCGCGGTGTTCCGGGTTGCCGACATCACCAAACGGTTCCCGCTCGTGCGGCGGGCCGAGACCCTACCGGGCGGGCTGGGGATCACAGCGGATGATGTGGTAGCGGGCTTGTGGGGCCTGGGCGCGGCCTGGATCGTTCAGGGCCTCTCGGGTTGACGGCGACGGATCCAACGCGAGGAGGGAATAGCCGGCGGCCCGCCACAGCCGGATTCCCTGCCCCCGAACGGCAGCGGTCAGAGTCCGGCTCGCTCGGTGATGAGGCTTCCGGCCAGCTTCGGGTCGGCCTTCCCACGGGTATTGCGCATCACCTGGCCCACGAAGAATCCGACCAGCTTGCGCTCGCCATCCTTGAGGCGGGCGAACTCGTCCGGATTCGCCGCGATCAGCTCGTCGACCACCGACTCCAGCAGGCCCGTGTCGGATATCTGCAGCAGATCGCGGCCGGCAGCCACTTCTGCCGGAGAGCCCTCCCCTGCGATCACTCCTGCCAGCACCTCCCGGGCGGCCGAGCCGGACAGCGACCCCTGCCGGATCATTCCCAGCAACTCGGCCAGCGACGACCCGGTCAGCGGCGACCCGCCCACCGACGGGATGCCGGCCTTCCGTAAGGAGGCCACCACCTCGCCGGTCGCCCAGTTGGCGGCCTGAGCAGCACCGGCCCCGGCTTCCACGGCATCCTCGAACAGCTGCGCCAGGCCCGCCTCCGCTCCCACCAGGATGGCCGCCTGGGCGGCGTCTATGCCCATCTCCTCGTACCGCACCCGCCGTACGCTCGGCAGTTCCGGCAACAGGGCCGCCATCCCGTCTTCCCACTCGCGATCGATTTCCATGGGCACCAGATCGGGATCGGGGAAGTAGCGGTAGTCCGAGCTGCCCTCCTTGATCCGCCCTCCCCTGGTGACGCCGGCCTCCTCGTCCCAGTGACGGGTCTCCATGACGATCCTCTGCCCGCTCGACAGGCGGGCGGTCTGGCGTTCGATCTCGTACGAGACGGCCCGCTCCAGCGACCGGAACGAGTTCATGTTCTTGATCTCAACCTTCGTGCCAAGCCGCGCCTCCGGCCCCGGACGCACCGAGACGTTGGCGTCGAAGCGGATCGACCCCTCCTCCAGCCGGGCGTCGGACACGCCAAGAGCCTCCACCAGCAACCTGAGCTCCTGCGCGTAGGCCCTGGCCTGCGCGGCTGACCGGATGTCGGGACGGGTCACGATCTCCACCAGCGGCACGCCGGAACGGTTGAAGTCGAGCAACGAGTACTCGGCCGCGCTGATCCTGCCGTCGCCGCCCCGGTGGGTGCTCTTGCCGGTGTCCTCCTCCTGGTGGACCCGCTCGATCCGGACCCGACCGGGATGGTCGCCGCCCACCTCGAGGTAGCCGTCTACGCAGACCGGCAGGTCGAACTGGGAGATCTGGTAGTTCTTCGGCAGGTCGGCGTAGAAGTAGTTCTTGCGGTGGAACACCGGGCGGCGGGTCACCGAGCAGTTCAGTGCCAGGCCAATCTGCATGATCCGGTTGATCGCCTCGCGGTTGGGCACCGGCAACGCGCCCGGCAACCCCAGGCAGACCGGGCAGATGTTGGTATTGGGCTCGGCGTCGAACCGGGCCGGGCACCCGCAGAACATCTTCGACGCCGTGGACAGCTCGACGTGGGTCTCGAGACCGATGACCGCTTCCCAGGTCACCGGACCCCGCCTCTCAGCCCGTATGACGGGTCGAACGGAACGGTCGTGTCGAAGCCGGCGAGGGACTCCACGGCCGCGGCCACCTGGAACATGACCGCCTCCTCCAAGGCCGGCGCCATCACCTGGAACCCGATGGGCAGATCGTGGCGGTCCAGGCCGATCGGGACGCTGATGGCCGGATGCCCGGCCAGATTGGACGGGATGGTGAAGACATCGCTCACGTACATCGACAGCGGGTCCTCGGTCCGGTCGCCCAGCGGGAAGGCGGTGGTGGCGCTGGTGGGCGAGACCAGCACGTCGCACCGCCGGTAGGCGCGGGCAAAGTCCTCGCGGATCAGGGTGCGCACCTTCTGGGCCTGGCCGTAGAACGCCTCGTGATAACCGGCCGACAGGGCGAAAGTCCCGAGCAGCACGCGGCGCGTGACCTCGGAGCCGAACCCGTCGGCGCGAGAACGGGACATCATCTGCTCGGTGGTGGCGCCGTCGACCCGCAGTCCGTACCGGACCCCGTCGAAGCGGGCCAGATTGGCAGAGCACTCGGCCGGTGCGATCAGGTAGTAGGCGGAAAGGCCCTGCTCCGTGGAGGGGAGATCGACCTCCAGGGTGACAGCCCCGGCCCCCTCCATGGCCGCCAGCGTACGGTCGAAGGCCGCCTCCACATCGGGCTCCACCGCATCGGCGCCACCCAGCCGGCGGGCCACACCCACGCGGACCCCGTCCAGGCCCCCGTCCAGCCGGGCACCGGACGGCTCGATCCCGCCCGGATACGAGGTGGAGTCGAGCGGGTCGTGGCCGGAGATGGCGTCGAGCAGGAGGGCGGCATCCTCGACGCGGTGGGCAATGGGACCGATCTGGTCGAGCGAGGAAGCGAAGGCGATCAGCCCGTAGCGGCTGACCGCTCCGTACGTGGGCTTGGCGCCGACCACTCCGCACAACGAGGCGGGTTGGCGGATCGAACCGCCCGTGTCGGAACCCAGGCCGCCCAAGGCCATTCCGGCCGCAACCGCCGCTGCGCTCCCGCCCGACGAACCGCCGGGGACCCGGTCGGTGTTCCAGGGGTTACGGGTGGGCCCGAAGGCGGAGTTCTCCGTGGAGGAGCCCATGGCGAACTCGTCGAGGTTGGTCTTGCCGGCGATCAGCGCGCCGGCATCCCTGAGGCGCCGGATCGCCGTGGCATCGTACGGAGGGATGTAGCCGGACAGGATCCTCGAGCCGGCGGTGGTCTCCATCTGACGGGTGGTCATGTTGTCCTTGACCGCGATCGGGATTCCGTGGAGCGGGCCGCGATCCCTCCCTGCGGCCAGTTCCTCGTCGGCCCCGGCGGCGGCCTCCAGCAAGCCGTCCGTGTCAAGCGTCAGGTAGGCGTGGAGTTGGGCCTCGACCATCGAGGTGCGCGCCAGGACCTGTTCGGCCAGCCCCACCGACGTGATCGATCCGCTCCGGAGGGCGCGGGCCGCCCCCGCGATCGTGGTGAATGTCACCGCTCAGGCCTCCTCGATGGCCGGCGGTACCCGGAAGAATGGGCCTTCGGTGTCCGGGGCCTGGGCCAGCACCTCCTCTTGTCCCAGCACCGTGTGTGGGGTGACTCGGTCCTCGCGGAAGCGGTTGGTCATGGGGAGGGGATGCGAGGTGGGCTCCACACCGTCGGTATCCACCGCCTGGATGCGAGCCACGTGCTCGAGTAGCTCCTGGCACTGGCGCCCGTAGGTGTCCAACTGCCGGTCGGAAAGCTCGAGACGAGCCAGGCGCGCCACATGGGAAATGTCGATCTCTACGGCCACGGGCGGGAGGTTAACCGGCCGCGGATGGCGGTCCGGATGGCGCGATGGCACCGTTAGGAGCTAACTAACGCGCAAGGCGGCGGCCAGCCCCTCCGGATCGTCCGTGCCTATCAAGAACTCCCTCTCCGTAAGGGTGACCCGCACGGCGTCCCGTCCCCACACGTTCCACATCCAACCCTTGGGCGTCCGCCGGATACCCCACCCGTACCACAGTGGAATCCGCTCCGGAACTGCGGAGATGACCCGACCGCGGTCGATCCGTCGGCGAGGCCACCCGAACGTGTAGGCAAGCAGGACCTCGTCACAGTCGACGATCACCGTCAGCCGGAGGAAACCCACGTAGATCAGCGTGAGCACCGGAAACAGCCCGAGCAGGTACGGGGCTCTTCCTGGATCGTTCACGCCCGTAAGTAGAGCGACCGGAATCCACCAGCAGCACACCAGTATCCACATCGCAGGTGGGCTGGATTGGGAGTGCCGGTACAGAACCGTTCGATCCATCAGCCGGATGGCGCCTCGGTCAGGAAGCCGAGCAGCGCCTCGTACGCCGGGTCCAGGTAGGCGATCGGCACGCTCTCCGTGGCCTGGTGGGCCTGGGCAACCTCACCCGGTCCGTAGTTGACGGCCGGAATCCCGTAACGCGCCAGACGCGCCACATCGGTCCACGCCTGCTTGGGAGTGAGTTGGGCATTCGTGGCTCGGATCAGCCGGTCAAGGTGCGGGTTGCCCTCCGGCACCGGTGCGCCGGGAACGATCTCGTGAACCTCCACCGCATCGGCGGGGGCCGCGATCTCGGACAGCCGCCTGCGCGCAGCTTCGGGGGTCACGTTGGGCGGGAACCGGTAGTTGAGGTGGAGATCGAAGGTCCCGGGGATCACATTGCGCGCCAGCCCTGCTGAGGCCTGGGTCACGGAGAACACCTCGAAGAAGGAGAGGCCCGACACCACGTGTTCCTCCGGCTGCCGCTCGTGGAGATCGGCCAGCCAGGCGCCTGCCTTGGTGATGGCGTTCTCACCCAACCAGGGGCGGGCGCTATGGGCGGTCTTGCCCTCGAAACGGACGGTGGCGTTCGCGGTGCCCTGGCAACCGAGCTGGAGCTCGAGGTCCGTAGGCTCGAGCACCACTGCGAACTCAGCCCCGGACAGCCATGACATCTCCTGCAGAACCGGCTCGAGGCCGTTCCCGGCGTCAGGACCCTCCTCGGCATCGTAGAACACGCCGACCACATCGAAAGGACCCTCCCGGACCGCCTCCTCCTCGAGCAGGTGAACCATGACCGCGACGCCCGACTTCATGTCCGACGTTCCGAGACCGAGCAGCCGTCCTCCCTCGATCTGAGCCGGGCCCTGACCCTGCGGAGGCACGGTATCGATGTGGCCGACGAGGAGAAGGAGGGGCCGCCCGTTGCGGGCGCCCACTACCAGGCTCTTGCCGACACGCCGGAGGTGCTCCCTCGCGTACGTGGAGCCGAGCCGGCGCGAGAGGGCCCCGCACAGCTGACCTTCCTGACCGGTAGGCGACGGGATGTCAACCAGCCAGCACAGGGTGTCTACCAGCGTCATGCGCTACCCAGGCAGGCTCTGACCACGTCGATCGCCTGCTCGCATTCGTCCAGCGTGGGTACCAGCGCCAGGCGGATGTGCCCCTCACCGCCGGGGCCGAACACGCGACCGGGAGAGACCACTACGCCGTGTTCCAGGAGGCGCTCGGTAATGGCCACATCATCCTCGACCTTCAACCAGATATACAAGCCCGCCTCGGATCCGATCATGGGGTAACCGAGCGCCGCGAACCCTCGAGAGATGATCTCCCGCTTGCGCCGGAACAGGGTACGGCGTTGTTCGACATGGGCATCGTCGTTCCAGGCGGCGATGGCGGCGGCCTGGGTGAACTCGGGAGGGGCCGTGCCCGTTCCGGTGCGGAGGGACTTGAGCACGCCAATCGCCCGTTCGTCACCCACGATCGCTCCGCTCCGGTAGCCGGTCATGCCGCTCCGCTTGGAGAGGCTCAGGTATACGAGCACCCCCTCCGTGCCGCCCACTTCGAGCAGGGAGGCGGGCGGATCGTGGTCGTAGAGATCCACGTAGCACTCGTCGGAGCACAACAACACCTCGTGGCTCTGCCCCCGTTCCCTGAAGCGGGCGAGCTCTCCGCGTGAACTGACCACGCCCGCCGGATTGTGCGGGCTGTTCAGCCACAACATGCGCGCCTGCTCCCAGGATCGGTCCGGGACATCCGAGGCGCGAAACCGGAAGTCGCCCTGCAGGCGGACGGGGAGGGGTACCGCCCCGGCCAGGCGGGCCCCCCTCTCGTAGATGGGATAACCGGGAGTGGGCCAAACCACCCCATCGCCTGCGTCGCGATCAACGAACGCCAGCGCGGTCGAGAAGATGGACTCCTTGGAGCCGGTCGTGGGCAACACCTGGGTGTCAGGGTCGACCTCCACGCCGAAGCGGCGACCGGCATAGCCGGCGATTGCGCGGCGCAGGGCGGGAAGGCCCATCACCGTGGGGTACTGCGACACCCGTGGGACCGCTTTCCTGAGCGCCTCCGGGATGAAGGGAGCGGTCGGCTCGCGCGGATCGCCGATCGAGAAGTCGACCAGTGGCCGACCGGCCGCGCGGAGGTGGCGGGCCCGGTCGTGTATGGCCGTAATGGCGTGGGAGCCGATCTGGTCCAGCACCGGATTCACGCGCACGGCGTCAGGGTAGCGTCATGGCCATGGCATCCCGCATCGAACCGCATTCCGCCGAGGGCGCCGCTGGTACAGGCGGCGAACCCCACGCGTCGCCCACCCCATAGAATCCCCTGCCGTGGAGACCCGCACGTGACCGATCGGCGCTACCTGGCCGTCTTCCTGTTGCTCGGTCTGGCGGCGGTGCTGGTGGTCGTGATGGGGTTCGTCTTCGGGTCACCGGACACGGGTCGTGAGCCCCTGCCTCGTACGCTCGAGAAGATCTCGCCCCAACCCGGCAGCCAGGTACCGCTCCAGACTCCCGTGGAGGTGGACGTCCCGGTCGGCTACCGGGTGGACATCTACATCGACGGGTTCAGAGTGCCCGATTCGGAGGTACGTTTCGTGGAAGGAACCGGCGTGCATTCATGGGCGCCCACCCGTTCCTCGACCATCCTCTGGACACCCGGCCCGCACACCGTCCTGGTGAGTTGGCGGAAGCTCAGCGGGCTTCCGGACGTGGGCCGGTACAGCTGGGAGTTCCGGGTATTCTAGTTGCTAGTTGATAGTTGATAGTT
The DNA here is from genome assembly GCA_011523395.1 of Acidimicrobiia bacterium. Taxonomy (GTDB): domain Bacteria; phylum Actinomycetota; class Acidimicrobiia; order Spongiisociales; family Spongiisociaceae; genus Spongiisocius. Next base: position 8,897 of record WTGW01000208.1, read on the forward strand.
GATAGTTGTTAATATCAGTTATTAGCCGCTACATCCTCGTCGAGTACGCCCGGGCCGTGCGCGAGCAGGCTGCGGAACCTGGCTTCGTCGATGACATCCACTCCCAGCGACTTCGCCTTGGCCAGCTTCGAACCCGGAGATGCGCCCGCCACCAGCGCGGTCGTCACCTTCGACACCGATGACACTAGCTTCCCGCCCCGCTCCTCTACCGCGACTCTGGCTTCGGCGCGGGTCATCGACTCCAGCGAACCGGTCAGCACCAGCCGCACCCCCTGGAGGGTCTTCTCGGGGCCCTGTCCCCAGTCGGGATCGGAGAGCCGTACCTCGGCCTCTTCCAACCGCTCCACCAGGTTCCGGTTGTCCTCGTCCTCAAACCACTCGGCCACCGACTTGGCGATCACCGGGCCTATGCCCTCGATGGCCGCCAGGGTTTCCTCATCCGCCAGGCGGAGCGCCTCGATGCTGCCAAACTCGCGGGCCAGGAGGCGCGCCACCGTCCCACCCACGTGGCGGATGCCGAAGCTCACCAGCAACCTTCCGATCGGACGGTCCCTGGCGGCCTCGATGGCATCCATCAGGTTGGTGACCGAGATCTCGCCCCAGCCTTCGAAGCCCAGCAGGTCGTCGGGCTGAAGGAAGAAAATGTCCGCCGGCCCCGCGATGAGGCCCTCCGACAGGAGGAGGTCGACGGTCTTGTAACCCATCCCCTCGATATCCATCGCGCCCCGGGCGGCGAAGTGGAACAACCACTCCCGGAGCCGCGACGGGCAGGTCAGGCCCCGAGTGCAGCGGGCCACCTTCTCGTCATCGGGCCGGACGATGGGCGCCTCACAGAAGGGACAGTTGGACGGCATCGACCACTTCTTCTCCTCGCCGGTCCGGCGGGACGGAATCGGGCCGACCACCTCGGGGATCACGTCGCCGGCCCGCCGGACCACGACCTGGTCACCCACCCTCACATCCTTGCGGTGAACCTCGTCCTCGTTGTGGAGCGTGGCCCGCTCGACGTTGGCGCCCCCCACGAACACCGGCTCCAGGACCGCAAAAGGCGTCGCCGCCCCGGTGCGTCCGATGTTGATCTCGATGCCGCGCAGCCGCGTGACCCGCTCCTCGGCCGGGAACTTGTAGGCGATCGCCCAGCGTGGCGCCCTGGCGGTGGAGCCGAGTTCGGCTTGCTCCGCGAGCCCGTTCACCTTGATGACCACCCCGTCGGTCTGGTACGGGAGGTCGTTGCGCGCCGCCCTGACCCGCTCCACGTATCCGGTCACATCCGTCACATCGGTCACGGTCTCGGTCCCCGGATGTACCCGCAGCCCCAACCCGCGGAGCCACTCCATCGTCTCGAAGTGGGTGGCCAAGGCCGGCCCGCCCTCCAGGTAACCCACCTGGTAGACCCAGATGGCCAGGTTCCGGGAAGCGGTGACCGCCGGATCCTTCTGTCGCACGGAGCCGGCCGCAGCGTTGCGGGCGTTGGCGTAGAGCCGGTCACCCGCCTCGGCCTGACGGGCGTTGAGGCGATCGAACTCATCCAGAGGTAGGTACACCTCCCCCCTGACCTCCATGTAGGCGGGAGGGTCCCCCAGCAGCCGGAGCGGGACGGACGCGATGGTCCGAACGTTGGCGGTGATGTCCTCGCCGGTCGCTCCGTCCCCGCGGGTGGCGCCGCGGGTCAGGAGCCCGTGCTCGTAGGTCAGGGAGACGGCCACGCCGTCGATCTTCAACTCGCATACCAAGTCTCCCGGAGGCCGATCCAGGTGGCGCTCGGCACGGGCCAGCCACTCCGCGACCTCGGCGGGGCTCTCGGCGTTGTCGAGGGAGAACATGCGCTCGCGATGGACAACCGAGGCGAAGAGCTCCGACGGCGGCGCCCCGATGCGCCGGCTCGGCGAGTCGGCCGTGACCAGGTGGGGATGCGCCTCCTCCAGCACAAGCAGGCGGCGGCGCAGGTCGTCGTAATCGGCATCGGGAAGCTCCGGATCGTCCAGCACGTAGTAGCGGTGATCGTGGTGGCGAATGTCCGCGACCAGATCCGCGATCAGGATGGCCGGATCCCTCTCGCTCATGCCGTCCGCCGCACCGATCAGGCGGTGGACCTGATGATTCCCCCGCCGACCACCTCTTCGTCGAGGTAGAGAGCCAGGGTCTGTCCTCTAGCCAAGGCCTCCTGGGACTCGGCAAAACGCACGATCGCCACTCCGTCCTCCAGCGATACCTCGGACGCTACGGCCCGGCCGTGGGCTCGGTACTGCGCCAGCAGAGAACCCGCTACCGGCCGGTCCACCCAGCTCATGTCCTCCACCGTCACCTCGTCCACCGCCAGGTCCGACCGGTTACCCACGGTCACGACTCCGGCGTCGGGATCGATGTCGTTCACGTAAAGGGGCTCGCCCACAGCCACTCCGAGACCGCGCCGCTGCCCGATCGTGAAGTTGGTGATGCCGTGATGTACGCCGAGCAGCCGACCATCCCGGTGGATGATCGGGCCCTGGGTCGGCGCCACGCCCTGTCCGGCGAGGAACTCGCGGTAGTTTCCCTGCCCGACGAAGCATATGTCCTGGCTGTCGGGCTTGCTTGCGGTGCGCAACCCCAGGCGGTCCGCCATGCTGCGGGTCTGGTCCTTGGTCAGATCGCCCACCGGGAAACAGAGCCGGGCCAGCTGGTCCTGACCCAACATCGACAGCACGTACGACTGGTCCTTGTCGGGATCGACTCCCCGCCACAGGCGGTAGCGCCCGCCATCGGAGGTGACCCGGGCGTAGTGCCCGGTTACCACCACGTCGTAGTCCAGAGCGTCGGCATGGGCCAGGAGGCGTGAGAACTTGATCGTCCGATTGCACTCCACGCACGGATTGGGAGTACGACCCGTGAGGTAATCGTCGATGAAGCCGCCGACCACGCCCGACATGAACTCCTCGGTGTAGTCCCAGACGTAATAGGGGATGTCGAGACGGGCCGCCACCCGCCGGGCGTCCTCGGCATCGGAGACGGTGCAGCATCCGGCGGTGGGCGCCTCGCCGCCAGGACCCTGCCAGAGCTTCATGGTCACACCCATGACCTCCCAACCCTGTTCCTTCATCAAGGCGGCGGCAACAGAGGAGTCGACCCCGCCCGACATGGCCACCAACGCTCTCATCGCAGGGCGCCTGCTTCGCCGGCGACCAGTCTCGCCGCGCGGGCTCCTTCACCCTCCGCGGTCGACCACCCGAACGAGAACCGGAGGCACTCCCTCGCCAGGGCAGGGCTCATGCCCATGGCCTCGAGCACGTGGGAGACCGTGGCGGCGCCCGATTGGCAGGCGGAGGCCGCGGACGCGGCCAGCCCGGCCCGGTCGAGCCGGACGAGCAGCATCTCGTTGCGAACGCGGGGAATGCGGACGTGGCTGGTCTGGACCATCCGGGGCGCGCCGGCGCCGGTGACGACCAGGTCCGGGATCAGCTCGCTCAGCGTGGATTCGAAGGCGTCGCGTTCGCCCATGACCCGGGCGCGGAAGGCATCCCGCTCATCTTCAAGAGCGGCCATGGCCGCCGCCATCCCGACCACGGCCATCACGTTATGGGTGCCGGAGCGCCGGCCCAGCTCCTGCCCGCCGCCATGGACCAGGGGAGCAAGGGGCGTTCCGGACCGGACGTAGAGAAGGCCAACGCCCTTGGGACCTCCGAACTTGTGCGCGGCGAGAGACAACAGGTCGACACCCAGAACGTCCACATCCACCCGTTCCGACACGTACCCCTGCACGGCATCGGTGTGGACGATGGCCGCGGGATGGGCCGCCTTGACCCCTACCACCACCTCCTCGACCGGCAACCGCACGCCGGTTTCGTTGTTGCCCATCATGATCGAGACCACCGCGGTGTCCGCTGTCACGTGGGAGGCGACCTCGGCCGGGTCGACGAGGCCATCGGCGGTCACCTTCGCGTAGGTGACCATGGATCCGAAGGAGTTGCAGTATGCGGCGCTCATGAGGACGGCGTCGTGTTCCGTGGGCGACGTGATGATGGCGCCGCGGCGGCCGCCCGCGAACGCCCTGCCCTTGATGGCCAGGTTGTCAGCCTCCGATCCACCCCCTGTGAACACGATCTCCTTCGGGTCGGCGTTGATGAGCGAGGCGACCAGGTCGCGGGAGTCCTCGAGGGCGTTCTTGGCTCTGCGGGAGATGGTGTGGCTGCCCGACGGATTGCCGTAGACGTCGAGACGGAACGGTTCCATGGCGGCCCACACCTCGGGGCGCAGGGGCGAGGAGGCGGCATGGTCGAAGTACAGCATGGTGGGAATTGTGCCACGACCGGGGCCGAACACGGCATCTCCCCGGAGGTATTCCGGTAAATCGAGCCGGACGGCGGGCTCTACGAAGAGAGCGCCGCCATCAGCTTCGCGATCCGGCCCGTGCAGGTCTCGGCGGCAGCCGGGGGAACCAGAGTAACCAGCCGATCGGCCATCTCCATGAAGACCTGGGCGGCAGGCCCGTCGGGCCGGACGACCACCACCGGCTCGCCCCGGTCGGCGCCTGAGCCCAGAGCCGGATCCAGGGGTATCTCTCCGATGAGCGGGATGTTCAGCGAGTCCGCCAACGCCTCGCCCCCTCCTTGGCCGAACAACTCGAACCGCTGCCCGTCCGGCGTTTCGAAGTAGGACATGTTCTCGATCACCGCCACCAATGGCATGGCGGAGCGGCGAGCCATGTCGGCCACCCTGATCGCCACCTTCTGGGCAGTCCGGGAGGGGGTGGTCACCACGACCATCTCCGACTGGGGCAGGAGGCGCGCCAGGGCCATCTGGATGTCGCCCGTGCCGGGAGGCAGATCGATGACGAGGTAGTCTAGTTTGCCCCAGGCGACCTGCTGGAGGAACTGCTCCAGCGCCTTGGAGAGCATCAGGCCCCGCCACATGAGGGCGGTCTCCTCCGTCTCCACGATCAGGCCCGTGGACACCACCTCGATCCCGTAGGCCTCTACCGGTTGCATGAGCCTGGTAGCCGGATCGGCCTCGATCCGGGCCTCGGTCCCCAGCATCCTGGGGATCGAGAACCCCCAGATGTCAGCATCGAGCAACCCGACCCGGTACCCCAGCCGGCCGAGCGCCAGGGCCAGGTTGACGGAGACCGAGCTCTTGCCGACTCCGCCCTTACCGCTCCCGACCGCGATCGTCCGGGTAGTGGGCGGCACGCGGGTGGGTGCGGCGTTCTCGCGGGCGCGACGGCGCGCCACCTCCATGAGCTCCGAACGCTGTTTCCTGGTCATCGCTCGCGTCTCGACCACCGCCTTTTCTACCCCGGGGATGGCTTCGATCCGGCGGACGGTGTCGTTCTCGATCTGACCCCGCATCGGGCACTCCGCGATGGTCAGAGCCAGGCCGATGGTCACTACGCCTCCATCGAGTACGACCTCGCGCACCATCCCCAGATCGACCACGTCCGAACCCAATTCAGGATCCATCACCCCTCGTAGGGCCTCCATGATCCGGTCTTCGGTGAGGGTCTGTGGCATGGTCGTCTCCGCGCATCCGTCGGATCGACCCACCTTATCGGCAATGGCGCCGTTCTCGGCACGCCGGCTCTCCCCGACCTCCGGCAGCGAACCGATCACAATGACAACATCCGTGCCGCACGGATCCGCATACTTCCTGCGCTCGATCTCACGGTTGGATGCCGTCCACCTGTATAATGCCAGCGCCGGGCCCGCGATTCCTCGGATGGCCCGGGCGGTCGATCGGGAGTACCCGGATGGAACAGCTCGTCAACATCACCACGCGCCGACCGATGAGGGCGGTCACGCTGACCGATGGAGCGGTTGCCAAGGTGCGTGAGCTGCTGGTCTCCGAGGGGGACCCGGCCCTAGCCCTGCGCATGGCCGTCCGCCCCGGAGGGTGTTCCGGCTTCTCCTACGAGATGTTCTTCGACTCTGACAGATCCGAGGCCGATGTAGTCGAGGAGTTCGAGGGCCTCGACGTGGTGGTGGACCGCCAGAGCGTGGACCTGTTGCGCGGCTCGACCCTGGACTACCAGGACGGCCTCATGGGCGCGGGTTTCGCCATCAACAACCCGAACGTCAGCAGGTCGTGCGGTTGCGGCAATAGCTTCAGCTAGTTGCTAGTTCTCTATGACAACGAGTGGCAGACACTGTGACCTCGTGTGTCAGTGCTGTAGAGCGCCCGGGGTCGCCATACGGCGCGGTAGCCTCTGACCCGAGATAACGGAGGCATCGCCATGGCAAGAAAGACCCTCGAAACCCCCAGTGCCCCACCTGCCATCGGTCCGTACACGGTGGCGGTCGAGGCCGCCGGCCTGGTGTTCCTGTCGGGTCAAGTGGCACTCATACCGGAGGGTGGACGGGAAGACGGTGACGTCTCTGCGCAGACGCGTCAGGTGATGAACAACATCGGCGCCATGCTGGGCGACATCGGTCTGGGTTACTCCGACATCGTCAAGACCACCATCTTCATGGTTGACATCGGGGACTACGCCGCTATCAACGAGGTGTACGCGGAGTATTTCGAGGGTGATGCCCCGGCCCGGTCGGCGGTGGAGGTGTCGGCCCTGCCGGGCGGGTTCCGGGTCGAGATCGAGATCGTGGCCATCCGGAGCGGGAACCAGGTCTGAGGTCGGCTCCATGCGGCCCGGCGACCATGCCGAATCATCGGGTCAGGTCCCGACCGCTTCCTGTCGCGAGAGCGGCACCGTGGAGGCGTGGAACGAGCGCTACGCGACCAGAGGCATGGTATGGGGAACCGAGCCCAACCGGTTCCTCGCCGATTATGCAACCGGGCTCACCCCTCGCCGGGTCCTTGACCTCGGGTGTGGGCAGGGACGCAACGCCGTGTGGCTGGCCACCCAAGGCCATCGGGTCACCGGGGTCGACCTATCCCCGGTAGCCGTGGAGCAGGCCCGCCGGTTGGCAGCCGACCACGCGGTGGATGTGATCTTCGAGGTGGCGGACGTGGTGGAGGACTGGACGCCGCCGCCGGGCGCGTTCGACCTGGTGGTCCTCTCGTACCTGCAGCTCGCGCCCCATGACCGCCGGGTGGCTCATGCCAAGGCCGCGGAAGCGGTGGCTCCCGGGGGGACGGTCTGGCTGATCGCCCATCACTCCGACAACATCACGGACGGGTTCGGAGGACCCCAGCATCCGGAGGTGTTGTTCGAAGAGAAAGCTCTTGCCGCCGATTTCGGCGAGTTGGAGTTGTCGCGGAACGAGAAGGTCTTCCGTGACGTGGAGGGCGAGGACGGCGTGGTGCGGGTGGCCCACGACCTCCTGCTGGTAGCCACCAAAGCCGCAGGACCGGACGGATGAGTCGGGTCGAGGTGGTCCGGCAACATCCCGCCACCAGAACTGGGCACGGCCACGCCTGATCGGCAGACGACCCGAACGCGCATGCGTTTCCGATTCATGCTCCGGCGGACTAGCCTTGTCACGCCACGCCCCACGAGGCCCGGTTGCGTTGATCGCAACGGGTAGAGGCGACCACTCGCCAAGCGGTCGACTCACTGCGGCATGGGGGATTCCGTTGATGAGAGGATGATTGAATGGCTTACAGAGCGATGTATATCTGGTCGGACGGGACCGAGCCGACCCCGCTCCTGCGGTCGAAGACCAACGTGCTCAAGGACGGCGAAGAGCCGGGCATCTGGGGCTTCGACGGATCGAGCACCAACCAGGCGCCCGGAGGCGACTCGGACGTGGTGCTCAGGCCGGTGAAGACCGTTCCCGACCCGATCAGGGGCGGCGACGACATTCTCGTGCTCTCCGAGTGCTTGACGCCCGACTTCGAACCCCACCCCACCAATACCCGGGCCGCCTGCGTGGCAGCCTACGAGAAGTACGCCGACTTCAACCCGATCTTCGGATTGGAGCAGGAGTACACCTTCATCACGATGATGGATCCGACGGCCAGCCAGTACTACGGACCCCCGCCGGGGTTCCCGCTCGGCGGGTATCCGGCCCCCCAGGGCCCGTACTACTGCTCCGTGGGCGCCAATCGCGCCTTCGGGAGGCCCGTGGTGGATGCGCACAGCCAGGCCTGCATCGACGCCGGCCTGTCGATCGAGGGCACCAACGCCGAAGTGATGCCGGGGCAGTGGGAATACCAGATCGGGCCGCTGCCGCCCGTCGAGGTATCCGACCAGATCCTGATCGCCCGCTGGATGATCGAGCGGATCGCCGAGGATTACGGCCTCCAGGTGACCCTGCATCCGAAGCCGGTAACGGGCGACTGGAACGGCGCCGGATGCCACACCAACGTGTCGACCCGCCAGATGATGGAGAGCTACGACGCCGTCATCGCCGCTTGCGAGGCTCTGGGCGCCAACGCGCAGGAGCACGTCAAGAACTACGGCGCCGACATCGAGATGCGGTTGACCGGGGCCCACGAGACCCAGCGCTACGACCAGTTCAACTACGCGGTGTCCGACCGGGGCGCATCGGTGAGGATCCCCTGGACCACGTACAAGAACCAGAAGGGCTACATCGAGGATCGCCGTCCCAACTCGAACTGCGATCCCTACGTGGTTACCCGTCTGATCATGGAGACCATCTGCGGAGCGGCCTCCTCCTGAACCGACCCACTCTAAGGCCCGATGCGTGACGTGCGCATCGGGCCTTTGTCGTTTCGGTGGTGTCTTCGACCACCATCCAAGAACGGTCTACTCGGGGGAGCCGACCTTCTCTCTGTTCCTGCTAGGCATACCGATCAGCGCGCCGGTCAGGAGACCGACGTCCCTCACCAACTGGAGTAACAAGGCGTCCTGCCTCTCCTGGCGCTCATCCTGCCGGGCGAAGCCTTCCTTGATGGCCGCATCTTGCCGGTCAAGGCGCTCGTTGGTAAGGGCCTTGAACTCCTCGAGGCTTCTCTCGATACCCCGGGTCAGTACGAAGACCACCCGCCAAAAGAACGCGACCGAGATGCCGAACAATCCGACAACTACCGCATAGTGCATATTGCTTAACTCTATTGCTGCCAGTGTAGCCCAGAGCACGGGATGGATGTTGAGCTACATACTCTGCTTCTAGTCATCCCACACTCCATATATCGCTATTCGATGATGGTTTCAAGGGGCTGGTCGGCGAAGCCTCAGAAGTAGCCGGCGTGTCGGGACAGGCAAGAAGCCATCGGGAACGGGCCCGGAACTGTCAGGCGGCGCCGAAGCCCTGCCGGACGATCTCGCTGATCTGGTCGACCTGCTGCTCGAAGCTGGCCGCCGCGGCCCGGAATTCCACCATGGCCGCCCGGCGGTCCTCGCCGGTGTCGGGCGCTCTCAATCCGGCCAGGGCGGCGGCTGCTGCTTCTGCTACCGCGGCCGCCGACTCGTATACCCGCTGGTGAGCGTCGGTCAACCCGGCCACGTCCTCTGGTGGCCGGTGGAGCTCCACCGCCTCGCTGAAGACCACGGCCCGCTCGGAGGCAGCGACCATGCCGGCCTCCGTCTCGGCGAAGGTAACACCCGTCTCAGCCCGGTTCTCCCAGGCGTCGTTGACAGCGTTCAACTCCTCGACCAGCGCCGCCAGCGCCGTCTTGTCCTCGGCCAGGTTGGTGAGATACACCTCGATCTCGGGCGGCAGGAGGGTCGTAGGAGTGGTCTCTTCGGTCGTCTCGGTCCCGCCATCACCGGCGGAAGTGTCCTCAACGGCCGCCGAGGTTGCGGTCGTGGGCCGAGTGGTGCCCGACGCCCCGGAGGTAATCTCGACGGCAGGCGGCTCCAAACGGTTCACCCAGACCCAGGTGAACAGGATCATTCCCAGCACTACCAAGGGCAATACCCACCGGCCGGGCCTGGGGTCGGGGTTGGACACCATAGCGAACAACGTTAGTCCGCACGCGACCGGTTTCCGGTTATCCCTGCCCGGCGGAGTATGCGACCGCGCTGGAAACGCCGCCATATTCGGGGTATGTTGCCCGGAGGCGCGATGTTCGTCGGCACCGGGAGGAGCGAAAGGGTCCGCCCGTGCCAAACCTTCCACCTCCAACCGACGACCAGGTGAGCGAGCACATCCCGTGGGAACAGCTCACCATCCCTGCCCAACCCGACCGCAAGATACTGATCTACGGCATCGCAGCCGGCCTGGTCGTGGTGGTGCTGGGCATGGTGGTCTTCCGCCAGATCAACCGGCCTTCGGCGCCGGATCTGATGCCGGTGACGCCGATCGCCGTCGCGTCCGAACCGCTGGCGACGACCTCCACCCTCCCGCCGGTGGATGACCGGCAGGGACCGGGCCCGGCTACCGTGGCCTTGGCCGAGCCGGAGGTCACCACCCGGATCTCGGAGGCCGACCTCATGGCGGTCGACCGGCAAGGTACGGAGCGGACTCTGGCGGGCACCGCCGAGTGGCTGGTTTTGGAGTTCTTCACCATCGATCCATCGGAAGTGTGGACCGATCGGGTGCAGGCCGCTTCGGGCCTCCGGCTGCCCGATGGAGTGGAGCCTGAGCCGTCCAGCGCCGAGACCGTGTCCTATGTGGAATGGACCCGGACCCGGTCCGTGACCCAGACCGGACCGGATACCTACCGAGCCGTCGTCCTGATCCGCCGATTGGTGGCGCCGGACGGGGCCGCATTCCAGCGGCTTCCTGTCGAGCGGGCGGAAGTCCACCTCCGGCTGGAGCCGGATGGGGACGTGCGTGCCCTCTCGCTGCCCGAGATCTCCGCGCCGACCGAGACGGCTCTGATCCCGCTGCCGGAGACCGACGTGGTATGGGTGGTGGACGCGGCCGGTATCGGTTGGCCGGTGACACGTTGATCGACGGGTCTTCCATGACGCTACGCCATCGGGACGGTGGGAGTTCACCCACAGGCGATGCGGAGCGGCCTGTCCGGTCGGCGAACAACCCTGGCTACGCCCAGCCATCCGCGCACGAACCGGCTAGCCCGGAAAGTGCCTCTCCAGGATGGCGGTGACCGCGGGGGTGATGCCGGACCAGTCGCTATCGGGCGCCTTGGTGACGGTGACGAAGTCGGCGGTCATGAAGATGCTCACCACGCCCTCGATCCCGAGCAGCTCGCCGGCCACGGGATCGTCTCCGGCATTGGCCGCTACGTAGCTACGAGGACCGCCCACCTCCACCCCCACGCCGAACTTCAGCGCGTTGGGATTGGGGGTGTATTGCGGAACGATCGGCACCGGACCTCCTTTGCCGGAGATGTTAACCCTGCCCCCGGTTGTGCAACCCCTAACCACTACCATTCCACTCGCCGTGAAACGATCACTCGAACTCGAGCTCCGTCGCCGGCTCGGTGACGAGCAGGTGGCCTCCGATCCGCTCGACCTGTATGTGTTCGGCAAGGACTCCGGGCTGGTACGCGGCGAGCCGGGACTGGTCGTCTTCCCCCGCAATACCACCGAGGTGGCCACGATCATGCGCCTCGCCGGGCGCCACGGCGTGCCGGTGGTGCCGCGCGGCTCGGGAACCGGCCTGGCAGGTGGAGCGGTCACCACCGGGCCCCACGTGCTGCTGGTCACCACCCGCATGAACCGTATCGGCCCCGTCGATGTCGAGAACAGGTGCGTCTGGGTACAGCCCGGGGTCATCAACCTGGACCTCAGCATCCATACCACCCCGCTCGGGCTCCATTACGCGCCCGATCCCTCCTCCCAGTCGGTCTGCACGATCGGAGGCAACGTGGCCAACAACTCGGGGGGGCCGCACTGCCTGGCGGAGGGCACCACTGTCAACCACGTGCTGGCGATGGAGGTAGTGACATCGGACGGTGACGTGTTGTCGATAGGCGGGCCGGCGCCGGATCCGACCGGGCTCGACATACGGGGGTTGATGGTCGGCTCCGAGGGCACGCTGGGCATCGTCACCGACGTCCTGGTGAACCTGCTTCCCAACCCGCCCGCGTCCCGCACCATCCTGCTGGCCTTTCCCGAGGTGCAGAATGCGGCCGCCACCGTGTCGGGAATCATCGCCAACGGGCTGATCCCGGCAGCCCTCGAGATGATGGACCAGCCGATGACTATCGCGGTGGAGCGTTTCGCGAACGCCGGCTTTCCCACCGACTCGGCGGCCGTGCTGATCGCCGAGGTGACCGGACATCCGTCGGCGGTGGACGCCGAGGCCGAGCTGGTGCGCCGGCTGGCCGTCTCCCATCGGGCCACCCTGACCCGGATAGCCTCCGACGAGGCCGAACGGAAGCGGATCTGGCTGGGCCGCAAGTCGGCCTTCGGCGCCATCGCCCAGATGAATCCCGACTATTACCTGCACGACACGGTGGTACCCCGGACCCGGCTGGTGGAAGCCATAGAGCAGACCTATGCCATCTCGAAGCGTCACGACATTCCGATGCTGAACGTCTTCCATGCCGGTGACGGCAACCTGCACCCGCTCATGTCGTTCGATGCCTCCGTTCCAGGGGTCATGGAGCGGGTGGACGCGGCCGGAAGAGACCTCATCGAGATGTGCGTAGCCATCGGCGGTTCGCTGTCCGGTGAGCACGGCATCGGCATGGAGAAGCGGGATTACATGCACCTGGTCTTCGACGAGATGGGCCTCGATGCCCAGGCGCGCATCCGCGAGGCTCTCGATCCCGACGGAAGGCTTAACCCCGGCAAGATCGTGCCACAGGGCTCACGATGCTTCGACTTCGGCCGACCGCCACCGGTGGGGGCCTGGGTGTGAGCCTGGCCATCTCGGCGGATGGGGGCTCGGGCCTACCGACCGCCACGCCCGAGACCATCGAGGAGGCGGCCGGCCTGATGGCCAACCTGCCGGCCGGCGGAGACCGCATCCGGATCCACGGTGGCGGCTCCCACCGGGGCATCGGATACCCGGTGACCTCCGACGTGATCCTTTCCACGTCCGGGCTGGATCGCGTGGTGGCGTGGGAACCGGACGATCTGACCGTGGTGGTGGAGGCCGGGGTGCTGGTCGAGGAGCTCGAGGAGATGCTGGCTTCGAAGGGCCAGACCGCCCTGCTGCCCGAGCAACCTGGAACCGGAACGGTGGGCGGCGCGATCGCCACCGCCATATCCGGATGGCGGCGTTACCGATACGGCCCGATCCGGGACCGGGTGCTGGAGACGACCCTGGTGTCCAGCGATGGCCGGGTAGTCACCGCCGGTGGACGGGTGGTGAAGAACGTGACCGGGTACGACATTCCCCGCCTCGCCACCGGATCCCTCGGAGCCATGGGCCTGATCGCCCGGGTCTGCCTCAAGTTGTGGCCGGCCCCACAGGCGTCCGCAACCGTGCCCGTGGAGTCCCCCGAAGAGGCGCTCGAGGTGGCCTATCGCCCTCTGGCCGTGTTGGAGACCAGGGAGGGCGCCGCCGTATTCCTCGGGGGCACCCCCGAAGAGGTGGCAGGCCAGGCGGCCGCGCTGGGCGCCGAACCCGCCTCGGGGCTGAACTGGCCGAGCCAGCCGGCCGGAGCGGTTCGCTTCTCGGTGCGGACCCCGCCGTCCTTCCTGCGTGGCATCGTCGATCGGCTCGACCCGGACTGGACCTACCTGGCTCAATTCGGGGTCGGCGAGGTAACGGTCGGCGCAGGCGAGGTCGACCTCGAGGAGCTCGGCGCGTTGAGGGGCCGGGCCGAGTCCCTCGGAGGGGCTCTGGTGATGCTGGACGCGCCCCCTTCGTTGGCCGGGGCATTCGACCCGTGGGGAACGCCGCCCCCATCGATCGAGATCCAGCGGCGCGTCGTCAACCTGTTCGATCCCGGCCGCAGGATCAACCGGGGCATCCTGCCGGGCCGGATCTGAGATGAGCTGGGTCACCCCTCACGCGCCACGCCCGGACGAACTCTCCTCATGCATACAGTGCGGGCTGTGCCTGCCCAGCTGCCCCACCTTCCGGCTGACCGGACTCGAGACCGCCTCGCCGCGGGGACGGCTGACCGCGATGTCGGCGGTGGCCGCCGGAAGCCCCGTGGACGGCCGCTTCGAGGAGATCATGGGGGCATGCCTGCAGTGCCGGGCCTGCGAGGTCGTGTGCCCGTCGTTCGTGCCGTTCGGCCGAGCCATGGAGGGCGCCAGGGCCGAGATAGCCGCCCAGACGTCAGGTGTTGACCGCCGGCTCCGGCGGCTGGTTACAGCCCGCCTCCTGCGTAGCCGGATGGCGGTTCGTTTGGGGACGCTGGCAGCCTCGATCGCCCAGTCATCCCGGCTCACCAGGCTGGCGCCGCGCCGGGTCCGGGGCAACTTGACCGGGCTCCGACCGCTCAGAGGGAGACCTCCCTCGATCGTGGGAAGAGTCAGGACCGCGGATGGAGAGAAACGGGGGGTGGCCGCTCTGGTGGCCGGTTGCGTCATGGACGCCTGGTTCGGAAACGTCCACACCGCCACCGTCGAACTGCTGGCGGCGGCGGGGTGGGAGGTCGTCTCGCCCAGGGGCCAGACCTGTTGCGGGGCGCTCGCCGCGCATGACGGCTGGGCTGATGACACCCGAAAGATGGCCTCCGTGAACATGGCGGCCTTCCGGAATGTGGACCTGGTGGTCGTCAACTCTGCCGGGTGCGGGGCCCACATGAAGGAGTACGACCATTGGGTTGACGGCGGGGAGGAGCTTGCCGCCAGGGTGGCCGATGTGAACGAGGTGGTGGCGGAGGCCATCGCCGACGGGAGGCTTCCCCGGCTGAGCACCGATGGCGGCCTGGTGGCGGTACAGGACCCATGCCATCTCCGGCACGTGCAGCGGATTACCGACCAGCCCCGGGCAATCCTGGCCGCGGCCGGGCTGACCGCTGTCGAGATCGACCCGAACGGCCTGTGTTGTGGCGCGGCGGGCATCTACAGCCTCCTGGAACCTGAGATGTCACGCCGCCTGGGGTCCTCGAAGGCGGAACAGGTGGAGGCGACGGGAGCTTCTCTCGTAGCCAGTGCCAATCCGGGATGCGAGATCCAGCTGCGTACGTACCTGAACGAGCTCGGGCATGAGGCCCGGGTGGCTCATCCGGTGGAGCTCTACTGGGAGGCTCTGCAGCGGGCCGAGAGACGGGCAGCCGTCCGGTGACCGACTACCGACCATATGACCGGCGGCGCCGGAACCTACTCGAACTGCTCCCCCCGATCCTCCAGCCCGGTTCCGAGCTCTGGCGGTGGGGGATCATCGGCATGCAGTCGCTGCGGATGGTGCTCGGGGTGGTCCTGGCGGTCATCGGCACCGGACTCGCCGGGATGGGGATCGGGCTGGCCCTGGGTGGGTTCGGACTGCTCACGCTCGACCTGGCAGCGCCGGAGTCCGAAGTCCTGGCAGTCGGGGTAGCGGTGTTGATGCTCGGTGCGGCGGTTATCGGCCTGGCCACCGAGTGGGGACTCGGGCCCTCCGGTCTGCGGGTGGCGGCCGAGCCGTGGGAGAGGTTGCTCACCTGGGTGCCGGCCATTCTGGTCGGCATCTGGATGACCGGCCGGCTGGCAGGCCTGGCGACCTCCAGCCTGGCCCGATTCTCCGAATTGTTCGACCTCGTGCCGGACTATCTGGGCGTGGTGGGCAGCCGGGCCTGGCCGGCAGGTCTGATCGCCCTGGCGCTGGCCTGGCCGGCCCTCCAGTACGGAACACCTCGCTACCCGTGGATCGCCGCCAACGTTCCCTCCCTCCTCTACGCGCCCTGGATGCTCCTCGTAATCCTGGAGTACCGGAGCGGCTGAGCCGGAGCGACCGGCGCCCGGTGGCTAGATGATTAGTTCCAAGGGGGTTGCAGCCAGTGAACAGTGACTACAAACCATCGTAGATAACTAGCAACTAGCAACTACATGCGAGCCGGAACTTCGATACCCAGCAGGTCGAGCAGGAGCTCCAGCACCCGGCGGGAGGTCCGGACCGTCCCCAACCACGAGGACTGCAGTCCGGGGTCGGGCTCGGTCAGGATGTGGCAGGCCTCGTAGAAACGACTGAAGTCGGCGGCAACCTCGTAGGCGAACTCAGCCAGGTGGTTGGGGGCGCGCAGGTCCATGGCCCGGTCGATCACCTCGGGTAACTGGAGGAGCCGTAGCAGGAGTCTGGCCTCCGTCTCGTGGTGCGGCGCCAGGATGGCGCCCGGCGCCAATCCCCGGCGAGCGGCCCGGGCAAGGATCGAGTCGATGCGCACGGCCGCCATCTGCAGGTAGGGACCGGTCTTACCTTCCAGCGCGGTGAAGCGGCGCACGTCGAAGACGTAGTTGGACGTACGGTTGTTGACCAGGTCGCCGAACTTGAGGGCGGCGATCCCGACCTGACGCGCTATCACCGCTCGTTCGGCCCCGGGATAGAGGGCTGCCAGATCCGACTCTTCTAGACGGGCCGCCGCGGCGTTCGTGACCATGTCGATCAGGTCTCCCAACCTGAGCACGCCGCCCTCCCGTGTCTTGAAGGGTGTTCCATCAGGCCCGTTCATGGTTCCGAATCCGATGTGCTCCATGACTGCCCCGCCGGACAAGCCGGCCCGGCGGGCGGCCCGGAACACCTGCTCGAGGTGGTAGGACTGGCGAGAGTCGACCACGTAGAGGATCAGGTCCGCCCCCAGTTCCGAGACCCGCATCTGGATGGTGGCCACGTCGGTGGTGCCGTATAGAAAGGCCCCATGGGAGGTCTCCAGCACGAGGGGCGTGATCTCGGCCTTGTCGTCAGGCCGGCTCACTTCGATCACCACCGCTCCAGCCGACCGGACCGCAATCCCCCGGGCGAGGGTCTCATCCACCAGCGGTCGGAGCAGGTCCCGGACGGTGCTCTCCCCGTACCAGAGGTCGAACTCCACCCCCAGGTCGGAGAAGTCCTGCTCCTGGGAGGCTCGGGACACCCGGACGAAGTGTTCCCAGAGCGCCACGTACCCGGGCCGGCCCGACTGGAGATCGGTGGTGGCCCGCCGGGCTTCGGCGGCCACCTCCTCGTCCTCCGCCACCTGGCGGGCCATGTCCGGATACCACTCCTGGAGATCGGCCAGCGTGATGGAGAGGGGCTCTTCGTAGGGACCCTCGTAGGTTCCGTCGAAGTGGGCCAGGTCCGGATGTCGCCGGCGGGTGGCCACGATGAGCATGCCCATCTGGAGGCCCCAGTCACCGAAGTGGGCGTCTCCCAACACCTCGTGTCCCGCGAAACGGAAGAGGCGCTTGATCGTGTCCCCGATGATCGTGGCCCGAAGGTGCCCGACATGCATCGCCTTGGCGACATTCGGCCCCGCATAGTCCACTATCACGTTGAGGGGGATCCCGACCGCCGGCACGCCCAACCTCCCGTCCCCCGCCATGGCGTCCACGTAGCCAGCCAGGGTCCGGCCGGTCACGGTCAGGTTGATGAAGCCCGGCCCGGCGGTCGACACCGAGGCGAGCCGGCGATCGCCTTCGATCTGTGTCACCACCTGCGCGGCTATGGCACGCGGGTCACGAGCGGCGCTTCGAGCGGCAGCCAGCGCGCCGTTGCACTGGAACTGTCCTAGGTCGGGACGATCCGAGACCTGGACGGCTCCGAACGAAGCGTCCAGACCGGCGGATTCGAAACCGGCCGCGACGATCCTGGTCAGATCCGAGAGAAGGCTCATACGAACCCGGCAGGATACAGCAGTCAGTGGGCAGTGGGCAGTGGGCAGTGGGCAGTGGGCAGTGGAAGCCGAGATGAACTAGGAGTTGAAACTTGCGAGCGCCCGAACGATTGCGAGCCAGGCGCCGGCGACCATGAAGGGACCGAACGGTAGGTGATCGTGGCGGGTGATGCGACGCAGGGCCAGTAGCAGAACGCCCACCGCTCCGGCCAGCAGGAACCCGCCGACCAAGGCCGCCACGGTGGTCTCCCAGCCGTGGTAGCCGGTGAACAGCCCCAGTAGGAGGGCCAGCTTGACATCGCCCATCCCGATGGCGCCCCGGGTCAGCAGGGCCGGGATCAGCAGCGCGACCGAGTAACCGAGGCCGCTGGCCAGCGCTTCCGGCAGGTCGCCGATGCGACCGTCCAGAAGAGCCCCACCGGCGAGCAGTAGCAGACCCACCACGACGCCGGGTACCAGCACCCGGTTGGGAAGGCGGTAGCTCCGCAGGTCGACGAAGCTCAGAACCACGGTCACCGACACCATCCACAGAAACGATGCGAGGACCCACTGCGCGCCTACCAAACCGACCGTACCGGCCCAGGCAGCCGCGGTCACCGGCTCCACCAGCCGGTAGAACACCCCGGCGGGTCGGTTGCATCGGGAACAGGAGCCCCGGCTTCCCGCCCACCACCAGAGAGGCGCGTAATCGGCCGGGCGCACAGGACAGTCGCAGTTCGGTCGACGGGCCATGACCGACCGGACCGGCGCCCGCTCCAACTCGGCTCGGATCAGTGGCACCAGGAGTCGGCCCGCGCATAGGCCCAGAAGTCCCGCGACCAGGTAGAGCACTATCGCCTAGGCGGTGGGCGGATCCCGGTGTCCGGTGAGCGCCTCCAGCATCACGGTCGGAGGCACCTCCACGCCGGTCCAGATGGCGAACGAGGCGGCGCCCTGCCCGACCAGCACCAACTCCCCGGACGCCACCGGCAGGTCCCGCGCCGCCAGCGCGGCCTCGGCCGGGGTCTGCCCGCGGCCGTAGGCCAACTCCAGCAAGCCCCCTGCCTGATCCACTACGCCGGTCGGGAGGGTCTCGCCGCGCATGCCGAGCGGGGTCGCATTGACCAGTACCGCCCCTGCCGCGGGCTGCCCCCACGGCGCGACCACAGCCTTGGCGCCCACGCGGGCCACCAACTGATGGGCTGCCTCCGGGCGCCGGGCCGCCACCCGAACGTCTCGATCGTCAAGTGCCAGGAGCGCCGCCGCGGCTGCCGCGCCGGCACCCAGCAGCAACACGGGAGCATCGTCGGGAAGTCGGGCATGCTGCCAGGCGAAGCGCACTCCCGCCGGGTCGGTGGAGTCGGCTTGGAGCCGGCCGTTCTCCATCCAGAGGGTGTTGGCCCCGCCCGAGCGGACCACCGCTCCCGAGCGCCTGTCGGCCAACCCAGCGGCCAGAGCCTTATGGGGCATCGTCACGTTGGCGCCGGTCAGGCGCCCGGACCGGAGGTCGTCTGCAGCCCTTCTCATGCCGAGGTGATCGACCCGGCGCCTCCGGTAAACCCCCTCGAGTCCCGCGAACTCCAGGGCGGCGGCGTGGATGACCGGCGAGAGCGAATGGGCCACCGGATCGCCGAGGACCGCCAGACGCATGAAGGCCATCGGGATCAACCGATCCCCAGGGCGTCGGCCTGCTGCTTGGCCACCAGGAAGTCGTCGTAGTCGGCGAAGAAGGAGTGGGCCCCGTCCTCCGAGGTGAGTACGTAGTAGAGGTAGTCGGTATCGGCCGGCTCGATGACCGCTTCGATGGACTTGGCGCCCGGTGCGCCGATCGGCGTCGGAGGGAGGCCGCCTATCAGGTAGGTGTTGTAGGGGGACTCGAACTGGAGGTCCTCGAGCGTGGGCGACCGGCCCCGGTCCTCCATGGCGTAGAGAACGGTGGCGTCGATCTGGAGCGGCATGCCTCGCTCCAGCCGGTTGTTGATAACGCTGGCGATCAGCGGCCGGTCCTCATCCGTTCCGGCCTCGGCCTCGACCAGAGAGGCCATTACGAGCCCTTCGTACACCGAGAAGCCCCGTGTGGTAACAGGGGACCAGTCGTACGTCTCCAGGCGTCGCTCCATCTCGGTCGCCAGCCGTTGCAGCATCTCTGACGGGGTGGCGTCACCGAAGAACTCGTAGGTGGCCGGGAAGAGAAGCCCCTCCCATGCCGATCGCTCGAGACCCGCGGGCAGGTAGGGGGATGTCACGTCCCCGCTCGTGAGGGCAGCCGTGAAGTCCTCTTCCGAGTAGTTGCGGGTGGCCAGGGCCAGAACGTCCAGGACCTCGTGGAGGCGGAGTCCTTCGACCACCGTCACCCGGAACACATCGAGAGGCGGCCCCGCTATGAGAAGGTCCACGATCTCGTCGAGGTCGGTCCCGGTAACCAGCTCGTAGG
This sequence comes from Acidimicrobiia bacterium, assembly GCA_011523395.1. GTDB lineage: Bacteria > Actinomycetota > Acidimicrobiia > Spongiisociales > Spongiisociaceae > Spongiisocius. The sequence continues at coordinate 28,743 of WTGW01000208.1, forward strand.
TACCCGCCTTGAGGAGGCTGCCTGCCTCGCGAGTCCGGACCAAGGACTCGAACTCGATGGCCGACGGCACCACACCGTTGCTCACCAGGATGCCGGCGATGCTGCGGGCGCTGGACCCCGACGGTATCTCCACCATCACGGTGCGGCCCGGCTCGACCTCGGCGGTCTGATCTCCTCCACCGAGCCCGCCCAGCCTGTTGACCCAGTTGCCCAGGCCTGCGCCCCCCACCATCAGAGCGTAGGTGACGACAGCCGCCACCAGCAGGCCGGTGATGGCGCCGCGGGCGCGGATCAGCCACCGATCGTCACGTCCGTTGTGACCCTCGGGTGGAACGTCCGGTCGCCGGTAGGCGCTCATTCGACCCCCGGGCGGGCTTGGCTATCGAGATAACCCTGCAGCATCACCGCGGCCGCCACCTTGTCGACCCGTCGGCGGCGCTTGGCCCGCGATGTCCCGGCCGCCACCAGGACGCTTTCGGCGATCCGGGTGGTCAGGCGCTCGTCGTACAGGACCACCTCCACCCCGACGAGGGGGCGGAGCCGATCGACGAACCGGCGGGTCCTGCGCGCAGCCGCGTGCTCGCTGCCGTCGAGGGAAACCGGCAGCCCAACCACCACCTTGGCCACATCCTCCGCACCGACCATGTCGGCCAGCCGGCGACCGAGGCCCGGGCCCGCCTCGAGTACTTCGAAAGGATGGGCGGCGATACCGAGACGGTCGGAGAGAGCAACACCCACGCGCCGGCTTCCGTAGTCGATGCCCATGATGCGGCTGGCTCCTCCCGGTCCGGCGCTCATCAGGCACTCAGACGGCGCGCCACCGCCTCCCGGATCGCGTCCAGAGCCTCGCCTACCTTGTCGCCCCTGGGTCCGCCCGCCTGCGACAACTCGGGATCGCGACTGCCGCCTCCTCCGAGGAGCTTGGCGCCCACCAGCACCAGGTCGGCCACCGAGACACCCCTGTCGACCAGGTCACGGGTCGCCAGGCCGACCAGCGCCCCCTTGCCGCCCGCCCGGCTCCCCAGCACCACTACGCCGGACCCGAGCCGGTCCCGGACCTGCGCCCCCACCTGGCGCAACGCCACCGGGGCGTGATCGTCGAGTTCGGCCACCAGCCACGAGGTATCGCCGGTACGCCGGGCGGCACCGGCCAGGTCGGCGGCGATCGCAGTCCTCTCCTGCCGGCGGCGCTGGTCCAATTCGCTCTGGATGGCGTCGGCCCGCTCGGCGAGCCGGCGCACTCCCGCCGGGACCTCCGACATCGACAGGCCGAGGAAGCGACCTACGTCGGACAGTTGCTCCCTCGCTTCCCTGGCATAGGAATAGGCGGCCATACCGGTGAGCGCCTCCACCCGGCGCACGTTCGATCCGATGGAGGACTCGGAGGTGACCAGCAGCGGTCCTACCTCGGCGGAACTGCCCACATGGGTGCCACCGCAGAACTCGACCGAGAAGTCCCCCACCGAGACCACCCGCACCCGCTCACCGTACTTGTCACCGAAGAAGGCCAGCGCCCCCATCGCCTCGGCCTCGTCCTTGGACGTCTCGAGCAGGCCCACATGATGGTTGTCCACGACCCGCTGGTTGACCAACTGCTCCACCTCGCCGAGCTCTTCGGCGGCCACCGCCGTGTAGTGGCTGAAGTCAAAGCGGAGCCGCCCATCCTGGACCAGGGAACCGGCCTGGTTGGCGTGCTCCCCTATGACCTCCCGGAGCGCCCAATGAAGAAGGTGCGTGCCGGTGTGGGCCTTGCGGATGCGGTCTCGCCTGGGGCTGTCGATACGGGCATCCACTTCCTGGCCGGTCTGGACGAACCCGCCCTTCACCTTGCCGTGGTGGCCGTGCAAACCGGTCACGGCCGCTTGCGTGTCGCCTACCTCGATCTGTCCGGTCACCGACGCGATCAACCCGACATCACCCACCTGCCCACCGGCCTCGGCGTAGAACGGTGACCTGTTCAGGAAGACCTCCACCTCCTGGCCCTTCTCGGCCCTCTCCACCAACTCCCCCTCCCGGAGTATGGCCAGGACCAGGGCGGGCGAATCGTCCCTGACATAACCCAGGAACTCGGTGGGGCCTACGGTGTCGAGGATTCGCTTGTAGGACTCCACGCGGACCGCCTCGGCTCCCCCCTTCCAAGCGGCCTTGGCGCGGGCCCTCTGGGCGGCCATCTCGGCCTCGAACCCGTCCAGATCCACCTCGCGCTGCTGTTCCTCCACGATCTCCCGGGTGAGGTCGATCGGGAAGCCGTACGTGTCATGCAGCTTGAAGGCCAGGGCGCCCGACACAACGGCACCCGGCTCCGAACCCACCAGTGCCTCGTCCAGCATCTGGGTCCCGGCGGCGAGGGTGCGCCGGAATCGGGACTCCTCGCGCTCGAAGACGTGCCGGATGAAGTCGAGGTTGGCCTTGAGTTCCGGGTAGGCATCCTCCATGATGTCGGCGGTCACCTCGGCCAGCCGGGGCATGATGAGGCTCTCGCTGCCCAGTTGCCAGGCATGGCGCACCGCTCGACGGATCAGGCGCCTCACCACGTAACCCCGGCCTTCGTTTCCGGGCAGGGCGAGGTCGCCGATGAGGAACGTGGAGGCGCGGGCGTGGTCGGCCAGCAGGCGAAGCGTCACGTCGACCCGTTCGTCCTCGCCATAGGTCCGGCCCAGGGCCCCGGAAGCGGCCGCCAGCACATCATGGACGCAGTCGGCCTCGAAGAGGGTGTCGACTCCCTGGAGGATCATGGCCAGACGCTCCAGCCCGGTGCCCGTGTCTATCCCCTTGGCAGGGATGTCGCCGACAACGTGATAGGGCTCATCCTGGATGTTCTGCATGAAGACCAGGTTCCAGAGCTCCACGAACCGGTCCTCGCCACCACCGATCGGGCCGCCATCAGGCCCGTAGGCAGGGCCCCGGTCGATGAAGATCTCCGAGCAGGGACCGCACGGACCGGGAATGCCCATCTGCCAGAAGTTGTCCTTACCGCCCCGCTGCACCCGGTCAGGTGGAACCCCGATCGAGTCGATCCAGATCTCCTCGGCCTCGTCGTCGGTCTTGTACACCGTGTACCAGAGACGTTCGGGATCCAGGCCGAGCGGTCCGGTGACGAAGTCGAAGGCGTAGCGGATGGCAAGTTCCTTGAAGTAGTCACCGAAGGAGAAGTTGCCGAGCATCTCGAACATGGTGAGATGGCGGGCAGTGGTGCCGATGATGTCGATGTCGACCGTTCGCACGCACTTCTGGATGCTGACCGCCCGGGGCCAGGGCGGCTCCTCCTCTCCGAGGAAATAGGGCTTGAACGGGACCATGCCGGCGTTGGTCACGAGCAACGTCGGGTCGGTGGGAATCAGCGACGCGGACGGCCGGACAACGTGATTGCGTTCGGCAAAGAAGTCGGTGAAGGCGCGCCGGATGGCATTGGCTCGCATCCGTTGCAGGTTAGCCCTGAGTTTCTAGTTTCTAGTTGTTAGTCGCTAGTTGCTAGTTATCGTTAGAATGAACTGATAATCACTGGTCACCGACCACCGGCTGGCCCTGGTCCGGGTTGGTACTGCGCCTGGGACGGCCCAGTACCCGGTCCCACTCCTCGAGCCGGTCGGCGATGCCCGCCTCCCTGCCCTGGCGGGTTGGTCGATAGAGGATCCTTCCCTCCATCTGCTCCGGAAGGTGAGGCTGGTGAACGAGATGCCCCGGTCCCGTGTGGGGATCGACATAGCCCGCCGGCGTGCCGTCCACCTGTGACGACACCAGCCGCCCGCCGGTGGAGCGGAGATGGGCGGGAACGGTGGCGGCGGGGGTCTCCTCGACCGCCCGGCGGGTCGCGCCCATCGATCGCTTCACCGAGTCGGACTTGGGAGCGGTAGCCAGGTAGATCGCGGCCTGCGACAGGTTGTAGGCCGCCTCGGGCAGGCCGACCA
>WTGW01000157.1 GCA_011523395.1 Acidimicrobiia bacterium
CGGTACTCGTGGCTGGCGTTGATCAGCTTGTGCCCGAGTTCATGGGCGACGGTCTTCCAGGAGTTAGCCCTCGACAGGTTGGTGAGGGTGATGACGCCCCGCAGATGGCGCGGGATCGTGTCCCGGTGCGAGTAGCCCGGGAAGGACAGGGCGTTGGTGGCAACGGTCTTCAGCTGCCAGGTGCGCTCGTCGATCCGGTCGTGGAAAGACATGAAGACGTCCTCGAGGACCACGAGATGTATCCGCCGATCATGCTCCGGTCCCGTGCCGATCACGTTCTCGAACACGGCCAGAGCACCGGATGACAGCCTGGACGGCCGCTTCTGGCGCTCCTTGTAGAGGTTGGCGTAGCGACCACCGGGCAGTTCCGATCCCGGCGCCTCGGCATGGAGGACGAGCAGCTCCGGGTCGACCGGCCCGGTCCGGACCGAGACGACGGCGAACTGAACGCCGACCTCACCGAAGATCCGGCGGGCCTCCGCCACGCCGTCGAGCACCATCTCGAGCCCCACTTTCCGCCGGTGGGCCGGTTCCAGGTTGGCCGGGTAGAAGATGCCTATGTCAACGGTCGCCCGGCCGTCCTCCAGGTCGGCGTTGAAGGACTCCAGGTCGATCGGCGCCGGGACCCCCCACGTGGATTGGTCCCCCGGGCCGTCCCCGGTCTGTGTAAGTTGGCCGCCATGAACGGACATGGGTGTCCTCGTACCTGTCGACGAGTGCGTCGGGGCCATCCTACGTCGGGCCGGGCGCTCGGACCGCTCCGGCGACCGCCGGACAACCAGCCGGGAGTTGATCGGTCGCCGACGCCCGTCCGCGGGGGGTGGAACGGATGACCACCGCGACCGCCGTGGGACCTCGTAATCCGTCACGGGACACCACCGCCGCCGGCGCGAACCTGCTCGACATCGAGAACCTGGCGGTCCGCTTCGACCTGCCCACGGAGACGATCCGCGCCGTCAGCGGGGTGAGCCTGACGGTCGCCCCCAGTGAGACCTTCGCCCTGGTCGGGGAGTCCGGTTCCGGCAAGAGCGTGTCGATGCTCGCGGTCATGGGGCTGCTTCCGGTGCCTCCCGCCTTCGTCTCGGGGTCGATCCGTCTCGAGGGCCGTGAGATCATCGGCATGCCGGTCAGAGAGTTGAAGCGCATCCGCGGCCGGGACGTGGCGATGGTCTTCCAGGAGCCGATGTCCTCCCTGAATCCCGTCCATCGGGTCGGCCGCCAGATCGGCGAGAGCCTCCGGATCCATCGGGGCTTCACGAAGGCCGCGGCCCGGCGACGGGCGATCGAGCTCCTTGACCGGGTCGGCATCCCGTCCGCGTCCTCGCGGGTGGACGACTATCCACACGAGTTCTCAGGGGGCATGCGCCAGCGGGCCATGATCGCCATGGCCCTGGCGTGCGAGCCCAAGCTGCTCATCGCCGACGAACCGACCACGGCCCTCGACGTGACCGTCCAGGCGCAGATCGTCGATCTGGTCCGGGAGGTCCAGGACGAGTACCGGCTGGCGGTCGTGTGGATCACCCACGATCTCGGCGTGGTGGCGGAGATAGCCGATCGCGTGGCGGTCATGTACGCGGGTCGCATCGCCGAGACCGGTCCCGCCCACGCGATATACCGATCGACCCGCCATCCGTACACGTCCGGCCTGCTGCGCTCCATCCCCCGGTTGGACCGACCTGTGACCACCCGTCTCGCCGAGATCCCGGGTTCGCCCCTGCGCGTGGCCGAGGAGCTGACAGGATGCCCGTTCGACGCCAGGTGTCCCCTCGCGGGGGAGGGGTGCAGCGAGGCGCTTCCCGAGTTGGAGGATGTGGGCACCGACCGCCACGGCTCGGCCTGCATACACCATCACGAGATGGGCGACTCCTCCGACCTGTGGTCGGAAGGATCCGTCACAGTGGAGCAGGCGATGTCGGGGGAGGGCGGGGACGTGGTCGTCTCCATTCGGGGCCTCCGGGTGCACTTCCCGGTGGTCCGGGGACTGCGCCGGTCCGGCTCGGGGGTCATACGGGCGGTGGA
>WTGW01000126.1:0-25531 GCA_011523395.1 Acidimicrobiia bacterium
ATGCGGAGGGGGCCGGGTCGGCGGGCGGGCCGGGGACCGATCCGGCGGCCAGGAGCCTCCGACCCGAAGAGCTGAGGAGGGCGGCGGCCACCCCGACCAGGGTCACGGCTCCGCCGAGCAGGTGGTGCAGCGTCATCACCTCGTCCAGGAACACCCAGGCCAGCGTCCCCGCGAAGAACGGGATGGGTAGGTGGATCAGGGGCGGGACGTTGGCGGGGAGCCAGCGCAGGGCCCAGGTCATCAGCAGGGAACTCGTGGTGGCAGGCAGCGCCACAACCCCGAGCACGCAGAGAACGTCGGTCCGGGTCATGTCTGTGAAGCTGTGTCCGGTCAGCAGTCCGAAGATCGTCACGAACGTGGCGCCGGAGACGGTCGTGGTGATGTGCATGGGGACCGTGTTGAGCGTTCTCCGACCCACCTTGGTCACGACCATCTGGATGGAGAGGAGGACCACGGAAACCACCGCCAACGTCACTCCGAGCGGATCCCCGCCCGGGCCTGACGAACCGCCCGTGATGACCATGGCCGCTCCGACCAGGGCGACCAGTGTCCACAGCCGGAACCGGATCCCGGGCCGCTCCCCGAAGAGCGGGATAGCCCAGAGCGCGATCAGGACAGGATTCATGAGCAGGAGGAGGGAGGTGCCGGCTACCGATGTCAGCTTCACGGCTTGGATGAAGGCGAGGGTGGATGCCCCGTTGAGCACGCCGGCCACCACGGGGGCCCACCACTCCCGCCACCTGCCGGTGGCGCCCGCGGGCGCCGGGAGGCCGGCCGGAGTCCGCCCCATCCGGCGGGAGCTGACCCTCCGCAACGTGGCCGCCCCCGTTGCGGTGACCATGATGGTCAACCAACCCCTCCAGAACGCGAAGACGGGTGCCGAGGCATCCGAAACCTGCACCAATACCGGGCCGATGCTGTACCCCACGATGGATGCCACCGCGGCGAGGAGGGGGCGACGGTCCATGGACCGTTCAGCCGGACGTGGGGAGAGGCGAGGAGGTCTGCTGTTCGAGGTCGGCGAGGCGTGCTTCGGCCAGATCTACGTAGGCCTGATCGATGTCATACCCCACGCCGCGGCGGTTGGCAGACACAGCGGCCACCAGGGTGGTACCCGATCCCATGAACGGGTCGAGCACCAGATCGTCCTCGTAGGTGTACAGCCGGATGAGGCGTGCCGGGAGCTCCTCGGGGAACGGGGCGGGATGGCCGACCTGGGTGGCGGACGCGGGCCGTATCTCCCAGACGTCCAGCGTTGCGTCCATGAACTCGTCCGGGCTGATCGTGGCGCGGTGGGGGAGACCGGCGGCCTGCCGCTGCGAGCGGGACAGGGCCCGGTCGAACCGGCCCTTGCTGGCCACCACCACCCGTTCGGTCACGTCCCGGAGTACCGGATTGGCCGGGCTGCACCACGAACCCCACGCACAGGATCCGCTTGCGCCCCTGGCCTTGGTCCAGATGATCTCGCCTCTCAACAGGAGGCCTAGATCGTCCTGGAGGATGCCGGTCACGTCCCCGCTGAGGCTCCGGTAGGGCTTGCGTCCCAGGTTCGCCACGTTGACGGCCATCCGCCCTCCCGGTTCCAGCACCCGCACGCATTCGGCGAACACTTCCCGAAGGAGACGCAGGTAGTCCATGTAGGACTCGGGCACGCGGCGACCGGCTACGGCCTGCTCGTACTCCTTCCCCACGAAGTAGGGGGGTGAGGTGACCACGAGGGCCACGCAGTTGTCGGGAAGGTGGCGCATGTCGCGGCTGTCGCCTCGGATGGCGCGGGGTTGGTCGAAGCCCGGCGCCGGCTCCACCCGTTCGTCGTCGGAGATGCCGGGCGACGGGAAGCGGTCGTAGAAGGCAGAGGAGTCGTGACCCTCACGCCGGCCCGAACCGAAGGCCGAGGTTGCCGTGCCCTTTCGCGGTCGCTCCATCTTGCTTGACAACCCCCGGTGCCGTCCCCGGCGAGTGTACCGCTCGGCCTCTATCGTTTACCTGCATCGAAGCGCGGGATCCGGACAAGGAGGTCCAGATGGAAGCATTGGTACTGATCGGGCGGATCCTCTTCTCACTGATCTTCATCGGGGCGGGCATCGGACACCTGGCCGATGCGAAGGGTTCCGCCAGTTACGCGGAGTCGAGGGACGCACCCTCCAGCGGAATCGTCATCCGGCTCTCGGGTGTGCTGATCGCTGCGGGCGGGCTGGGCGTGATGTTCGGAGTCTGGATGGATCTGGCCGCGCTCGGGTTGGCCGTCTACTGCTTGCTCGCGGCGTTACTGGTCCACCACTTCTGGACTGACGAGGGGAGCGACCTGCAGCTCGAGATGTCCATGTTCATGAAGAACGTCTCCATGGCCGGCGCCGGTCTGGTGATCTTCGCGCTGTCCGCAAGTGGCGCCGAGATGGGTTGGCAGCTCGGGCCATCCCTCTTCAACCTGTAGGGCGGTCCTCAGTCGCCGGAAGGCGGATGCTGGACCGCTATGCAGCCGACCACGACCTGGTTGAAGTCGACGGCCGCTCCGGTCATCATGCCCGACTCGTCGGATGCGAGGAATGCCACTGCCCTGGCCACCTCGGAGGTCTTGAGAAGCCTTCCGAACGGCTGGCTTGCCTCGGCCTTCGCGAGCCACCCTTCATCCGAGCCGTGGAAGCTGGTTCTCACGGCGTGCTCACCGGGGGTGTCCGTCCATCCGATGTTCATGACGTTGACCCGGATCCGATCCCAGAGCACGGAGTTGGCCACGTTCTTTGTGAGGGTCACCAGGGCGCCCTTGGTGGTCGCGTAGATAGTCAGGTAGGGAGGACCGCCGTGGGCCGCAACCGAGGCGATGTTCACGATCGAGCCTTCGATGCCGTCGCGGCGCATGAGGCGGATAGCTCCCTGCATGAGCAGGAACGGCGCCCGGACGTTGACCGCCATGAGGCGGTCGAACAGCTCGACGGAGGTGTCTTCGACAGTGCCGCGTTGCGTGTCGCCGGCCGCGTTGACCAGCACGTCGATCCGCCCGAACTCCCGGTCGGTCACGTCGATCAGGTTGCCGACCGCGCCGGGATCGCCCAGGTCTGCGGCCGCGAACACCGTCCGGCACCCTGCGTCGTTCAGGCGGGCGGCAACCGCTGCGCCTTTCTCCTCGTTCCGCCCGGTCACCACCAGCCCCGACAATCCCTCGTGGACCAGCCGGTCCGCGATAGCCTCGCCCAGGCCCTGGGTGCTACCGGTTACCAGCCCTACCTTGCCGCTGAATCGTCCCATAACGCCTCCTGGTGTCGCCGCGCTTCAACGGTCGCCGGCGAGACGGCGGAGTACGCCGGGCCAGGCGTCCGGATTGAGGAGATGGGGCGGTCGCTTCCCCTCCAGCACCATTAGTGCCTGGTCCAGGGCCGTGGTGAACATGCGCTCCCGCGCCTCCGGCGTGGCCGAGGCCACGTGGGGCGTCACCATCACGTCTGTCCGGTGGAGTAACGGATGATCGGGGTCCAGGGGTTCGGGATCGGTGACGTCCAGCCCGGCGCCCGACAGGCGCCCGCTGTCGAGGGCGTCGATCAGGTCATCGTGATCGACCAGTCCTCCGCGGGCGGCGTTCACGAATAACGCGCCCTTCTTCATGACGGCGAACGCGTCGGCATTGAACATCCGAGAGTTGCCGGGGCTCATGGGGATATGAACCGAGACGGCATCGCTCCGCCCCAGGAGTTCCTCCAGCGTCGAGGCTCGCTCCACCTCGGGCGGAAACCCCTCGTCCGGCAGGTACGGGTCGTGGGCCAGGATGTTCATGCCTAGGGCGAGCCCCACCGCACCGACCCTCCGGGCGATCCGTCCGTATCCCACCAGGCCCAGGGTCTTCCCGTCCAGTTCCATTGCTTGGTGCCTCAGGTAGTAGTTGCCCGTGCCCTCCCGGAGCCGGTCGTTCGAGCGGACGAGTTGCTTGGCGGCGGCCAGGAGGAGGGCTATGGAGTGCTCGGCGGTGGGAACCGTCGGGCCCTGTGGGACGTTGCACGCCGCGATCCCGCGGCGGGTAGCGGCCTCCAGGTCCACGGTGTCGTAGCCGATCCCGGTGCGGAACACGCCCAGCAGGTCCGGGGCCCTGTCGAAGAGGTTGTCGTCGTAGTCGAGCCGCGCCGCCATAGCGGCCCGGGCGGTCGAGATTCCCGCCAGGGGGTCGCCGTCCCGTCCGGGACCCAGCATGTCGACGGACGGGGGCACGAAGAGCATCAGTTCCGGCGTCACCCTACGTTCGAACCAGATCCGGTAACTCAAGTCTTCGCTCCTCGACGCGCAGGTATTGCTTAGGAGGCAAACGGGGAGGATACCGTACGGCGCCGGCCGGGTACCGCGTTCAGAAGGCGTTCCGCCACTTCGACCGGCGCAGGAACACCACCAGCGGGGTGAGCGCCACCAGAGCCGCGGTTATCACGAAGAGCGATCTCGGGCCGGCGGCTTCGTAGATCGGTGCGGCTGCGAAGGCGCCGACGGCGGCCAGCACGAACCCGTACGCCTCCACGAGGCCCTGCGCCTCGGCCGCTTGGCTGGCGGGCGCGGCCCTGGCCACGGCCGCCTGACCGGGAAGGGTCACGAAGGCCCAGCAGCCGGAGTGCATGGCGCCCACCACAAGAAGCGGGAGCACGGCCGATACCAGCCCGTAGCCGGCCAGGAGGGGGAGTCCCATCACCGCCGCCACCAGGCCCAGCCGGATCGGGTTCACCCGGTCGGACAACCGGCCGCTGACGGGGGTGAGCACGATGGCGGGCAGGGCGATCACCAGGTATCCGAGCCCTATCAGCCAGGGGCGGGCCCCGAGGTCGGTCATGTACCGGGCCCAGATCGCATCGATGACGCCGACATAGAGCCAGTTGGAGGCGGCCAGCAGCAGCCCGGACAGGAAGCCCGGCAGGGCGGTCAGGCTGCGGCGGCTGAGCCTGATGGTCGGCCGCTCGAACTCTCCGGGCCGGACCGCCGGCAGCGCCAGGAGCACCACCAATCCCACCGCGGCGGGGACCAGGAACGGGAGGGCGGGGCCGAACTCGTTCAGCACCCCTCCGAGCACGGGTCCGACCAGGATCCCGGCCAGCATCGCCACCATCAGGGAACTCAGAGCCTGTCCGTGGCGGTCCGGAGTCCAACTCAGCATCACCCGGCGCGCCGCTCCCACCGAGATCCCCTCGGCGATGCCCATGACCGCCCGCGCCGCGACCCACTGCCAGAGCTCCACCGCGAAGACCATCCATAGCAGCGACATCACCAGCAGGACGCATCCCAGCATGATCAGGCGCCGCTCCCAGCCCCGGTCGGCCAGCGGGGTCACCCAGATGTTGCCGAACAGGGTCATCGCGAAGGGTATGCCGGCGAGCAGGCCCAGGGACCAGGTGGGAAACCCGAACCTGTCCTGGATGACGGCCAGGAGCGAGAAGATGACGCCGATGCCGGTGGCGAGCGAGGCTATGTAGGAGAGGAGGATTAACCGGGGGAGCCGGTAGGCAGGGGGGAGGCGGGTCGACACGCGCCGATCATCCTAACCCCGGTGGAGGGTGCGATCGGTTAGGAGTTGTTCAGCGTGGGCAGCGACCCGACGGGGATTCGGTGGTGGAGTCGATCGACTCCAGGAAGATGTCGATCTCCTGCGAAGCGGTGGCGTAGGTCATCTCATCGAGCCGGGCGTCGGCGTAGACCACTCCGATCATCTGGTCCTGGTGGTTGAGCACCGGCCCGCCCGAGAAGCCGGCCCCGGCGCCGGCGCGCACCCGGACGTTGTCCCGGCGTACGGAGCTCTCCTCGTCGTAGATGTTGCGACCCACGGCGACGATGAGGTCGGCATCGGCGAACGGGACCTCCTCCCTTTGCTGGGCGGCGCGGAGGCGGATCAGGCGTCCACCTTCTCCGGCTACGGCTCGGGCCACTGTGAGGATGGGTCGGTCCACGGACGGCGCCCGCAGCAGGGCCAGGTCCCGGTCGAGGTCGATCCCGACCAGGGTGGCGGCGTGCTCGGAGCCGTCCTCGAAGGTGACGGTCAGGCCGCCATCCGAGCCGGCCACGTTGTGCGCCGCCGTGACCAGGTAGTGCCGGTCGATGACCACCGCCGAGCCGACCATGTCCTGATCGCAGACGCGACCGCGCAGTTGGGCGATCGCATCGAACGGGTCGGAGGCGATGGTCGGTTCCGGCGATCCGCACGCGGCCATGACCAGCACCAGACCCAGGGCGAGGCGCCTCACTACCAGGAGGAAGCCTCCGGGAGGAGTCGTGCCACGGTTCGACCGGCGGCCGGCGTTCGACCGAGAACCTCCGAGTTGTAGTGGCACGTAATGGTGGTCTCGCACGGGAAGGCGAGCGCACCCCCTTGGGCGGAGGCTATGGGCACCCTCCTAGAGTAGAGGCGATGGATTCCCTGGAGGCGTCGCTCGATCCCAAGCCGAGTGTGGAGTTCGCCATGGTGGCCGACTCGGTTCAGGCGGTCGGTGGCAAGCTCTACATCTTGGGTGGGGGTTGGGAACTGCTGTACGTGGAATCCTTCCCGGCTCGCCATCCTTCCGTGGGTGTCGGAATCCGGTTGCGCGTCCCGTGGCCCTTCGCCGACTCCTTCAAGCTGTCGGTGGACCTGATGACTGAGGACGGCCGGAGCCTCCTCGGCAGCAGCCGGTTCTCCCGTACGGTCCAGGTCCGTCCACCGATCAGGCGTCTCCCCGGAGCGGAGATGGGGATGACCCGGGCGTTCACGTTCAACAACCTGGTTTTCCCCAGGCCGGGTGGCTACTGCTTCACCATCTATGTGGAGGACGAGGAAGTGTTCCGGATCCCCTTCCGGGTCCTGGAGCGGGCCCGCCGGGCGCCCCGGGCCGGCGGTGGCTGAGGTCCGTCAGCGCAGCAGCGGTCAGGACTGCTCGATCCTTCCGTCGGTCCGGATGCGGGTGGTGCGGCTCGAGACCAGCAGGTCGTAGCCTTCACGAGCCACCACCAGCGGGCAGTTCCGGTCCGGATAGAGTTCCGCGGCCACGATCACCCCTACCACCAGGATCGGGTCGACCTCCTTGAGCACCAGCGCAGCGGGCGCGGTCATGAGCCGCACCGACTCGGCAAGCACCGCGGAACCGCCCGATGATCCCCTCCCGCCCGGGAGGATGAGAACCCGGCCGACGGTCGATTGCCCATGCTGGGGATGGTGAGCGTCGATGATGGTTCCGTCCCGCGGGTCGATCCCTCCCCACCAACTCAGGGGTTGGTCGAGGACCAGGCTCGGGCCCTCGGCGGTACCCGGAAATACAGGGATGGCTCCGACGCTCACCACGGCCGCTTCTCCCTGATCACCCGGCCCGCGACCGCGGACTCCACGCAGTCGGAGGTCGAGCCGAACACCACGTCAACGCCCAGGTTGCCGGGTGCGTAGTAGGCCCACTTGGCGGAGTCGGTCATGGCGAGGTCCAGACCGGCGGGGAGGATCGAGGTCACGTAGGTGCAGGTATCAACCACGAACCTCACCCCTGCCTCCTCCAGGCGCGCCACGATCTCGGCGGACGAGGCCAGCATGTCCCTTCCCGTGTTCACGTACAGCCTCACATCAGGATGGATCGGGCGGCCGTCCAGCAGGTCCTGCAGCCGGGCTATCTGGCGGGCCGAGTAGTGCGGCGTTCCCAGGTTCACCGTGCGGAGCTTCTCCGCGCCGGTACTCGACAGGGCCTCATAGGCGTGGGTGATCGCGTCTGTGTCAACCCTCACCGTGCGAGGCGCGACACCACCGGTGGCGCTCGCCAGCGTGGGGGCCTCGGGCGTGATCCCCACCACGTGCATCATGCCGACCGCTCCCGACGTGGCCGCCCCCGCGCCCAGGACCTTGAGCTGGTCCTCCGTGGCCGCTTCGACACCCGTGATGGCGGGAACCTCGGATCCGGCCTCCCGTCCCACCAGGATTCCCAGCACGGCGAAGAACTCGTCGGTGACCCGCGCTTCCTCCCCTATCCCCGAGACATCGATCCGGACGCGGGCGCGGCGGTGCCTGTCCAGGTAGAGGCCGAACTCCGGAGCCCGCCCGGTGACGGCGGCGGCCATGTCGGCGAAGTCGCCGAACCGGGGTGTCCGGGCGCCGAGCACCGAGTTGGCGAACACGATGGCGTTCGACTCTCCCCAGGCAACGCGATCGCCCAAGCCGGGACGGGCCGCCAACTGGTAGGGGGCGCAGGTCCAGGTGGGGGAGGCGCCCATGTCGAGGTAGGCCCTCATCATGGTCAGGGCTGCCTCCCGCGTCGGGTCGTCCCCGAGGAACAGGTCGGGATGGAGCAGGTCGAGCGAGGAGACGTTGAGGGTGGTGGGGACGGCCACCCGGCCACCACCGTCGCGCAGTCGGGCGGCGAAGTCGAGGCTGGCCCGACCGAGATAGAGAGTGCCGTCGATGTGGGCGCCCGAGATGTCGATCATCCGGCGGGCGCCGGTGGCGCGGGCCAGGCCCACCAGGATGCGCATGGCGAGAGCCTGAGCCTCGCTGCCCTCTCCCCGCAGCATGGCCTGGTCCTTGTCGGTCAGGAAGGGGTCCATGTCGTCCCGTGTGGTCGGCGCCGGCTGCGGATTGTATTGGTCGGGTCGGCCCGGACTCGCCGGGCGTCGTCGGAGGGTCCGATCACCACTACCCTCGGCGGTCAATGGGACTCGCTCAGTCTTTTCTCGGTCAGTTCGACGAGCCGTTCGGCTTCATGGACTTCGCCTCGATCGGCGCCATGTCGATCCCTGCCCGGGCCGGCCTCGCGGAGATGGCCGACACCATGTCGGGCGGCCGGGGAAAGCTGGTACCGATCGTTATGGATCGGGTCGAGACGACCCGACGCCTCGGCGCCCGGTTGATGAACGTCCCTCCCGGGCAGGTGACCCTGGTCCCCAGCACTTCGGCGGGCCTGTTCGCGGCCGCCTTCGGCCTGGACGGCGGGACGGTGGTGGTGCCGGAGACCGAGTTCCCGGCCAACCTCTACCCGTGGGTGCGGGCCGCTGAGGCGGGACGCATCGACCTCAGAACGTTTCCTGTCCCCGGGGGCCGGCTGACCGCCGATCTGGTGGCGCGGGAGGTTGATGCCCGCACTGCGGCGGTGGCGCTCAGCCATGTCGACTACCGGACCGGCTACCGATGCGACCTGCCCGCCATCCGGGAGGCTGCCGGAGAGGCGCTGCTGGTGGTTGATGCCGTCCAGGGCTTCGGCGCCCTCCGGTTCTCGATGGAGGGTGTGGACGTGATGGTGGCGGGCGGTCACAAGTGGCTCCGAGCCGGGGGAGGAGCCGGGCTGCTCGCCGTATCCGAGCGGGCCCTGGAACGGCTCCGGCCTGCCCTGACGGGGTGGCTCGGGGTGGTGGATCCGTTCGACACCGCCGCGCCGCTCCCGCATCCGCCCCTGGACGGCGCCGACCGGTTCGTCATGGGGAGCGGGAGCTTCACTGCGGTCGCAGCCCTCTGCGAGTCGCTACGAACGCTGCTGACCGTCTCGATGGAAGACGTGGAGGCGGCGGTCCTTGCCCGATCAATTGCCGTGGAGGAGGAAGCTCGCCGGGCGGGCGCCCGGGTGTTGGCTCCGTGGCGCAAGGATGACGAGCGCAGCGGCATCGTCAGCTTCAGCCCCGCCCGGGAGTCGTCAGAGGACGCGCACGCCCGCCTCACCGCGGAGGGTTTCACACTGACCGAGCGAAACGGGATGCTGCGCGTAGCGCCGCATGCCAGCACCCATCCCGACGCCCCGGCAGCAGTGGGGGAAGTACTCGCCAAATAGTGGCCCGTGGTTGTTGTTGCCGTTTGATCGTAGATGTTGGGCTGGGCTAATCAGTGGCTTCGTGACTAGAGTAAGGGTCGACTCGGTTAGGTCGCCGGCGGCGGTCGTGACAGAGTCAAGCAAGAGTGGCGGCACGCTGGTTCGGCAGAGCATCCCTCGGGTAGCTCACCAGCAGTGCCGCTGTTCTATTTCCTATACGATATGTGATCAACAACTAGCAACTATCAACTAATAACTAGCAACTAATGCTTCCGGCTTCCTCCAGCTCGCCCACCGCTCGGGCCGCGCCCTCCACGTCATCCTCGACGATCACGGTGGCCACCTCGCCGACGGACGCCGGATACGGTTCCTCCCGGTGTTCGGTACCGACCCAGATCACCCGCTTTACTCCGGCGTTGCGGGCTGCCTCGGCCCATCCGGCCAGTACGTCATCCGGGTGTCGGGCGAAGGCCCGGTCACGGTCGTCGTAGGCGGCCTCGGTCACCAGGACCGCGCAGAAGCAGTAGAGCGCCGCCGCTTCCACGTGCGAGCTGTCGGAAACGTCCCCTATCGCGACCTTCACACCTCGTTCCTTGAGGCGGTCGGCGGTGGTGTCAAGGGTGATGAAAGCCCGGACCTCCGCCGCCGAACGGCAGACCGTGGCGATGATGGCTTCGCCGATACTCGTGTCGGCGCCCACGACTATTACTGGCATGACGACCCAAAGCTATCAGGCCGGGAGGCCGCCGAACTCGGGCCGGACTCGCCCGCTCCGATGGTGGGTGCTCAAAGTGGGGGTGGTCGGTCCGCGACGCCTCGACTCGGGGTTCGGTTGCCGGCCACGGGGTTAACTGGACATTTCTCATTACCCGCCTAGCATGGCGGATTCGGTCCTCCGCCCGAGGAGGCCGTCCCGGTTGTGCTTCGCGGCCGATTAGCACCCTCCTGGCACTGCCGGAGGATTCGTCATCAGGATGCGATGGGGGAGAAGAAGTTGATGCCCGGTTTGTACCGGAGCGAGTTCGAGCATGAGGCGTGCGGTGTCAACTTCGTCGCGGACCTGAAGGGGCGACGAAGCCACCATCTCGTCGCGCTGGCGATGGGGGCGGCGGAGAACATGACCCATCGCGGTGCCACCGGATCCGACCCCGACACCGGCGACGGCGCCGGCATCCTGCTTCAGGTACCCGATCGCTTCCTCAGGGCCGCCATTCCTTTCGCACTCCCTCCAGCCGGCCGCTACGCGACGGGCATCGCCTTCTTCCCCGACCAGGATGATCTGACCGCAGCGGGGATCCGGGAGGTCGAGCGGATCGTGACCGACGAAGGTCTCGAGGTGCTCGGTTGGCGGGAGGTGCAGACCGATCCGTCCGTGATAGGAAGTGATGCCCGCAAGACCATGCCCGCCATGTGGCAGGTGTTCATCGACGGGAGCGGAGCTTCCGGGATGGCGCTGGAGCGGCGAGCCTACGTGGTGCGGAAGCGGATCGAGCACGAGGTGCGCCTGCGGACGGGCGACCAGGGTCCGCGGGAGGCGATCGGCGGGGCGCCCACGATGCACGAGGGTGTCTACTTCGCCAGCCTGTCGGGCAGGACTCTCATCTACAAGGGCATGCTCACCGGGATGCAGCTGCCCGACTTCTTCATCGACCTGCACGACGACCGGGTCGAGAGCGCCATCGCGCTGGTCCACGCTCGGTTCTCCACCAACACCTTCCCGATGTGGCCGCTGGCCCATCCCTACCGGATGATCGCCCACAACGGCGAGATCAACACCATCCAGGGCAACCGCAACTTCATGAGAGCGCGCGAGAGCCTGCTGGCCACCGACCTGATTCCGGACCTCGAACGGGTGTTCCCGGTCTGCACCCCCGGTGTCTCCGACACGGCCGGTTTCGACGAGGTGTTGGAACTGCTCTACATGGGCGGGTACTCATTGCCCGAGGCGGTCCTGATGATGATCCCCGAGCCGTGGGAGAAGCACGAGACCATGGACCCGGCGGTCCGGGACTTCTACCGCTATCACGCTTCGCTGATGGAACCCTGGGACGGTCCGGCGTCGATCGCCTTCACCGACGGGCGGCAGATCGGCGCGGTGCTCGATCGCAACGGGCTGCGTCCCTCCCGCTACTGGGTCAGCGATGACGATCTGGTGGTGATGGCCTCGGAGGTGGGCGTCACCGACGTTCCCCAGTCCCGCATCGTGGAGAAGGGCCGGCTCCGCCCCGGGAGGATGTTCCTGGTGGACACCGCCAGGGGCCGCATCGTCCGCGACGTGGAGATAAAAAGCGAGCTGGCGACGGCCCGGCCCTACACCGCCTGGCTGGGGAAGGGCCTGGTCCGTCTCCGGGAGCTTCCCGAGGCGACCGCGGAGGCGCGCGGCGACCTTCCGGTACTGGAGCGGCTCCGAGCCTTCGGCTACACCCACGAAGACCTGAGGATGCTGATCGCGCCCATGGCCGCCGGAGGAGAGGAGGCGCTCGGATCGATGGGCACCGACACCCCGCCCGCGGTGCTGTCCGAGCGGAGCCGCCTCCTGTTCGACTACTTCAAGCAGCTTTTTGCCCAGGTGACCAACCCACCGCTGGACGCCATCCGGGAGGAGTTGGTGACCTCGATGAGGACGACCATCGGACCGGAGTCCAACCTGTTCCGCCCGGGGCCCCGCTCTTGCAACATGATCGAGCTCGACAGTCCCGTGATCGACAACGGGCAGCTCGCCTCCCTCCTCCGGATGGACGAGGTCCCCGCGGTCGGGGGGAAGGCCGCCGTGGTGAGCTGCCACTTCAGCCCCGACGGTGGGGCCGACTCGCTTCGCCAGGCCCTCGAACGGGTGTGCGCGGAGGTCGACGGGCTGATCGAGTCCGGCGTGTGGGCGATAGTGCTGTCCGACCGGGACGTGGGCCCGGACCGGGTCCCGATTCCCTCGCTTCTCGCGACGGCCGCCGTCCACCACCACCTGATCCGCACCAGGAACCGCACCCGTATCGGCCTCATCGTGGAGACCGGGGACGCCAGGGAGGTCCACCACCTTTGCCTCCTCCTGGGGTACGGCGCCACGGCCGTCAACCCCTACATGGCATTCGCGGCCATCGACCACATGATCGAGGGCGGTAGTCACGGCCTGGCCGGAATGGACCCCGCCAAGGCCCACGCCAACTACGCGAAGGCTGCCGCCAAGGGGATCCTGAAGGTGATGTCGAAGATGGGCATCTCGACCATCGCCTCGTACATCGGGGCCCAGATCTTCGAGGCAGTCGGGATCGGCGCCGAGGTGATCGACCCCTACTTCACCGGGACCGTGAGCCGCATCGGAGGGATCGGCCTCGACGTGATCGCGGCCGAGGCGGTCCACCGCCACCAGAGCGCCTTTGCCGACAACCCCAGCGAGACCGCCCACCGCGACCTGGACGGAGGGGGCGAGTACCAGTGGCGGCGGGAGGGCGAGTACCACCTGTTCAACCCGGAGGTGGTGTACAAGCTGCAGCACTCGACGCGGGCGGGTCGCTACGACGTGTTCAACGAGTACTCCCGGCTCGTGGACGAGCAGGCGGAACGGTTGGGCACCCTCCGGGGACTCTTCCGGTTCAAGACCGGGGAACGCACTCCCGTACCCATCGACGAGGTCGAGCCGGCGTCGGAGATCATGAAGCGGTTCACCACCGGCGCCATGTCCTACGGGTCCATCTCGAAGGAGGCGCACGAGACCCTGGCCATCGCCATGAACAGGATCGGCGGGAAGTCCAACACCGGCGAGGGCGGTGAGGACCCGGTCCGCAACATCCCCGACCCCAACGGCGACCTGCGGCGTAGCGCGGTCAAGCAGGTGGCTTCGGGCCGGTTCGGCGTCACCTCCGAGTACCTCGTGAACGCCGACGACCTCCAGATCAAGATGGCCCAGGGAGCCAAGCCGGGGGAGGGGGGCCAGCTCCCCGGCTATAAGGTCTACCCCTGGATCGCCGAGACCCGGATGTCCACTCCGGGTGTGGGGCTGATATCGCCCCCGCCCCACCACGACATCTACTCGATCGAGGACATCAAGCAGCTCATCCACGACCTGAAGAACTCCAACCCGGAGGCCAGGATCCACGTCAAGCTGGTCGCCCAGATGGGCGTCGGAACCGTGGCGGCCGGGGTGGCCAAGGCGAAGGCCGACGTGGTTCTCATCTCAGGTCACGACGGCGGGACCGGAGCTTCCCCGCTGACCTCCATCAAGCACGCCGGTGGTCCCTGGGAGATCGGCCTCGCCGAGACGCAGCAGACCTTGCTACTCAACGGGCTCAGGGACCGGATCGTGGTGCAGGCCGACGGGCAGCTGAAGACCGGCCGGGACGTGATGATCGCCGCGCTGCTGGGCGCCGACGAGTATGGATTCGCCACCGCGCCGCTGGTGGTCTCGGGTTGCATCATGATGCGGGTCTGCCACCTCGACACCTGCCCGGTGGGGGTGGCCACCCAGAACCCGGACCTGCGCAAGCGTTTCAACGGCAGGGCCCGCTTCATCGTCAACTTCATGCGCTTCGTAGCCGAGCAGGTGAGGGAACTGCTCGCCGAGTTGGGCTTCCGCAGCCTGGACGAGGCGATCGGCCATGCCGAGCTGCTCGACGTGCGCGACGCCGTGGACCACTGGAAGGGCGATGGTCTCGATCTCACCCCGATCTTCCACGTACCTGAACTGGCCCCCGGCCAGGCGAGGAGGCAGACCACCGAGCAGGATCACGGCCTTGCCCACGCCCTCGACCAGACCCTCATCCAGCTGGCCGAGGGGACCCTGGCGGGCGGTCCCCCGGTGACCCTGGACCTGCCGGTCCGCAACGTGAACCGCGCGGTGGGAACCCTGCTCGGCTACCACGTCACCAGCCGCTACGGAGCGGCCGGGCTCCCGGACGACTCCATCACGGTCAACTTCACCGGCATGGGCGGCATGAGCTTCGGCGCCTTCCTCACCAGGGGCATCACCCTGCGGCTCGTCGGGAGCGCCAACGACTATGTCGGCAAGGGCCTGTCCGGAGGTCGTATCGTGGTCACGCCCCCGCCGGAGGCCCCCCTGGTGGCCGAGGAGAACATCATCGCCGGGAACGTGATCCTCTACGGCGCGACCTCGGGAGAGATGTTCCTGCGGGGTGTGGTGGGGGAGCGTTTCTGCGTCCGTAACTCCGGAGCGGTGGCCGTGGTGGAAGGGGTGGGGGACCACGGATGCGAGTACATGACCGGCGGGCGGGCGGTGATCCTGGGCCGTACGGGCCGCAACTTCGCCGCAGGCATGTCGGGCGGGATCGCCTACGTCTACGACCGGGACGGCTCCTTCCCCGGCCAGGTCAACACCGAGATGGTGTCGCTCGATCCGCTCGCCGAGGACGATCTGGCCTTTTTGCATACCACCCTTACCGCTCACCTCAGGGAAACGGACTCCGCCGTGGCCGCCCGGATCCTGGACCGATGGGACCGCGAGGTGCGGCGCTTCGTCAAGGTGATGCCGGATGACTACAAGCGGGTGCTTGAAGCGGTCCGGCAGGCTGAGGATGCCGGGGAGCCGGTGCTGGATGCGATCATGGCGTCGGCTCATGGGTGATGTCCGGGGCTTCCTCACCCACGGGCGCAGGATGCCGGTGCGCCGCCCGGTGGGGCTCCGGGTGCTCGACTGGAACGAGGTATACGAGGACTTCCCGGTCACGCAGGTCCGGGATCAGGCCTCCCGATGCATGGACTGCGGTATCCCCTTCTGCAGCGGGGGCTGCCCGCTAGGCAACCTGATTCCCGACTGGAACGATCTCGTGTACCGAGACGACTGGCGCCAGGCCATCGATCGGCTGCACGCCACCAACAACTTCCCGGAGTTCACCGGGCGGTTGTGCCCGGCGCCCTGCGAGGCGGCGTGCGTCCTCGGCATCAATTCCGACCCGGTGACCATCGAGCAGATCGAACTCGAGATCATCGAGAAGGCCTGGGCCGAGGGATGGGTGGCTCCGGTGATGCCCACCACCGTGACCGGCCACAGCGTGGCGGTGGTCGGATCCGGACCGGCCGGGCTCGCTGCGGCGCAGCAGCTCACCCGGGCCGGTCATGCCGTCACCGTGTTCGAGCGGGACGACCGCATCGGCGGCCTGCTCCGCTACGGCATTCCCGACTTCAAGATGGAGAAGCGGTTCCTGGATCGGCGCCTGGCCCAGATGGAAGCCGAGGGCACCCGGTTCCGGGTGAACGCCGATGTCGGGGTCGACCCGCCCGCCGACCGGCTCCGGGACGAGTTCGACGCCGTGGTCCTGGCCGGTGGTGCCACCCTGGCCCGTGACCTGCCGATCGCCGGCCGGGACCTGGACGGCATCCATCAGGCGATGGACTACCTGACGCCGTCCAACCGGTTGCAGGCGGGTGACCTGTCCGCAACGCCGATCTCCGCTCGGGACAAGCGGGTCATCATCATCGGGGGCGGCGACACCGGCGCGGACTGCCTGGGAACCGCCCACCGCCAGGGAGCCGCATCGGTGCACCAGTTCGAGATCATGCCCCGGCCTCCCGATCAACGCGCCGATGCGACGCCGTGGCCGACCTGGCCGCTCATGTACCGCGTGTCGGCCGCCCACGAGGAGGGCGGGCAGCGCGAGTTCGCCATCAATACGGAGGAGTTCGTGGGCGACTCCACCGGACACGTGACCGCGCTCAGGACCCACCGGGTCGACATGAGGTCGGTTGATGGCCGGCTGTCGTTCGAGCGGGTGGACGACTCCGCCGAGGAGTACCGCGCGGACCTGGTGCTGCTGGCGCTGGGCTTCGCCGGCCCGGATCGATCACCGATGCTGGAGCAGCTGGGCGTGGACATGACCGACCGGGGGAACGTGGCCCGCGACCATCGCTGGGCCACGAATGTCGAAGGGGTCTTCGTTGCCGGTGACATGGGCCGCGGCCAGTCGCTGATCGTGTGGGCCATCGCCGAGGGCAGGAGCTGCGCGGCGGCGGTGGACCACTATCTCATGGGCGAGACCATGCTTCCGGACCCGGTCACGCCGACCGACACCCCCTGGCGCTAGCCCTAGTTTCTTCGGATTCCGACGCTCCGAGCCTTCAGGCGCTTCCGCCTCGCGCGTCGTGGGGCGGATCGGATTCCCCGCCTCGAAGCCGGGCGGGCTCCACGGCATGGCGACCGAAACGGACTCTCAGGTCGTCCACTGTCTCCGCCAGGCTTTCCCAGCGCTCCTCTTGGCCTGCCATCAGCTGACGCGGCGCCTCGGTGGGTTGCAGACCACGGACCGCGACGCCGAGCAGCCGGACGGGCCGGCCTCCCACGCCGGCACGGTCCAGCAGGCGGCAGCAGGACCGGTACAGCTCCCTGGACACATCGGTCGCGGACGGCAGTGTCTCGGCGCGGGTGATGGTCCTGAAGTCGGGAAACCGGAGTTTGAGAGAGACCGTACGTCCCGAGAGTCCCGCCCTACGGAGCCTCCACGCCACCTGCTCGGCCTGCCGTAACAGTTGGGAGCGCAGGGCCTCGGCGCCCGAGATGTCATGCTCGAAGGTCTGCTCGACCGAGATCGACTTGGCACCACTGCGGGGCTCCACGACCCTCTCGTCGATCCCGTTGGCCAGGCGGTGCAGGTGATCCGCCGTCGCCTCTCCCAGGTGGCTGCGGAGGAGGGGAATGGACGCTCGGGCCAGTTGACCTACCGTGCCTATCCCCATCGAGGCGAGCTTGCTCCGGGTGGACTTGCCAACCCCCCACAGCTCCCGCACGTCAAGGTGTTCCAGGAACGCCCTCTCGCTTCCCTCGGTGACGATATGGAGGCCGTCCGGCTTGGCGTATCCGGACGCCATCTTGGCCAGATAGAGGGAGGTGGCCGCGCCCACCGAGGCCGGAAGGAGCAGCTCACTCCTGATCCGAGCCCGGATGGCCTCGGCCACGGCGCGGCTGTTCGGGTAATGCCGGCGGAGGCCGCGTACATCCAGGAAGGCCTCATCGACTGACAACCCCTGCACGAGGGGGGTGAAATCCCGGAATATCGAGAAGACCTGCTCGGAGATCTCGCCGTAGCGTCGGTGGCGGGGCGGAACGATCACCAGTCCCGGGCATGTCCGTCGGGCGGTGCTCATCGCCATGGCCGAGCGAACACCGGCAGCCCTGGCCTCGTAGGAAGCCGAGGCGACCACTCCTCTTGGTCCCGCTCCGCCGACTACCACCGGTTGTCCCACCAGCCCGCGGTCGTCGAGTCGCTCAACCTCCACGTAGAACGCATCCATGTCCACATGGAGAATGGGCTCGGCGATGCGCGGCTCGTCCATGTGCGGCCAACACTAGGTGATCAGTCCCTGGTTGTTACTAGGTAGAACTCATCAGCTGTCTGCGATAGATTGTCTTAGATCAGATCGTTCCAGAGCCCGTCGGCTGTTCGAGTAACCCATCGCCACCCGGCGAAAGGCCCAGGGCTCCCGCTCTTGCATTTCGTGCCCTGATTCGGGCCGGGCCTTGGTATCATCAGGGCACATCCATCTGAACGACCGGGCCTTGATAAGTTAACCGGCGGGAAGGCCTCAATATGACGACCACAGTTGATATCGATCTCGGCGCCTACAAGCTGGGCTGGAGCGACCCCGAGGACGACTACGTCTTCAAGCCCGAGAAGGGCCTCTCCGAGGACATCATCCGAGAGATGTCCTTCATCAAGGGCGAGCCGGACTGGATGCTCAACTTCCGCCTCAAGGCCTACCGGCGGTTCCAGCAGCGACCCATGCCCACCTGGGGCGGCGGCGGTCTGCTGGATGAGATCGACTTCGACGACATCTACTACTACGTCAAGCCGGCCGAGGAGCAGGCCAAGGACTGGGACATGGTGCCCGAGTCCATCAAGGACACCTACGAGAAGCTGGGCATTCCCGAGGCGGAGCGCAAGTTCCTGGCCGGGGTGACCGCCCAGTACGAGTCGGAGGTCGTCTACCACCGCAACCGGGAGGACCTGGAGTCGATGGGGGTCCTGTTCATGGACATGGACTCCGCGGTGCGGGACCATCCCGACATCGTCAAGGAGCACTTCGGGACGGTGATCCCGCCCAACGACAACAAGTTCGCCGCCCTCAACTCGGCGGTCTGGTCGGGAGGCTCGTTCATCTACGTGCCTCCGGGCGTCCACGTGGACCAGCCCCTCCAGGCCTACTTCAGGATCAACTCGGAGAACATGGGCCAGTTCGAGCGGACCCTGATCATCGTGGACGAAGGCGCCTTCTGCCACTACGTAGAGGGGTGCTCGGCGCCTGTCTACACCACCGACTCCCTCCACTCGGCGGTGGTCGAGATCGTCGTCAAGCGGGGCGGGCGCTGCCGCTACACCACCATCCAGAACTGGTCGAACAACGTCTACAACCTGGTGACCAAGCGGGCGGCCGCCTATGCCGACGCCACCATGGAATGGGTCGACGGCAATATCGGGTCAAAGCTGACGATGAAGTACCCGGCGGTGTGGCTGATGGAGCCCGGCGCCCATGGCGAGGTGCTGTCGATCGCGTTCGCGGGTGAGGACCAGCACCAGGACACGGGCGCCAAGATGGTCCATGTCGCCCCGAACACCACCTCCACCATCCTGTCCAAGTCCATCGCCCGTGAGGGGGGCCGGGCCGGTTACCGGGGTCTGGTGAGGGTGGAACCCGGCGCCGAGAGTGCCAAGTCCTTCGTCCGCTGCGACGCCCTGATCCTCGATGACGCCAGCCGATCCGACACCTACCCCTACATGGAGATCGAGGAGGGGGACACCGAGATCGGTCACGAGGCGACGGTGTCCAAGGTCGGGGAGGAGCAGCTCTTCTACCTGATGAGCCGGGGCCTCACCGAGGACGAGGCCACCTCGATGGTGGTGGCCGGGTTCATCGAGCCGATCGTGAAGGAACTCCCTATGGAGTACGCGGTCGAGATGAACCGGCTCATCGAGCTGAATATGGCGGCTGCCGGAGCGGTCGGCTAGCAGACACCTACCCTCGCACCGGGCCGGGTCCTCAGAGGTCTATCAGAGTCTTCAGTTCGTATGCGTTGCTGGGGTGCCGGAGCTTCGATAGGGCCCGGCGTTCGATCTGGCGGATGTGCTCCCGGGTCACGCCCATCCTGGCGCCGATGTCGGTCAGGGTCATCATCTGGGTTCCCCCCAACCCGTAGCGGCTGACCACCACCGTGCGCTCGTCGTCGGTGAGAATGCTCAGGGCCTCTTCGATCCGGGCTCGTCTCACGGCGGCGGCAGCATGGGCGAACGGATCGATGGCGGTCTTGTCCGCGACGAAGTCCCCGAGCACCGCATCCCCGTCCTCCCCGACCGGACGATCTATCGAGATGGTGCTGGTGGGGGTGGCCAGGGCGGTTGTCACCCGGTCGATGTCGAGACCGCTGGCGGCCGCGATCTCCTCACGGGTCGGCCGGCGCCGGAGTTCCTCGGTCAGCGTGTAGACCGTCTCGTTCACCGTTCTCACGATGTCGACCATGTGCACCGGCAAGCGGATGGTGCGAGCCTGGTTGCCCAAACCCCGGGTGATGGCCTGGCGGATCCACCACGTGGCGTAGGTGGAGAACTTGAAGCCCTTGCGCCAGTCGAACTTCTCGACAGCCCGTATCAGTCCGAGGTTGCCCTCTTGTATCATGTCGATCAGGTCCATGCCTCGGCCCGAATAGCGCTTGGCGATCGAGATGACGAGGCGGAGGTTCGACTGGATGAAGATCGCTTTGGCTCTCTCTCCCTCCCTCACCAGCCGGCGTAGCTTCGGGCCGTCGGTCGGGTCGAGATCGGGCGTGGCGTCGAGTTGCTCGCAAGCCTGGCGGCCCAGTTCGATCTGGAGTGCGAGGTCAACCTCGTCCTGGGCGGTCAGGAGGGGGTGCGCCGATACCTCGTCAAGGTACAGGTCAACTGCGTCGGTCGATAGCGGTGTCTCCCTCGCTGTCAAGACCACGCCTACTTACCCCCTCTCTACGGGCACGACAAGGCAACGTATCACCCTGGCAACGATTTGGCAATGTGTTCTTTGATTGTGCGGTCCGCATGAGACAGATTCAATGGCCCCGAATGCCTGTTCTGTCCTTCCCGCGATCCGTGGTGTGGTCACTGGCGCCCGTCCTGGGATCGGTCCTCCTGACAGCCTGCCTGGCACAGTCTCCGGTGGTGGTCGGGGAAGCGCCGATACCCGCGCCCACGGAGGTTCCGACCGTGGCCATCCTGGTCAAGGACGATACCGGAGATCCTATCGTCGGGGCGTTGGCCGACACGGAGTACGGCCAGGAGGTCACCGACGGGAGCGGTGTGTTCCGGGTGCGTTGGGAGGGCGAACCCACCTCGGCCTCCGTTAAGGCCCAAGGCTTCTTCCCCGGCGCGGTGGAGGTCGACTCGTTCCAGGACGATCCCGTCGAACTGGCCCTGCGGCCCGTGGTGCTGCGGGGTGCGGTGGTGGACAACCAGGGATTCGGGTTGCCGATCGCCTCGGTGTCTCTCGGCGGCGTCAACGTGATGACCGACGATCAGGGCAGCTTCGAGATATCGCGGGCCTCACCCGGCACCATCACCGTCGAACGCCCCGGCTGGGTGGCGACCGAGTTCGTCTGGGACGGGGAGATACTCGTCCACGAGATCGTCCTCGAGCCCTATCTGATCCGCGCCCTGCATGTCGGGCATACCGTGTTCGTCTCCGAGGGGCAGTGGTCGGAGATACTCTCGATCGCAGAGGACACGGTGGTCAACGCCCTCGTGATCGATGTCAAGGACGAGTCCGGCCGGGTGCTGTTCGACACGGACGTGAGCCTGGCCCGTGAGATCGGTGCGGTGGACGTTCTGTTCAACATCGACCGGGTGGTCAACCAGATGGACGTCAGGGGGCTGTACAAGATCGCGCGTCTCGTGACCTTCCAGGACCCCATCGCGGCGCGGGCCATTGTCGAAATGGCGGTGTTCGACACCGCCACCGGCACCTCCTTCCGCAAACGCAACCAGTACTTCCTCGATCCCACCGATCAGCAAGCTCGGGAATACGCCTTGCGGCTGGCCGAGGAGGTCTGCGCGGCCGGGTTCGACGAGATCCAGTTCGACTACGTCCGGTTCCCGGACGGCTATCCCGACACGGCCGTCTTCGATCTCGGTGACTCGGAGGACATCCGGATCGGGACGATCACCACCTTCCTGGCACAGGCAGCCGAGCGCCTCCACCCGCTCGGGTGCGTGGTCGGGGCCGACATCTTCGGGTTCATCACCACCGTGATAGGGGATGGCGGGATCGGCCAGGAGTTCACCACCCTCTCCACCACCGCCGACGTGCTGTCGCCGATGGTCTACCCGAGCCACTACTCGACCGGGTGGTTCGGCTTCGACACGCCCAACGATCACCCGGGCGAGGTGGTGGCCGGAGCGCTCGACGCAGGTCTGAAACGGCTGGAGGGCCAGTCCATCATCCGGCCCTGGCTCCAGGACTTCTACTACACACCGGAGCAGGTGCGCGAGCAGATCGATGCTGCCGAGGCCCGCTCGCTGGGCTGGATGCTGTGGAACGCGGCCAGCATCTTCAACGTGGACGCGCTCGATCCGGAGACCCCGTGATCCCGATCCCCGACGACGAGGTGGCGAGCCGGCCTGCCCCCCAGACCGATGCGTTCGATCAGCTCCAGGCCGAGCTGATCGGGTGCCGGCGGTGCGCCCGCCTGGTGGCTTGGAGGGAGGAGTTGGCGGTGAAGAAGCGAGCCGCCTACGCCGACCATGACTACTGGGCTCGACCGGTCCCGATGCTGGGTGGTCCCGAGGCCCGGCTGCTGATCATCGGCTTGGCCCCCGGCGCCCACGGCTCGAACCGCACCGGCCAGATGTTCACCGGGGACCGGTCCGGGGAGTGGTTGTTCCGGACCCTTCACCGGGCGGGCTTCGCCAACCGTCCGGTCGCGGACCACCGGGATGACGGCTTCCGCCTGATCGATGCGGCCATAACCGCCATCGTCAGGTGCGTACCGCCCCAGAACCGTCCCACTGCGGCCGAGCGGGACGCCTGCGCCCCCTGGATCGAGCAGGAACTCGACCTGTGCCGGCGCGTGCGGGTGGTGGTGGCGCTCGGCGGCATGGCCTTCGACCAGACGCTGCGCATCGGCCGGCGCCGGGGGTGGGAGATCCCGACCCCCAAGCCGCGTTTCTCCCACGGCGTCGAGGTGCATCCGGGCGCGGGAGCCCCGTCGATCATCGGCTGCTATCACCCCTCCCAGCAGAACACCTTCACCGGGAAGCTGACGGAGGCCATGCTGGACGAGGTGTTCGCCCGAGCCGCCCACCTGATCGGTGGGCAACGCTGAAATCCCGCCCTGCCTTTGGCCGGTTGACGCCGGATAGATAGCATCGGTTTACCCGTTACCATCCGCCCGCCGGATTCCGGAAGAAGGATCTGTTCTCCTTGTACTCACCCCCAATGACCATGTCCATCGGCGACGAGCCGGCCTGGCTGGCCGGCCTGCGCGACCGGGGTCGCCAGGCCCTGGCGGCGGCTGCCATGCCCGGCCCCAAGGACGAGGACTGGAAGTACGTGGACATCGACTTCGTCCTCGACGACTTCCGTCCCGCCACCGAACCGTCCGGCGGCTTGGACCGCGACGAGTACCTCGAAGCGCTGGGAGAGGTGAGCGGCGGCCTGACCATGGTGGACGGAGCCGTGGTGGATGTCGAGGCCGGCGAGATCGAGGTTCATCGGTCGGTTGACGTACCGGACGGTCGGCTGGCAGGCCTCTACGGATCGATGGCATCCCCCGAGGTAGACGTGTTCGCGGCCGCCAACCACGCCATGGCGCCGCCCGGCGCGGTGGTGACGATCCCGGCCGGAAGGACGCTTGCCGCGCCGGTGGTCGTGGATGTCCAGGCCGTGACCGAGGGGGCGGTCAGCTTCCCGCACGTGACGGTGGTGGGGGAGCCCGACTCGGAAGCCTCGGTAGTGGTGCTGTACCGCTCGGCGCCGGGCGCCGAACTGCTGGTCTGTCCCATAGTGGAGGCGCTGGCGGATCGAAGCGCCCGCCTGTCCGTCTCGGTCGTCCAGAACCTGTCCGATCCGGCCCGCATGGTGGCGCATCACCAGTTCGCGGCCGAGCGGGACTCCACCCTCCGGATCGGGGAGGTGGGTCTCGGAGGGCTGTACGCCCGGCAGCGGCTGGGGATATCCCTGGTCGGAGCGGGATCGTCGGTCCAGATGGGAGGCATCTACTTCGGCGACGGTTCGCAGGTCCTGGACTACCGCATATACGTCACCCACCGGGGTCCCCGGACGACGTCCGACATCTTCCTCAAGGGCGCCGTTGCCGATAACGCCGAGGCGGTCTGGACCGGACTCATGAGGATCGAGAAAGGGGCCGTGGGCACCTCCGCATTCGAGACCAACCGCAACCTGGTGCTCTCGGACGGCGCCAAGGTCAACTCGGTTCCGAACCTGGAGATACTCACCGACGACCTCCAGTGCGGCCACGGGTCCTCCTCGGGCCCGCTGGACGAGCAACAGCTCTACTACCTGATGAGCCGCGGGCTTCCCCGGAACCCGGCCGAGCGGCTGCTGGTGAGAGGCTTCTTCAACGAGATACTGTCGGGATTCTCCGTGCCCGGACTAGCCGCGCCGTCGCGCCGGGCGGTGGCCGCCAAGTTCGCCGGCGCGCAACAGCGGGCTGCGTCCTGATGGCGTGGTTGGATGCCGGCGCCGCGGATGACTTCCCCGAGGGCGGGTCCCGGGTGGACCTGGCCGGTCGCTCCCTGGCCGTGTTCCGGATCGGGGACGACTTCTACGTGATCGGAGACATCTGCAGCCACGCGTTCGCCTCCCTGTCCGAGGGTGAACTATGGGATTACGACGTGGAGTGCCCGCTCCACGGCTCGGAGTTCGACGTCCGGACCGGAATCCCCCGGGGCCTACCGGCCACCCAGCCGGTAGCCACCTACGAGGTGAGGCTCGAGCAGGGCCGAGTCATGGTGAGTGTGGACGCGGGCGGAGGCGACCGATGAGCAGGACGGCCCTCCAGGTGAGGGATCTCCGTGCCTCCACCAGCGGGCTCGACATCCTCAAGGGAGTCGATCTGGACGTTCCGTTCGGTGAGGTTCACGCCATCATGGGTCCCAACGGGTCGGGCAAGTCCACCCTCTGCCACGTCCTGGCCGGAAAGCCCGGCTACGGGGTGTCGGGGTCCATAGCCGTGGATGGCTCCTCGATCGTGGACCTCGACGTTCACGAACGGGCTCAGGCCGGTCTGTTCCAGGCCCTCCAGTATCCGGTGGAGATTCCCGGTCTCGACCTGGCCGTGTTACTCGAAGAGGCGGCAGTGGCGCTGGGCGCCGCTCCGGAGGAGGCGAGGGAGCGGATCGCGGTCCAGGCAGGGCGCCTCCGGATGGAACGGTTCCTCAATCGGTCTGTCAACGGCGATCTGTCGGGAGGGGAGAAGAAGCGTTCGGAGGTGTTCCAGCTGGCGGTCCTGGAGCCGCGGGTGATCGTGCTGGACGAGATCGACTCCGGGCTGGACATCGACTCGGTCCGGGAGGTCGCCGCGGCGGTGGAGGAGATGCGCGGCGACGAGGTGGCCATCCTGATGATCACCCACTACAGCCGCATCCTCAACTACGTCCGCCCCGACCGGGTGCACATCATGATGGACGGCGCCATCGTCGACTCCGGAGGGCCGGAGCTCGCGGACGAGTTGGAGGACGGCGGTTACAGGGCGGTGCGGTCTCGCCTGGGCATCGCCGCTCCCAAGGCCCCGAGCAAGACCCCCAAGGTGAGCGACTTCTTCACGGACACGCCATTTGATGTCTAGTTGCTAGTTGCTAGTTGCTAGTTGCTAGTTGCTAGTTGCTAGTTGCTAGTTGCTAGTT
>WTGW01000126.1:25631-32473 GCA_011523395.1 Acidimicrobiia bacterium
GCTTTAGTTTATACTGCCCACTGCCCACTGCCCACTGCCCACTGCCCACTGCCCACTAGCCCCCATCCTGGAGGTCGCCCGGCAGAGATGTAATGGACCGGGCCGGGGACTATCTGTTCTCGGGGCTCCGGGGCAGCCGGACCGTCATCACCGTGAATTCGCCGGGTTCGGATACCGGTGTGATCTCCCCTCCGTGCTCCCGGACGATGTCGTGGGACAGGGTCATTCCCAGTCCCGTGTGCCTGTTACCCGCCTTGGTGGTGAAGAAGGGGTTGAAGATCCTTGACATGACCTCCGTGGTCATGCCCATGCCGTTGTCCCGGACTCGGATGGACGCACCATCCGGGGTCTGCCGGGTCTCGATGCCCAGTTCGGGCTCGAACCCGTCACCCGAGGCGGCGGCCCGTTCCGCCATGGCGTGGCAGGCGTTGGTCACCAGATTGGTGAAGAGGCGCGCCAGGTCCTCCTCCACCCCGAATACCGGTCCCAGGTCCGGATCGAGATCGAAGCGGACAGTGGTGTCGAAGCCCGGGATCTGGGCCTGTACCGCGTGATGGGCGAGGCGGGCCTGTTCCGCTATGAGCCGGTTCAGATCGACGGAACCGAAAGTCCCGGTGCTCCTGCGTCCCATGGCCAGCATGTCGGCGATGGTCCGGTCCGCCCGGTCAGTGTGCGCGACGATCCGCTCCATGTTCTCGCCGATCGCTGTGGTCAACTCGTCCATCTCCTCGGGATCGTCGATCTCGGGCTGTCTCGACATCTCCCCGACCTCGTGAGCCATGATCCGGGAGGAGCTCGCGAAGTTCCTTATGAACTGGAGCGGGTTGCGGATCTCGTGGGCCACACCGGCGGACAGCTCACCCAACTCGGCCAGCTTCTGCTGGCTGATGATCCGGTCCTGGGCGCTCTTCAACTCGTCGAGGGTGTCTTCCAGAGCGATGTTCTTCTCCCGCAGCTCATCCGAGAGTTCCTGCACCAGGTCCAACTGCATCGCCCGGATGGAACTCTGCCGCAGCGTCTCGAGGGCCTCGCAGGACTTCGAGACCTCGTCGCGGCCCCTGGGTTCGATCCGGTACTCGAAGTCACCCATTCCCAGGCGCCGGATCCAGGCTTCGACGGCGATGGTCCGGTTACCGACGTAGACGAGGAAGACGGTCTTGGCGAGCGTCAAGCCGAGCATCGTTGCGGCCAGGATCCTCAACGTGAGGTTGCCGTGCAGGGCGGTCTGGACATTGGTGGCTACCAGAAGGCCTATGACGACGAGCACCATGAGCAGGTACTGGACCGAGTAGCGCCTGAGCGACAACTTTGAGAGTCCGAATGGATCGTTGGACTCGAGAGGCTGGTCGAAGAGCGGGTTCTGTCGGATCATCGGGTTAACTCTCTGCGCGTGTCTCGGCGTGATCGTGCCACCGCCACGGAGCGCTCAGCGGCTCCACCCCCTTGCGGGTCGTCGACGGTTGGTCGTGGTTCGCGTTGGTTCAGCGTTTGTGGCCGTCCCGGGTGAACCGCACCAAGATCTGCCGGAGAGTGTTTGCCTGAGTCCTGCCAGTGGTGCCGGGGCGTGTTCAGGATGGTAGTTGGCCTCGGTTCGCCGCTGGCACGTGCCCGATGGGTCTTGAGGGCTCCGGTGGTTGAACCGGTCCACGTGCTCGAGGGTGGCGCATCCGGCTCGGTCAGGGGGAGGGCGATTCTCAGGATTTTCTCAGGTTCCTCTCAGGTAATCCACAGATCGGGCGTCCACATTGATCCCGACGGATGCGACAGGAAGGACCCGGGATGCGATTAGCCCTACTCATAGGAGCGGCGGCGCTGGTGGTCGGCGCTGCCGCCCTAGCCCTGGTCCATGTGGAAGTAGTGCCGGCCGCGGAGTCCGGTGAGGCTGGCGAGGACAGAACCAGGGAAGGGGCGCCGGCTGACCATCCGCAACCCCTTCCCAGAGAGTGAGGTCAAGCCGCCGAACCAGGGCCAACCTCAGTTCACCCTGCCTCCAGGTTTGCCTCCCTCCGCCGGGGGCAGGGTGAACCCCACCTCAGCTCCGCCGTCGGCGGAGTTTCTCGCGAATACCGCTCCTCCGTTGGCGCTGATCAGGTGGTCCACTATCGCCAGTCCCAGACCTGACCCGGGCATCGTCCGGGCCTCCGCCGACCGGTAGAAACGCCGGAACACATGGGGTAGGTCCTCCTCGGGAATGCCGGGGCCGTCGTCCCGCACGGTGACCGTTCCGTCTTCCAGCACGATCTCCACCCGGCGCTCCGCCCACTTGATCCCGTTGTCGACCAGGTTGCTCATGGCCCGCTCCAGCTGCGTCCGCCGCCCGGTCACGAGCGAACCCGCGCCCACGACGGTGACCTCCATGCCGGGGAGCCGGACGTAGCGCGAGCGGAGCTCCCGCGCCAGCCTCCCTAGGTCTACGTCCTGGATCGGCTCCGCCGCATGACGTACGTCGGAGGTCAGATCCACCAACTCGGCGGCGAGTTGGGCCAGCTGGTTGGACTCCCGGAGCGCCGCCTCGATCAGCTCGTCCTGCTCCTCCTCGCTGAGCCGGTCGTCCTGGCGCCGGAGAACCTCCAGGTTGGTCTTGAGGGCGGTGATCGGAGTCCGGAACTCGTGCCCGGCGTCGGAGACCAGGCGTTGCTGCTCCTGGCGCGAGACGCGGAGGGAGTTGAGCATCGAGCGGAAGGCGGTGGCGAGGCGTCCGATCTCGGCGGGGGCCGAGAGGTCGAGCCGTTCCCCGGCGGACAGATCCTCGGTGGAGGCGACATGTTCGGCGGCATGGGTCAGATCGCTGATCGGGCGTACCGCTCGCGAGGCCATGATCCAGCCGGTGAGCGCCACCAGCAGGACCCCGACGGCGCCGATGGAGAGGAGCCGCCCGGTCAGGGCCGCCAGGTTGCTCTCGAGCTGGGACTGGTCGGCCAGTATCTGGACCGCGACCACCGTTCCCGGAGTGGTCTCCCGGAGCTGCACCCGAACCGTGACCATCCGGTACAGGGTGTCGCCGATGGGTACGTCCCGGAGGAAGGTAGGCCTGGCGCCGGCCACCACCTCCAGGTCGGTGGCCTCGACGGGCGGGGTGACACCCGCCGGCCCCACCCGGAGCAGCACGGCGCCGTCCTCGTCGAACACCTGGACGGCTGCGTCGTTGACGATCCGGGGCAGTACTTCCTCGCGCTGTTCCTCACCCTGCTCGAACAGGCGTCCGGTCAGCTCGTGGACCTGGGTAGCCCGCCCGCGGAGGTCATCGTCCATGGCTCCGCGCAGCCGGCGCTCCACAGAGACTATGGCTGCCACCGTCATCAGGCCGATGGCCAGTGTTGCCACCAGGCCCAGCCCCACCGCCCATCGCCAGCGCAGGCTCATGGCTCTCTTGCCACGTAGCCGACTCCCCGCACGGTGTGGACGAGGCGAGGCTCCCCGCCGGCCTCGAGCTTGCGCCGCACGTAGCCGATGTAGACCTCCAGGGGGTTCGAGGAGGTCTCGAAGGAGTAGCCCCAGATGCGGTCCATGATCACGTCGCGGGACAGCACGATCCTGCTGTTGACCAGCAGTAGCTCCAGCAGGTCGAACTCGGTCTTAGTCAGCTGGACCTCGCGGTCACCTCTGTGGACCTGCCGGGTGGCGGGATTGAGGGTGAGGTCTGCGAGCTGGAGGGTGTCGTCGCTGTCGGAAGCCCCGCTGCGGCGGAGAAGAGCCCTGATCCTGGCCAGCAGCTCGTCCAGGGCGAACGGCTTCACCAGGTAGTCGTCGGCGCCGGCGTCCAGGCCGTCCACCCGGTCCGAGACGTCGTGGCGGGCGGTGAGCATCAGGATGGGCGTCCTGTTGCCGAGGGCCCGGAGATGGCGAGCCATTCCCAGGCCGTCCAGGCGAGGCATCATGACGTCGAGAATGATGGCGTCGGCGGGCCGGATGGACAGCTGCTCGAGCCCCGCCATGCCGTCTTTGGCAGTGGTGACCTCGTATCCCTCCAGCCGGAGGGCTCGGCGCAGCGACCGGCGGACCTCCTGGTCGTCCTCGACTACGAGAAGCCTTCCACTGCTCACGAGTTCAGGTTATACCGGCTCGGCTGGTTGGCAGAGGTACGTTTTCAGGAGGCGAGCCGGTCGATCCGGGCGGCCAGATCGGTGTCCTTGCGGGTGAGGCCGCCCTCGTCGTGGGTGGTCAGGGAGATGGTGACCCGCCGGTAGCGGAGGTCGATGTCGGGATGGTGGAAGGCCCGCTCGGCCACCACCCCCACCGAGGCCACGAATCCGATGGCCGAGGCAAAGTCGGCGAGGAGGAAGGTCCTGGAGATCGTCTCGTCCCGTATCTCCCAGCCCGGATGGGATTCGAGGAAGGCCTGCCTCTCGGTTCCGCTCAGAAGCGCCATCTGCTCACCATAACCGGATATCCGCGGACGGCCGGGTACCCTCGCCGGACACGCGCTCTGGCTGCGATCCGGGGAGAGGAATGTCGATCCGCCACGATCAGGGAATCGTCCTGCGCGGCTACCCGTTCGGCGAGGCCGACCGCGTCCTGGTCATCATCAGCCCCAATCATGGCCAGGTGAGGGCGGTCGCCAAGGGTGTCCGGAGGACCAAGAGCCGGTTCGGGGGCCGGCTCGAGCCCCTCACCCACGTCGACCTGGTGCTGTACCAGGGTCGCAACCTGGCCACGGTGACCCAGGTGGCGGTGATCGAGGCCTTCCCCAGGCTCCGCCAGGACCTCGACGCGGTGATGGTGGCCGGCACCATGGCGGAGGCGGTGGGCAAGGTGGTGGTGGAGGAGGAGCCCTCGCACCGGATCTTCCTGCTCCTCCTGCGGGGGCTGCGCGCCCTGGAGGAGGGGGCCGGCGGCATGGACCTGCTGGCATCCTTCCTGCTCAAGCTGTCGCAGGCCATCGGCCAGGCCCCGGCCCTCGAGCACTGCGCGGCCTGCGGCGCCCGGAACCGCCTCGGCAGGTTCAGCATGGCGGGCGGGGGCCTGATCTGCGAGCGCTGTGACGCCGGGGGAACCTTCCGCTTGAGGGAGGGCCTGAGCGAGCACCTGGTCCGGCTGTCGGCGGCCGATCTGTCCGGCTTCACCACCCCCGACAGCAACCTCGCCACCGATGCGGTGGGGCTGGTACGGAGGTTCGTCGAGTACCACATCGAGTCCGGGCTGTCCGGCCTCGCCTTCGGCATCGGTAGGGGATCGCGGTGACAGAGGGATCGGCGGCGGGCCGGGCCGCCCTCGACCTGAGCCGGCTGGACCGGCGCCGGCTCCCCGCCCACGTCGGCCTGATCATGGACGGGAACGGGCGCTGGGCGCTGGCCCGCAACCTGCCACGCACGGGCGGTCACGCAGCCGGCGAGACCGCGCTGTTCGAGTGCGTGGAAGGGGCGCTCGAGATCGGCCTGAGCTGGCTGTCCGCCTACACCTTCTCCACGGAGAACTGGACCCGCCACCCGGACGAGGTCTCGTTCCTCATGTGGTTCAACGAGGACATCCTGCTGCGCCGGCTGGACTCCCTGGCCGGCATGGGGGTCCGTATCTGCTTCGCAGGTGACCTGGCTGATCCGCGCATTCCCGATCGCAACCGGACGCTGATGCAGGAGGCGGAGCAGCGCACCGCCTCCAACCGCCGCCTCAGCCTCGTGCTGGCCTTCAACTACGGGGGACGGGCGGAGATCGCCCGCGCCGTCCGGGCGCTTGCGACCGAGGTGTCGGACGGGCACCGGGACCCCGGCGAGATCACCGAGGACCACATCGCCCAGCGCCTGTACGTTCCGGACATGCCCGATCCGGACCTGATCGTCCGCACCTCAGGTGAGATGCGGATATCCAACTTCCTGCTCTGGGGCAGCGCCTATTCCGAGCTGGTCTTCACCGAAACGCTGTGGCCGGAGTTCGGCGCCCAGCACCTGGTCGATGCCGTGGTCGAGTACCAGCGCCGCCGCA
Source organism: Acidimicrobiia bacterium (assembly GCA_011523395.1). GTDB lineage: Bacteria > Actinomycetota > Acidimicrobiia > Spongiisociales > Spongiisociaceae > Spongiisocius. The sequence goes on from WTGW01000126.1 coordinate 31,551, forward strand.
GGCGCTTCGGAGGAGCCCTCCCGAACCAGTCCCCCTAGCCGGCCGGACCCTGGGTTGATGTCGGGCCAATACCGCACCGTTCCTCCCCACCCAAGAGGCTCGTCCGGACGAAGGTCCGGAAGTGTCACACCCCCGCGATACGTTGCCTATCGCCAAGCACCTACACCAGCCGCAAGCGTCTCACCGATCGGACCGGTCTGGCCCGCAGGGAACACACAAAGGCTCCAAAGGGGCGAACCCGCCGTAACCCGGTCCCGACCCGGGCATGGCCCAACACGCCCCAAGCCAAGGACAGGTGGTGGCGGGGGAGGGAGCCCGGTGCGGAGCACCGTTTTTCGCGAGTTCCGAACTTGGAGCGTGCGCGGATGGCCCCTGACCGGGGTGATAGCACGACCGCTGAGGACTGATTTGCACGTGACCAGGGACTTTGAACGCCGATCCGGTGGCCGACAAGCGAACGGCGGCCACTGGAACCCACCCATCCTCGCGTCCTCTCAGCTCGGACTCCCCCCACGACTATCGCGTCGTCGTGGCCCTCGGCAGGACTTCTCCCCTGACACGCTGTGCAAGCGCTCGGCCGGCAGGGGAGTGCTCCTCTGGTGGAGATACCCACGATCTGGTTCTGCAGGTTTATGGTGATGAGGGGTGGTGAGCTTTGAAGTGTTGAGAGCGGGACGAGATCACGTGGTCGGTCATGGGGAGTGTCTTGTTGTCAATATCCCTACCGGTTGCGAAAGATGCCGGTAGTGGCCAAGGCCGCGACGGGACGGAGTCGGCTCGTGTGGGTCACGTCTGCGGTCTTTGCCGTGTTTCTGGCCGCCTGTTCCTCTGGTGGTGACGGAGACCCGTCGGGGACCACACCAATAACTGAGCCGCCCCGGGTTTGCCGGAGAGTGTTTTACTTGAGTGTTTCGAGTCCCGCT
>WTGW01000168.1 GCA_011523395.1 Acidimicrobiia bacterium
GGACTCGAAACACTCAAGTAAAACACTCTCCGGCAAACCCGGGGCGGCTCAATGTAAGTGTTGAGGGCTTACTTGATGCCCTGAAGGTGAACGTTCAACAGCATGAGCGGGGGCGCGGGCCAAGGCTGAGCATTGAGGACTCGTCCGGCGGACCGGTTGACCAAAATGAAGACCACCCTTCAGAAACGTTAAGTGTCTGGATCTCACCACACGTCTCGCGGGGAGACCGTGTTCTTGCGGCCAATGTCATCGGAGGTTGGGTGGAGATGGAGGCCGAGCCCGACACCGATACCCTGTTTGCAACCGACCCTGTTAGGTATCCCCAATCGGCAGGAGCGCTTGCTTCCCTTGGTCCCTTCTGGGAGATCAACCTGCGCGACGTAGACGCGCAGAGCCGCACCAGGTCCGAGCTCACTCACCTTCTCGGCGGCACAGTCGAGCGATGGGCCATCAGGTCGCTTGAACTTGACCGCGAGCGGGTACGGAATTGGTGGCGTGAGTGGGCCGAGAGCTCCCAAGCAGACCTCCTTCCCGTGCTCGCCTCAATCAGGGCACACCTTCCACTCACGCTACGACAACTCAATGTTGGAGACATCGAATCTCTCCAGGTCGCTCTGAGGAAAGCGGAGCAGGCGCAGCGGAAGCGGGAGCAAGCACCCTCGGACCCGACAATCAGGCGAGAGAGGAAATCCTTAGACCACTTGGCGAAACTCGTGGAATCGAGTGAACACCAGAACTCTGTCTGGGAACGGGTCAACCAGATGATGCGCCTCTACGGTTATCGACCAGACAGTGTGCTGCTGGAACTCGCGCAGAACGCCGACGACGCTCTTGCCCAGGCTGCCGAGATCCAGGGCGGGCCTCTGCCATGTGCCAGCCGCCGCTTTCTCGTAAGGGTTGACGAGATAGACCACACTCCCACCGTTGACGTGATGCATTGGGGGCGCACGATCAACGACACCGGTGGCCCATCCTTCCCGGTTGGCCGGGATCATCAGTGGGACCAGGATCTTTACTTCATGATGCTCCTGAACCTGAGCAGCAAGCCCGGAGAAGCACGGGGTGACAGCCTGTTGTCCGCAACCACCGGTCGCTTCGGCCTCGGCTTCAAGTCCGTCCACCTTGTCTCGCCGTCCCCGTTCGTAGTCAGTGGATTCATCGCGTTCTCCATCGCCGGAGGCCTACTTCCGGTGGAGCGAGCAATCCCCGAGGATGCGGACTCATGGATGACCGACGGTCGCAGAGCAACCCTGGTCCGGATGCCGCTACGAACCGACAAGGACCCAGACAAGCTGCTCAGGAAGCTATTTGATCGCTTTTCGTACGCCCGAGTTCTGTTGCCTGTATTCGCTCGGCAGATTCGGGAAGTGGTTGTCGAAGGTGGCCCACATCCCGGTGCCCACGCGTTCGGCGGCAAGCAAATTGAACGCGTACCTGCATGGTCGATCGGCGCCGAGGCCGAAGTCCCCAACCACCCCGGACGCTGGCGGATCCTTCGTTTCCGACCCTCAGACTCAGCACACAGCAACACGGGTACCTCGGCATTGGCGGTCGGTCTCCGCGATGGCGTTCCGAGAGCCTTCGAACCAGACATGCCCTTCATTTGGAACGTTACGCCGACAAGCGAGAACTGGGCCTGCCGATATGCCGTCAATGGACCGTTCAAGCTTGATCCTGGCCGAACCCATGTGTCGCTTGACGACGAGACCACTCGCCAGGCGGTCAGCGACCTCGGCAACGAACTCGGGCAGGGCTTGGTCGAACTGCACGATGCGTTGATGGGCGAAGTATCGGCGGGTGAACTGCTTGGCATCCATGAGGTTGACGCCCAAGACTTCCTGTCGGCGCTGTGGAACGTTCTCGCCTCCGGCATGAACGACCCTGACGAGCTACGCTCGTCGTTCCTTCGCGGCTTGCATGGTGGCTGTCGCGGCCTTTCCGCTTGGACGGCTGCTCGCTCAGTTGTCCCGACCAATCTTCCTACGCCGTTTCCCCCGATGCTTCCCCCGATGAGTTCAGGGATGTCGTGGGAAGTCGCAACTGATGGCTTGGACGATCCGGAGCTATGCACCGCCCTCGCTGAAATCGAAGATGAAGACTTCCGATCGCTCCTAGGCCGTCGGCGCATCGTGTCCGCCGAGACCGACCGGCTGCTGGCTGCGTTGCTCGCGCCCGCTATCGGGGGGCCCGACGACTCGGCCCCGGTCGGTCCGGGTGACCTACTGGCGGAGCTTGCTGAGAAGTGGGAGTACCGTTGGACGCCAGCACGCCTTCAGGCGCTGCGCCCGCTAACCCGCGCTGGAGCTTGGAAATCCATTTCCCGCAATCCACTTGCCGTCACTTGGCGCCACAAGATTTGGGCACGAGCAATTGACGGAAGTTACCAGCGTCTGCATGGGTTGCTGATTGGTGAGGCTCCTCAATTGCCGGGCGGATCTGAAGCAGGCACCGAGGAAGAACTGTTGCTTTCGGGCTTCGCTCCCATGAGCCGGGTTCTGGATCCCGAGTACATCGCATGCCCGGAGGATTGGGAACTTCTCCGATGGCTTCGACTGCGAGCCGGCCGAGCAGATGACAGGGAAATCGCGACCTGGTATTGGGCTACAGACAAGGACCTTCGCCCTGCCGCGCTTCGCTACCTGCTGTACGGAAGACTACGAAATCCCGTACTACGGAATCTCATTCCACCCGGATCCCGACCGCCCTGGCTTGACGATTTTGATGGCGTCCGCCGAGTTCTAAGAGCGACCAGCAACCAGCCTTGGGAGGCTATGCAGCTTCTGAGTGCGTTGTTCCCCAACCGGTTCCGTGACCCAGAGTCTGAGCCAGCGCCAGATGCCTACCGCCGCAACGTGGCCGACAGCGAAGCCTTCTTCAACCGGCTGTCGGAGTGGTGGGACAACACCCAGGTCCGCCGCGAGGTGATCGCCACTCATGAGAGCCGGACTTGGCCGGACTGGTTGCGGAGAGGCGGCGGAATCTCAGACCAGCTGCAGGCTGGATCAGAGAACCACTGGCTTGCGCTGCTTGTTCTGGGCGCATACCAGCAACTCGGTCGCACTCAGGATCCACAGCACCGTGGATTCCTGGAACTGGTTCACGACCGCGGATGGTGGGACATCTTTATGGACCCGGACAACCCAGCTGAGTGGATGCGCATGCTGCGGGAATGGCAAGACGACGCAATCGAGAAGCTGACGTACGCGCAGTGGATGTCATTGTTTCCGACGATCTATCAGCTCAGCCGGTACCGGGAGGTGTATGTTCGACTCCTCAAGTCGGCTGGACATCGCGAGGCGAGAACCTACGGCATTAGGTACTTGCTTGCGCCGAGAAGAGACCTCACTGGCGCTGGTACCCAATTCGACGCGCCACCTGCACCCCTCAATATGGGTCTCCACTGGGTGCTAAGGGAGTTGATGCGCCTCGGAGTCATCGAAGGTGAGCACTTGTATCCCGATTGTTGGATGCCGTCGAAGCGAGTGCTTGCTCTGCTGGAGCGTGTCGGCTTCATCCGCCCGGATGACGGTACGAGTAACCCCGACAAGGCTCGCGCCGTCTTCGATTTCATGGCGTCGCAGTTAGGCACGCCAACACCGAATCTCCATCTTGCCTTCGACATACCTCTGCGGTTTGTGGATTCGAATCCGGTCCTGGGTCGCCAACTCGGCTTGGAACAGTGATGGCCCCCTTCGATGCGAACGCGGCAGTTCGGCATCCCCGCTTTGGTACCGGTCATGTCCTTCTGGACCAGGGCGAAAGCGTTGTTGCCCGGTTTGACCACGGGATAGAAGAATGCCTGGCGGCCGATCTCGTACTTGTCGACGGCCTGGCAGAGCGGATGGCCGCTGGACGGCTCGACCAGGCGCTGCCTGTCGTCACGCGAATCCTCGGCGAGTGCATTCGTTCGGTCAACGATGCCTGGGGCGTCTTTTCCCGATCACGCATCGACTTGCTGCCACACCAGCTTTGGGTCTGCAAGCGCGTCCTCGAATCGTGGCCCACGCGATGGCTGGTTGCTGACGATGTCGGGCTTGGCAAGACCATCGAGGCGGGCCTCATCCTTACCCCGCTGCTTTCGTCGGGGCGGGTGCATCGGCTGCTGATTCTGGCGCCGGCAAGCCTGGTCGGACAGTGGCAGGTACGAATGCGCGAGATGTTCGATATCCGCATCGCTACCTACGCTGCCGCTGCGGACACACCAAGCTCCGACTTCTGGAACACCCAAGACCGGGTGATCGCCTCAGCGCATACGTTACGGCTCAACACGGCAGGTCGTTGGGAGCGCATGTTGGACGCCCAACCCTGGGATCTTGTTCTCATCGACGAAGCCCACCACATGAACGTCGATGACGAGGGCCGCCGCACGTTGTCCTATCAGCTATTGGATCGCCTGCAAGAACGGGGCAAGGTCCAGTCGATGGTTTTGTTCACCGGTACCCCGCATCGTGGCAAGGACAAGGGATTCCTCTCCCTGCTGAGGTTGTTGAGACCCACCGATTTCGATCCCGACCAGCCTCTCGAAGACCAGATCGGGAAACTCCGTTCGGTGATGATTCGCAATAACAAGCACTCCGTCACAGACATGTCCGGCGCGCCGCTGTTCACGCCGGTGCGATCAACGCGCGAGACCTACACCTACTCGCCGCAGGAGGCGCGCTTTTACGAGCAGCTCACACAGTTCATCCTGACGGGCAAGGCCTACGCCGCAGGTCTTCGCTTTAAGGATCAACGTGTGGTGACCTTGGCCCTCATCACGATGCAGAAGCTCGCGTCGAGTTCTGTGGGGGCGGTAAGACGGGCTCTCACGCGGCGCCTCGCCCGTCTCCGCGATGCTGAGGCCAAGTTGGAGAAGTCGCACCAGGATCTAGAGCGCTTGATGGAACTCCGAGCTCAGGACGACCCGGCGAATCTGGACGAGATCAGTCGGCTAGAGGAGCAGGTGGTAGAGACCCTCATGGGAGTCAGGCTCAACCCCGACGAGATTCCGGCCCTCGAAGAGTTGCTCGCAGCGGCTAGGGAGGTCACTAGCGAGACGAAAATCGCTCGCATCATCACGGTGATCGAAGATCGTTTCGCCGATCAATCCGTGCTGTTCTTCACCGAGTACAAGGCAACCCAGGCTTTGCTCATGAGCGCGCTGAACAAGCGCTACGGTGACGAGTGTGTGGCGTTCATTAACGGCGATGGGTATGTGGAGGGTGTACAGGATGCGTCGGGCAACATCCGCCGCCTGACGGAAGATCGGCGCCAGGCGGCGGCACGCTTCAACCGGGGAGATGTTCGCTTTCTCGTTTCTACGGAGGCCGCTGGCGAGGGCATCGACCTCCAGGAAAGTTGCAGCGCCCTGATCCATGTGGATTTGCCGTGGAATCCGATGCGCCTGCACCAGCGTGTTGGGCGTCTGAGCCGCTACGGCCAGACAAAGCGCGTCGATGTGGTAACAGTGAGGAATCCGCACACCGTGGAGAGTCATATCTGGGATCTCCTGGACCAGAAGCTGGCGCGAATCGACCTGGCGTTCAGGGGCGCAATGGACGATCCCGAGGACATTCGCCAACTCGTGATCGGCATGGCGTCTCCAGGTATGTTCACCAAGGTGTTCTCCGAAGCCGACTCTGCTGCCCGCAGGGGACAAACCCTGGACGATTGGTTCGATGCCGAGACCGCGACTTTCGGTAGCGCGGAAGCGGTGGACACCGTGCGAGATCTGGTTGGTAATGTCGCTCGCTTCGATTTCGGGAGCGTGGCGGGCCAGATCCCGCGCGTAGATCTGCCGGATCTGGTGCCGTTCGTCAAAGCGATCCTCACCGTCCGAGGCCGGCGGCCCGACCAGGCGGACGACCTCCGCCTGTCCTTCCGTCCACCGGAAGAGTGGAGGGACGACTTCTTGATCTCCACGGTCGACCGCTATGAGCTTCTCTTCGCCAGGGAACCGCAACCCAAGCAAGGAGAGGATGTCGCCGGGGTCGGAATGCGAGTTGTCGACCGAGCACTCCAGGATGCCCGGGAACTGACCGGGGGTTACGCCGCGGTCCGTGGTTTGGAGGCTCCCCTTCTTATATTCAGTGTGCGCGATCGGATCACCGGCTCCGACGGCCCCATCCGTGCTGTGGTCGTGGCTGCCCAAAGGGACGCAGACGGCGACTGGAACCTGATTCGCGATTGGGAACTGGTACATCGCCTTAACCCACTCGCTGACAAGCCCCGCAGCATTGTCTTCAGCGATACCGAACCGGCGCTCGACGCTTCAGATCTCATTCTGAGTGCACAGGACTATGTGGTTTCGCAGACCGATGTGCTTGATCTCCCATTCACCTTGCCGACCGTCGAGAGCCTCGCTTGTCTCGTACCGGCCGCACACGGCGGTATTCGCTAGTCCCGTAGGGCCATCGCTGGACTCGATCGATTGTGGCCAGCGCTTAACGGTCGCGTTCTGGGGTACGCAGGATCAGTCGGGCGTTGTGCCCTTGCCATGTTGTCTCTGTTATATACATAATTCGGCGGTGTTTTGTCACAGCTAGTCGTTATATTGGTTGGCATGTATGAAGCACCAGCGTTTCATGACGGCGATTCCATACTGGTCGCTGAGAACAACCTCAAAGACGCCCAGCGGGAGATCGACCGGCTCCGTGGCCGCCAGCTCTCCTGGCTCAAGATGGTGATCCGCCACCGCGGGATCGTCCGCGACGGATACCGCTCCCTCATCGACTGGACAGCTTCTCGGCTGGACATACCCCACACAGTCGCCCGGGACCTGGCTTATCTAGCCCGCCGACTCGACGACGATCGCATTGACTTGATAAAGCGAGGGCACCTGCCGTTCGACCGAACCGTCTCCGAACAGCGGCTCCTCCAGGCCGGAGCGAGCCCGTCCGATGTTGCCGCGTCAGAGGATCTGGACCTGACCGGGGTCACGAAGTTGGCCACTAGGTTCCGCAAACTCAACCGAGGCGACGAACGCGACGCCTTCGAGAGACAGTACGTGAACCTGCGCGTGTCCGACGACGGTGCTGTATGGCACCTATCAGGGCGGCTCACCGCCACTGACGGCCAGATCGTGCGGAAAGCCCTGGACCGCCGATCAGACCAGATCCCACCCCTCACCTCCGACATCGAGGCCGAACTTACGCCCCCTCAGAAACAGGCCATTGGTCTCACCACAATGGCCCAAGACGACTTGGACCAAGACCTCTTGCCGGGTGATCCGGCCGGGCGGGAACCGGTAATCATGCTCATCAAGGACGAGGCCCTAGCTGAGGGATCGGGCGAGACCCAAGGCGTGGAAGTGTTCAACGGGCCTCGGGTCGGTCCTCAGGCGGTGGAGACGGTGGAGTGCGAAGGACGGGTCGAACCCTTCACCATCCACGATGGCCAGATCGTAGAGATCGGAGCGGTACGACGTCAGATACCCAAACGGCTACGCCGAGCCGTGCTCGCAAGAGACCGGAAGTGTGTCATCGACTCATGCCAGAGCAGCTACCGGCTCCAAACCCACCACGTCATCCCCAGGAGCGACGGCGGCGCCAACACGGCCGAGAACCTGGCCACAGTGTGCTGGTACCACCACCACATCGCCATTCACCGGCGCGGACAGCAGATCGACCCCCATACCCCACCACACCGCCGCCGACTACTACCACCCCGAACCTGGCCCCACTACCGGCACCCCACCAACGTCGAGTACTTCAGCCCCCACGAACAGCAACAGCGCGCCTACCAGGCCTTCCTCGACAAATACCACCCCGAACGACCCCACCCCGGCGGATAGCCGCAGGGCCAGACACCCGTTTAGGGGCAGTCTGAGCCGATGAGGAAGGGAGCGGGTCTTCGCGACCACGCCTGAGGTGGCGCTTTGCTTGAAGGTCCGGGACCACGTCACCTCCCGAACGCGGACGACGTCACCTCAGATGGCCGACAGGCGCGGTTGGTGTTATGTGCTTTCCGCGCGCCCGCCACCCGCATGGTTGGACAGCCTCAGATGGGAAGGATCACGAGTCGTTATGTAGTTCGTATACAGAGATGTGCCGGACGCTGTAAACGAACTGCCAGCCCAGTCGCTCCAGCGATGGCGTAGGCGCATGCCTGCGAGCCTCGCCATTAGATCTAGTTCGGCTGGCCAAGCGTACCGGAGCTTTACCGGCATCAACCGAACGTCGTCCTTACTGAGGAATAGCTTACAAGAGTCTACGATCTGGTGTACTGGAT
>WTGW01000064.1 GCA_011523395.1 Acidimicrobiia bacterium
GCGAACAGCCTTACCCGTGCCATCGATACTGAGGCTACTCGCAATCGGCGCCGCTCCCGCGCCAATCCGGTGGTCAGTGGTCAGTGGTCAGTGGGCAGTGGGCAGTGGGCAGTGGGCAGTGGGCAGTGGGTGTTGTAACCCAAGGGACGGTCACCAACCCACGAGGCTGAAAGGCCCAACCGGAATTGACTGCCGCCCGGTCGCCAACTGGCCACTGGCAACCGGCCACTGCTTACCAGCCGTCGTGAAGCGGCTGACCCTCGGAGTACCCGGCCGAGGACTGGACCCCGATGACCGCCCGCCGGTGGAACTCGTCGATCGTGCGGGCGCCCGCGTAGGTGAAGGAGGATCTGACTCCGGCGGTGATCCGGTCCAGCAGGTCCTCCACGCCCGGGGCGTCGGAGCTGAGGTACATGCGGCCCTCGGAGATACCCTCCTCGAACATGGTCTTGAGTCCCCGCTGGTAGGCGGTGTCCTTGGCGGTGCGCCGCTTGACCGCCTGGCGAGAAGCCATGCCGTAGTTCTCCTTGTAGACGTTGCCCTCCACGTCCGACAGGGTGGGAGCGGCCGACTCGTAGGTGCCGGCGAACCACGAACCGACCATGGCCGCCGAGGCGCCCGCAGCCAGGGCCAGGGCCACGTCCCTCGGGTCCCGCACCCCTCCGTCCGCCCACACGTGGCGCCCGCGGGATCGTGCCGCCGCGGCGCACTCCACCACCGCCGAGAACTGGGGACGGCCCACGCCGGTCATCATCCGGGTGGTGCACATGGCGCCGGGGCCCACGCCGACCTTGACGATGTCGGCGCCCGCGTCGATGAGGTCGGTGACGGCCCGGGCTGTCACCACGTTGCCGGCCACGACCGGACGGTCATCCACCACCGCCCGGACTTCCTTCAACGCCTCGATCATCCGGGCCTGATGACCGTGGGCGGTATCGACCACCACCACGTCCACCCCGACCTCCGACAAGCCGGCGGCCTGGGCTCCGGCATCTCCGCTGATCCCGACTGCGGCGGCCACGAGGAGCCGCCCCCGGTGGTCGGTGGCCGGCTCGTACACGGTGGCTCGCAAGGCGCCCGGACGGGTGATGACCCCGACCAGTATCCCCGACTCGTCCACCACCGGCGCCAGGGGTACCCGGCGCTCGGCCAACTCCTCGAACATGGCCTCGGGATCCAGCCAGGCGGGAAGCACGATCGGTTCGTACGACATCACTTCCGACAGGTGGGTGAACGGGTCGGCGCCCTCCTGGTCGCCCTCGGTGAAGATGCCCACCGGACGGCCCCGTTCATCCACCACGATCGCGGCCCCGTGGGACCGCTTGTTGATCAAGGCCCTCGCCGTGTTGACGTTGTCGTGAGGGGTCAGCGTGATGGCAGTGTCCAGCACGGTGTCCGCTCTCTTCACGGCGGACACCATGTCGGCGATGGCTTCGATCTCCACGTCCTGCGGGAACACGGCCAATCCCCCGCGACGGGCCACCGTCTCCGCCATACGCCGGCCGGAGATCGCCGTCATGTTGGCCACCACCACCGGGATGTTGGTACCGACCCCGTCCGGCGGGGTGAGGTCCACATCCATCCGGGACGAGATGTCCGAGAAGGAGGGCACGAGGAAGACGTCCGAGTAGGTCAACTCGCGGTCCACCACCAGCCCTTCGATGAACCTCATGGTGGGTTCCCGGTAGCCAACTGCCGGATCATCAGTTCACGGTCTCGCCCTCGGCCGGCCTCGTCCGTGTCCGCCGGGACCGCACCATCACGACCAGGACGATCAGGACTACCAGGGCCGCCGCCACCGCACCCCATACGATGGCCATGCCCACTCCTGACGTTCTAAGCCGCGACTCGGCTTCGAGCGTGCGCCCGGAGTCGGTAAGCGAGAGGTTCCAGACAAGGAGGTTCCCGGAGTGCAGGTCGGCATTGTGGGAGACGATCTCGCCGGGCAGCGTCACGCTGATACGAATGTCGAGCACCTGGTCGAGCATGGCGAGGTCCAACGGCACGGGGCTTTCCGCCAAGCCCTCACCCAGCAACCCGTCCACGCCGGCCGGGATGGTCAGGCTGAACCCGAACGTGTCGCCCTCCCGGGTGGGCAGGCCGGCCGCCAGGAAATCGAGCAGTCCCAGATCGGAGGTTGCCCCGTCGGCTGCCACCAGGCCCGACAGGACTGCTCGCAGCCCGGACAACGAACCGAACGGCACGGTGGCGCGGATGCCTTCGTATCCCTCCGACGCTACGAACTCGGTGCTCCAGCCGTCCGGAAACATGTCCTCGCCAACCGCCAAGGCATTGTCGAACTCGGCACCCACCAGCGAGGTCAGGGCATCGTCCATGGACAACTCAACCGTAAACGTCCCGCTCTCGTCCGCTTCGATCGCCAGATCGGCGAAGACCCGGAGCTCGCATGCCGTCAGCAGCAGGACGCCGACCATCGACAGCAGCAGCAGCCGGAATCCTCCGGAGCCGGTCTTCACCACTACCCTCCTCGGTTCAGCAGGCGATCTGTCTGCTGGAACGCAGTCCCGACGGGGGTTCATACCCCGTCGGACTCGGAGATGATCACGGTAACACCGTCGGGAGCCCCGACCTCGAAGGCTCCGAGGGATCCGGTCGCGGCCGGACCGGTGGTGTGGCCGAGGCCTTCCACCCGATCGCGGAGGGCTTCCGCATCATCCACTACGAAAACCAGCCGGCTTTGATGCCGTCCCTCCCCGGGACCGTCCTCGGGCACCAGCTCCAGCACGGAGTCAACACCCACGTCCAGCAGGACTCTCGAGCCGGTCTCCTCCTGCGCTCCGGGACCCGCTGTCTCGATGCGAGCGAAGCCGAGGGTGCTCTGGTAGAAGTCGACGCTGCGGCCCAGGTCGCTGGAAGGGATGACGACCCGGAGCTGTAGCACGCGGGAGCGCGGTGCCCCGGGCCCGCCGAGAACCGCCTTGGCCTGGGCGACCGTGAACCGTCCTTCGGTGACCTCCCGGCCCACCACCACTCCGGCGAGGCTACGGCCGCCGACCTCGATCGACGTCAGGGCGCGGAGGTCGTCCGCATTCCGCACACCGCCTGAGGCGACCACCGGCTCGTCGATGTACTCGAGCGCGGTCCGGAGGATGTCAAGATTGGGACGTTCGGAGAGCACATCGCGGCGGGCGTCGGTCACGAAGAAGCCGCTCACCCCGCACGAGGCCATCTCGAGCATGACCTCTTCCATGAACCGACCGGAGTCTGAGGTCCACCCCTCGGTGACCAACTCCTCGTTGCCGAGGACGTCGAGCGACACCATCATCCGGCCGGGAAAGTCACGGCACAGGTCCCAGACCATGGTGGGGGTCTCGATGGCGGCCGTGCCCATGGTCACCTTCCAGGCGCCCTGCTGGATGAGGCGGGCAGCCTCGCGTTCGGAACGGATCCCGCCCGCTACCACGATCGGCAGGTCGAGCGCGCTCAGCATGCGGTCGATCAGGGGACGATTGCGGTAGGAGCGGTAGGCGGCCGCGTCGAGATCGACCACCAGGAGGCAATCCACGCCCATATCAGCCCAGCCCCTGGCCCGGTTGATCGGGTCGGCGTCGAGAGAGATCACATCGTCGAGGCTGCCCCGACCGAGACGGACCGCCCGGCCTTCGAGAATGTTGACGCGGGCATAGAGGTCCATGGCGCAGATTGTATCGGGTCCGAATGCCGATGATCACTGCCATATGGACGGAGGACCAGGCGGGGACGAGCGTCGGTCGATAACCTCCGGGCATGGACACCCGCCTCGACGGACTGCGAGCCGTGGTGACCGCCGGCGCCGGCGGACTCGGCCTGGCGATCACCCGGGCGCTGGTCGGCGAGGGCGCGACCGTTTTCGTGGGGGACGTCGACGAACGGGCGCTGGCCAACCTGCCGTCCGCAGTGAAGTGCGCCGGGGTGGACGTGTCGGATCCGGGTGCGGTGGCGGCCTGGCTGGATCCGATCGCTGCCTCCGGGGTCGACCTGCTGGTCAACAATGCGGGGATAGCCGGGCCGACCAAGCCTCTCGAGGAAATCTCCGCGGACGAGTGGCGCCGGTGCCTGGCGGTGGGTCTTGACGGCCAGTTCCACTGCGCGCGGCGGGTCATCCCTGCCATGAAGCGGCAGCAGTCGGGCGCCATTGTCAACGTCTCGTCGACGGCCGGATTCCACGGCATGCCCTACCGAGCACCGTACGTGGCCGCCAAGTTCGGCGTGATCGGCCTGACCAAGACGCTGGCGATGGAACTCGGCCGCCACGGCATCCGGGTCAACGCCGTCGCTCCCGGCGCCATCACCGGAGAACGCATGGATCGAGTCATCGCGGCCCACGCCGAGGCCGAGGGTCTGCCCAGAGAGGAGATCCGTTCGCTGTATGCGGAGGGCACCTCGATGGGGACCTTCGTCGACCCTGAGGAGATAGCCGACTTGGTGGTCTTTCTGGCCTCGGCACGAGGCAAGCGAATAAGCGGCCAGGTCATCTCGGTGGATGGCCACACCGAGACCCTCTACCCGCGGGCCTATGACCAGAGTGACAAAAAACGGATGGGCGAGTAGGTCGGAGGCCGCCTGTAGAGCCTGTATGGTGGTGCCGACTTCCCCGGCCGTGTGCCCTCTCTTCCCTCTTCCCCTCTTCCCCGTCGGTCCGGACGGCGCCACCATGTTCGGCGCTGTCCGGATCTCACTTCCCCTCCGCCTGTGCGGTTCATCGCGCGGGCGCAGGCAAAGGAGAAAGCCAAAGGAGACGTGTCTCCGGCCCGGATTAATTTGGCCTCAGGGTCGGTTACGGGCCGGAATCCGGTTGATTAATTACAGCCATGGTATTACACTGGTATGCCCGATCTCGGGCGTAACTGACCCGACCGCCATGATCGGGAGCCGGTCGATGCACCGGCAACTAGGCATACCGGCGTATGGCAAGCGAAGAGTAGGGGCTCTCGGCAGGTACCCCTCACTCTTATCGAAAGGAGGGCGATGATGGCGGGACGGGGAGATGGACTTCGGATACAGCGTCAGTTCACGACCGAAGGCCGCGACCCGTACGAGGGAATCGCCTGGACCCGCCGCGAGTCACGGATCGTCAATCCGGACGGCTCCGTGGTATTCGAGATGGATGACGCCGAGGTTCCCACCACCTGGTCGCAGGTGGCCACCGACATCATCGTCTCGAAGTACTTCCGCAAGGCCGGTGTGCCCCAGGTGGACACTGACGGCGACCCGATGCTGGATTCCGAAGGCAATCCGGTGCTGGGGTCGGAGCACTCTGCCAAGGACGTTTTCAACCGGCTTGCCGAAACCTGGCGCCACTGGGGCGAGGGCTACGGCTACTTCGGAAGCGCCGCCGACGCCCAGACCTTCGAGGACGAGATCAAGTACATGCTCGCCAACCAGATGGCGGCGCCCAACAGCCCGCAGTGGTTCAACACCGGCCTGTCGCACAAGTACGGCATCACCGGCACGCCGCAAGGGTTCTGGTACGTAGACGAGGAGACCGGCGAGGTACTCCCCTCCCCCGACGCCTACTCCAGACCGGCTCCCCATGCCTGCTTCATCCAGTCGGTGGCCGACGACCTGGTCAACGAGGGCGGGATCATGGACCTGTGGGTCCGGGAAGCCCGTCTCTTCAAGATGGGATCCGGCACCGGCTCCAACTTCTCCAACCTCCGGGCCGAGGGCGAGCCGCTGGCGGGCGGAGGGAAGAGCTCGGGACTCATGTCGTTCCTCAAGATCGGAGACCGGGCGGCGGGTGCGATCAAGTCCGGCGGCACCACCCGGCGGGCCGCCAAGATGGTCATCCTCGACACCGATCACCCCGACATCGAGGAGTTCATCGCCTGGAAGCGCGACGAGGAGATGAAGGCCCGCCTCCTGATCGAGCACGGCGGGTTCCAGGCCGACTTCAACGGTGAGGCCTACATGACCGTGTCGGGCCAGAACTCCAACAACTCGGTAAGGGTTGACGACCGCTTCATCAAGGCGGTCGCCGAGGACGGGGATTGGGAACTGGTCAACCGGGTGGAGGGTGACGTCAGCAAGACGGTACGCGCCAGAGACCTGTGGGAGCAGATCGCGGACGCCGCCTGGGCCTGTGCCGATCCGGGCGTCCAGTACCACACCACCATCAACGAATGGCACACCTGCCCGGCGGACGGTGAGATCCGGGCGTCCAACCCCTGTTCGGAATACATGTTCCTGGACGACACGGCTTGCAACCTGGCCAGCATCAACCTCGGCGCCTTCCTCGATGACGCAACCGGCCGGTTCGACACCGCCGGTTACCTTCACGCCATCCGGCTATGGACGATGGTCCTGGAGATCTCGGTGACGATGGCGCACTTCCCGTCCAAGGCCATCGCCCAGGGCTCCTATGACTTCCGCACCCTCGGCCTCGGTTACGCCAACCTCGGCAGCCTCCTGATGCGCTCGGGGATCCCGTACGACTCGGACGAGGGCCGGGCGATCGCCGGCGCGCTGACCGCCATCCTCACCGGCGAGGCCTACGCCACCTCCGCCGACATGGCCAAGGTGCGGGGCCCCTTCCCCGGGTTCGAGAAGAACCGCGAAAACATGTTGCGGGTGATACGGAACCATCGTCGGGCGGCCTACGACGAGACGGACTTCGAGGGTGTCGGCACCGAGGTCAGCACCATCGACCCGTCACGCTGCCCTGCCGAGCTGCTGGACGCGGCCCGCCGATCCTGGGACCGGGCCCTGGAGATGGGAGAACAGCACGGTTACCGCAACGCCCAGGCAAGCGTGCTCGCTCCGACCGGATGCCTGGTGGGCGGATCCCTCATCCCGACCGAACGAGGACTGGTCCGGCTCCGGTCGCTCGGCGATCCCGACGGCCCGCAGTGGCAGGAACTCGGCGTGTCGGTCGGAACGGACGAAGGGCCTCGCACCGCGACCCGTTTCTACGTCAACGGGGTGGAGCCCGTGGTGACCGTGGACACGGAGCGAGGATACCGCGTCCAGGGAACGACCACCCACCGCATCAGGGTCGTGGATCCGCAGACCGGCGATTGGGTATGGAAACGCTTCGGAGACCTGGAGGCCGGCGATCTCGTCCCCCTGCAGATGAACCAGCTGGTCGGAGGTTCCCGCCAGGTGACCCTCCCTCCCCTGGGAGAGATGTACTGGACCGGTGACTGGACCACCACGGCGCCGAGAACCATGAGCCCAGAACTGGCCGAGTTAGTCGGGTACTTCATGGGGGATGGTTCCCTCCACGCCAAGGGTCTGAGGTTGTGCGTCGCGGCCGAAGATTTCGACGTGGTGGAACGTCTTCGAATGCTCGGGAAGCGGCTCTTCAACCTGGAGGCCCACGTCGGCGAGAGGGTCGGCTACACCGAGGTCGCGTTCCACTCGGTTCCGCTGACCGTGTGGTGGGAAGCCTGCGGCTTCGCCAAGATCGCGCCCGCCGAGGGCCATACCGGCAAGGGATGGCTGCCTCACATCCCGGACGCGGTACTCGCTTCCAACAGCCCGGAAACCTATCGCGCCTTCATCAGGGGCCTGTTCGAGGCCGACGGGACCGTCACGGCCGGTTATCCGCACTGGTCCACCACCTCCATGGAGTTCAGCCGCGACGTCCAGTCGCTGCTGCTGGCGATCGGTTATCCCACCACCCGCAAGATGGACCGGACCGGCTGGAGTGATGCTCCCCTCGCCGTGCTGCGCATCCTCAACCTCTCTTACGCGACGGCGTTCGCCGGGGAGATCGGCTTCATGGGCGACCGCAAGCAGGCCGCCCTGGCCTCGACCACCATCCCGCAGTCGGCCCGCTGTGACCACATTCCGGTGCCCCGCTCCCTCATCGATCGGCTCGTTCCCGAGAACGGCCGCTTGCGGCGCATCATGCTGGCATCGCTGGCCAGGATCGGCATGGTGTCACGCCGATCGGCCCTGGAACTCCTGGAGCGCACCGATGACCGTGAACTGGCGCGGCTGCTCGACCACTACTACGACCGGATCGGTAGCGCCGAACTGGGTGAGGAGCAGTGGACCTACGACCTGTCCGTCCCCGACAACGTCACCTACGTGGCCAACGGCTTCGTGTCGCACAACACCATCGGGTTGGTGATGGATTGTGATACCACCGGGGTGGAACCAGACTTCGCCC